>CAZGDY010000048.1:4491-6908 GCA_964524965.1 uncultured Clostridia bacterium
CGGTTAGGAAGACCGGTGGGACCATCGTGAGTAGCCATATAGTAAAGCTGATCTTCCTTTTTTTGGCGTTCGGTTATATCCTTAGCAACGCAAATAGTACCAATAGCTTCACCTTTTTGGTTTAATATAGGCGCTGTAGATGCCTCAAGGTAAATCCCCAGGTGAGGCTCGAAAAACCTGGTAATCATTGATTTTTTCGTCCTTAGTACCTTCTTATGAGGACAAATCAAGCGAGAATTTTTTGTTCCAGAAAAAAGTTCATAACACTTTTTACCGATAATTTCTTCTGACTTAATTTCCAAAATATCAACATAAGCCTTATTTATTTTAACAACTTTAGCATCTTTGTCTTGAACTGAAACTAAATCTGTCATAGAGTTAAAAGTGGCTTCCCACTCCTTGAGCATTTGATTTAGTTTCTGCTTTGTTTTTTTATGATTGGCTTCTAAGATTTCCAATTCACTAATACGCCTGCGCAGCTTTGTCAATTTATCAATAAATTCTTCTTTTTTTTCTTGGTTCATTTTGTTAAAACCTCTATATCTTCAAAATATATTAACCGATAATTAGAGAATTTATTCCAACGATAACAAGAAATCTAAGATTTTTTAAAGAAACTTACTTTATGATATATAATATAACACAAAAGGATTCGGTACGTCAAGAAGAAAAGGATAAAATTTATTTCTCTCCCTATCTTTCCTCTTTTAGATACCATCTACGAATGACAAATTTTTTCTTTCCCTCTTCAAGTTCTTCTTTATAATTGTTAACAGGAACTCTGCTTTCAATAACTTCTCTCAACACTTCTTTGAGCTGCCGAATTCTAACCCCACCTTGGAATCCTTTTTTGTATTTTTCATAATCCAAGCGACTTTCAATTACATTTTCTTTATCAAGAATAATAATGAGATGCCCTATCCATACGATGATATCTAAAGGCTCTACTTTTTGAATAATCTCATCCACCTTCAAACCAGAGATTAGGACAGGGTTACCATAGTTAACTAAACTACTTGTGTTTCGAGGAGTATAACCATTTGTGGCGTAATAAAGCAGACCAGAACAATCCAATCCCTTTAACATCCATTTCTCTTGAACATTTACAATAAGCGGATAACTCGGTTCATAAAAAGTGAGCATTTGAGGAACACCATCTTTATAATTACCACCCCACAAATAATTACTACCTTGGGTAGATAAAAGATTTTGAATAATAATTTGATTTGAAGATAATTTCTTAGCTTTGTCAGAGGGTTTTGCCTCTACTATTTTCACAAATCTACTATCAATAAAATAGCCTTTTGAGGTGGGGTAGGGATAGTCATTAGTTGTCACTTTATAAATCGTGCTTAGATTTTTTAAAATAGTTTCTTCAATTTTAAAGATTGATTTAGGTAAACAAATAAGCTCTAATTCTAAAATCTTACCTTCCTCATCAACTCGTAAAGTACTACCATTTTCCCCTCCAAAAACACCAAAAAAATCGGGAGTGTTTAAAACTGGAGTAGGTAACATGGCTATAGCATACTTAGTGAGCTGTTTTGCCCATAGCTCTGAGTTTAACAAGCTGAATAGAAAAAAAATAAAAACTGCGACTAACACTCTTTTTAAGGATATCATCTACTTTTCTCTTTTCCTTTATCAGTTTTTAGACAATTTATCTAATTTTTGCTCTGGACAAAGGCAAACTTTTTCTCGGCAAAAAGTTTCAGACAGGCGTCAACTACCTTAGAGTCATAAAGAACATCTTTATTTTTGGAGATTTCCTCCAAAGCTTTACTGATACCGAGTGCCGGTCGGTAGGGCCGATGCGAGACTATGGCTTCAACCACATCAGCCACTGCTAAGATTCGTACTTCCAGAAGAATGTCTTTGCCCAATAAACCCTGAGGATATCCAGAACCATCTATTCGTTCATGATGCTGAAGAACAATTTCAGTAACCGGCCAGGGAAATCCCAATCCCTTCAATACATCATAACCAAGTTGAGGATGCGCCTTAACCATATTAAGCTCGTTTTCAATCAGATTACCTGGTTTACTGAGAATTTCCATTGGTACGTATATTTTGCCAATGTCGTGAATCATTGCCGCCATTTGAATTCCACTAATCTGCTCCACTGAGAGATCCATTTCTTTAGCTATAGCACAAGCAAGATTGGTTACTCGCCGCTGATGACCGGCTGTGTAAGGGTCTTTTGTTTCCACTATTCTGGTCATTGCAAGGATAGTATTTTCCATGGTTTTTTTCAGCATTTCGAAGCTCTGCTGTAGTTCTACTGTTGCTTGCCTACGTTCGGCAACTTTAACCGCTCCCGGTTCAGCAACCATAGCCTCACTATAGCGTTGATAAGCATTCCGGCCCCATCTTTTGGCATGATACATCGCAATGTCCGAATATCTCACTAAAACATC
>CAZGDY010000048.1:7008-12202 GCA_964524965.1 uncultured Clostridia bacterium
CCAATTTATGTCCTCGTTCATCATTAACGTTCTTAAAGTGATCCAAATCAAGTAATATTACAGCTAATTTCTGCTGATTCCTTCTGGCATAGGCAATGGCTAAAGTGAGACGGTCATCAAGCAAGACCCGATTGGGCAGGTCAGTTAGAGCGTCATGAGTAGCCATGTAGGCAAGTTGTTCTTCCCTTCGTTTGCGATTAGTTATATCTAAAAGAGAGGCCACGCTCCTTTTTGTTCCTGGAATCATACCAACCGTAACAAAAATATCTCTAATCTCGCCTTGCCGGTCAATAAATTTAAATTCATAACCTTTTGGAGCAGCATCAGGGGCAATTTTTGCCAAACGATGATACTTCCTTATCCTGTTTAAATCATCTTCCGCGACGAACTCTGCCCAATTTTTTCTACCCTCTACTTCCTCTTTGGAATATTTGGAGAGTTTTTTAAATTCTGCGTTGGCCAAAGATATTGTCATATCTTCCTCAATCGTTACAGTTGCGGTCCCGGTAGTTTCAAAGATAGTATGATACAACTCTTCTACTTGCCTACGCTTAATTAAGAGCCAGGATGCAATTACACCAAAGGTACCAAAACAGGCAACTACAACTAATCGCATATAGAGTTTAGAACCGGGCACATTTAAAAATAGCAAGCCCCAATACGATCCATTGTAGAAAAAAAGATAGTCCAAAAGAGCATCAATTACCCAGAAGAATAAAGCGTAAACACTTGCCAGGATAATAACTTGGTGTTCGGTTTTCATATATCTTCAATATAGAAAAAATTAGCAGCTTCCTTTAGCTTTACTGCTCCTTTTTCTCCTCCTTTTTTATTCCCACTCGCATTTCTGCTTTAAACGCCACTGCGGTTAAAAGCTCTATTAAAAAACCAAAAACTATTCCTGTAACTAAGGTGAGCGCAAATCCTCCCCATCCAAACCCCACCCATATAGCGATAAATCCTAAAGGTAGAGAGAAAAATAATCCTAATAAGGATCCATGAAGCCACCAGGTAATCTTCCAAATGCTAATTCCAATAACAAAACCCAAAAGAGCCCGGGAGAAAATAATAGCTGTTGCACCAGATAAAGGAACATCTCCAAAGATTTGGACAAGTCCCCAACTGATAAATCCAAATATTACTCCCCATATTGTTGCTGAAATTATTCTTTTTTCATAAATCATACTCTCACCTCACCTCCTCTTCCTTAAAATTGTATTTTTGATTATTTCTAAAATATCACAAGAAGCTCTTTAAGTCAATTAAAAAAGAGAATAGCCCTTGTTTTAAGTTAAATTTTCCCGCAATAAAAAAAATAGTGATGATAAATCTTATAAAAAAACTAAAATTTAAGTTAAGGTTTTGCAGAGAAGAGAAAGCATTCAAATTCTTAATGAGTATAGAAATCTTGGTTGGGGAAGAACAAAAGTTAACTTTGGGTTAAATACTAAGGTAAGAACTTATCTTTATAAGTTTTTTTTTCTTTTTGATGATTCAGTTTTTAATGAATATTTTAAATGACTTTTTGTTCTCTAAGGACTCCTGCAATCTTGGTTGTTTCTTTTAAGCTTTCCTTAATCATTGGATTGTTAATTCTTTCTTTTATCTTAAAAATTGTTTTTCTAAAATAAAGGTTGAAAATAAGTATTAGTGGTAAATATTTCCATCTCCCTCCTGAAAAAACTCCCGTAAGTCTTTTAAAAATGGAGTAAAAGCTAAAACACTTCACGTAAGCCCAAGCATATCCACTATCTAACTCAGCCGGACTCATTTTTTTCGGTTTAAACACTACATGGCCACAATCATAATTAGACCAATCTCTATCAAAAATCCTTCCTTCACTCTCTATTTCATGATAAAACTTTGTTCCCGGTAAGGGTGTGAGAATAGAAAACTGGATACTATCTAATTTCGCTTTATTTATAAAATCTACAGTCTCCTTAAATATGTCTTTATCATGACTATCCATTCCAAACATAAAAGCCCCGTGTAAAAATATTCCGTGACGATGAAATCTTTTTACGGCCTCTTTGTAAAACCCAACTTCATTTTGAGATTTTCCCACTTCTTCAAGAGCACTTTCTGATACGGTTTCAAACCCGACAAAAAGTGCTTTGCATCCACTTTTTCCCGCTAACTTCAAAAGCTCTTCATCGTAAGCTGAGTTTACAGAAGCCTGACTCATCCAGAATATTTTCAAAGGAATAAGTGCTTTGAAAAGCTCTTTAGCATATTTCCTGTTCCCCATAACGTTATCATCAAGAAATACGAATAATTTCCCCTTTAATCCCTTCCCTTTATGTGTTTTAATAAAATCTACTACTTTATCTATTGAGCGATACCTTATTTTTCTGCCAAAAAGCTCCGTAACCGAACAAAAAGAACAGTTATGAGGGCACCCTCTGGTAAGATGAAAAACCTTATTGGCAATATAGGTATTTTCTTTTAAAATATCCCATCGGGGAAAAGGAATTTCAGAAAAGGGAGGAAATTTTTCATTTTTGTAAATTTTTTTTAAACCCTTTTCTCCTTCACGAATAAAATCGTCCAGCATTTTTTCCCATGCACCTTCAGCTTCTCCAACTATAACTGCATTGGCATGTTCAAGTCCTTCCTCAGGTAAAACAGAAACGTGGGGACCACCAAGTACCACGGGAATACCCTTTTTTTTAAAACGATCCGCTATCTCATAAGCCCTGGGAGCAGCAGATGTCATCGTGGTGATACCAACTAAATCAACATTTTTTTCAAAATCAATGGGTTCAACGTTTTCATTGGTAAGATGAACCTTAATTTGAGGAGGAGTCACTGTGGCTACATTTAATAAACCAAGCGGAGGAATATTAAAAATTTTTGCTCTTTTTGCTCTCTTTGTGTGAACTTTTTGAATCCAGGTAGGAGCTATTAACTCTATTTGCATCTTGCTCTCCTTAACGCTAACACTATATGTTGCACATTATACAAAAAAGTATTGGTCTGTCAATTTAGTACTAGCTTACTTAGTAATTCTTATACTAAACTAATTAGGTGGTTTTTCTCTTAAATGGTTCAGAGAGTTTAACCAATCCTTAGCCATATAAGAGCTCCTGACAAAAGGAGCAGAGGCAACATAAAGAAAACCCAGGGAATAAGCAATTTTTCGGTAATTGGTAAAAATTCGAGGATGAATAAACTCTTCAACCTTCAGATGTTCCGGTGAAGGTTTTAAATATTGGCCTATGGTTAAAATATCACAATTTACATTTCGTAAATCCTTCATTACCTTTACCACTTCATCTACTTTTTCACCTAACCCCACCATCAATCCTGACTTGGTATAAACTTCTGAGTTTATTTGTTTACACTTTTTCAAAAGTTGTAAGGAAATTTGATAATTTGCCTCGGGTCTTACTTGGTCGTATAATCTGGAAATAGTTTCCAGATTATGGTTTATAACAAATGGTTTTGCCTTCAAAACTTCTTTTAAAGAAGACTCTAAACCAGCAAAATCTGGTATCAATACCTCCACAAAAGTTTTTTTTCCACATACTCTTTTTATAGAGTTTATGGTCTTAAAAAATTGTTTTGCTCCTCCATCTGACAAATCATCCCGGGTTACTGAGGTTATAACCACATACTTCAAACCAAGCTTGGCTGTAGCTTTAGCTACATTTTCTGGTTCTTCTGGGTTTAAAGGGAGAGGATTCCCTTTTTTTACCGCACAAAAGCGACAATTTCTGGTACATTGGTTTCCCAAAATCATAAAAGTAGCGGTTTTCCGAGAGAAACACTCTCCGATATTGGGACAATTTGCTTCCTGGCAAACAGTATGCAAAGAAAAAAAATCAAAAAGATTTTTCATGCTCACCAAAACCTCAGGAGAAGGCATTTTTTTAGTAAGCCAAGGGGGCAGCTTCATTTCTTTCGCCTCATTATGAGCTTAAATTATGAATATCTTAAAATTATAAATATTTGAACCTTATTGTCAAAATTCACCTCTAAATTGACAACTTTAACAGATTTAGCATAATAAAATAAATTTTCCTTAAAAAAGAAACGGGAGAACTTTAAGGTTTTGTTTTTTTTGACTTTTTGAATTCTTGAGGAGAGATAGTATTTTGCTTCTTTTTTCCCTTACAGTAATGGGAATTTCTCTATCAGGTGTAATGATGCCAGGACCTGTATTTGCGGCTACGGTAGCCCGAAGCTGGCAATCCAAATTCGCCGGTTCTTTTATCGCTATTGGCCATGGACTGGTAGAGTTACCTCTTATCCTTCTTATCTATTTTGGACTTCACAATTTTTTCCAAAACAACTCGATCAAAATCATTTTAGGAATAACAGGAGGATTGGTCTTAATTTACATGGGAAAAGGTATCTTTAATTCGAAAAAGGTATCCCAGGCTGTTTCTCAAGACAAAGCTACCTCTAAAGCTACAATGGCTGGAGCCATTACAAGCATATTAAACCCTTATTTTATACTGTGGTGGGTTACCGTGGGCACTGCTTTAATTATCAGGTCTGCAATCTTTGGCGTGTTGGGGCTTGTTGTCTTGGGTATTGTGCATTGGTTATGCGATTTTATCTGGTATTCCCTTATCTCCTGCGGTTTATACTACTCCGGTAAAATCTGGGAACGAAAAGTACAACTCATCTTACTCAAGGTATCCAGTCTTATGTTAATAAGCTTTGGGATATGGTTTATTATCTCCTCATTTAAATGGATGGTCTAACATGAAAATATCAACATTAATTTTCTTTGTCTCTTTCTTAATTCCCTTTTTAATATTCCCTGAAGCTATTCGTCAACTTAAAAAAGCAAGGATAGTGGGTAAAGACCTTAACAAACCAAACCAACCAGAAGTAGCTGAAATGGGAGGGTTGGTTATGGTTATCGGCTTTACAGCAGGAGTTATTTTAGCAATTGCCTTAGAAACATTTTTCAATCAAATTATATCTTTAAATCTTATAGATATTTTTGCCATTTTGTCCACTGTACTTATGATTGCTCTCATAGGAGTAATAGATGACCTAATATCTTTGCCCAAAGGCGTAAAAACGATTAGTCCCATTTTCGCTTCTCTCCCCTTAATAGCTATCAGGGCCGGTCACACGATAATGAGCATTCCCCTTGTGGGAACAGCAAATTTAGGCATTTTTTACTGTATAGTTATTGTCCCATTGGGAATTACCGGTGCTGCCAATGCAATTAATA
>CAZGDY010000049.1:0-11967 GCA_964524965.1 uncultured Clostridia bacterium
TTCCCCATCCTACTTCATTGGATACAACAATGGTAGCCCGGTTAAGTTTTTTAGCTTTATCGGCTATAGCTTTAATCTGAGTTAATATTTCTTTTTCACTTTTTTTTTCTAAAAGAAGATTAGAGATTAAAAGAGTAAGACAATCAAGTATGATTACTTTTTGAGGTGAGTTAATTTTAGAAAGTACAGCACTTACATCTTTTTGTTCTTCAATGGTTTGCCAGTGAGAAGGGCGGGATTTTTGGTGCAAGTTAATTCTTTTTTCCATTTCAGGATCTGAGAAAGGTGCTGTAGCGATAAATGTTACCTGAGAAGAAAAATTGGAGGCAAGCTCTACCGCAAACTTACTTTTACCACTTCTTACTCCTCCAGTGATGAAGATAAGCTTAGCCATTTTCTTTTTATTTACCAACACAAAAATTAGAAAAGATGCGGTCTAAGACTTCCTCTCCCAATTTTTGTCCGGTTATTTCATTTAGATGTTCAATACCATCTCTTATTTCTAGAGCTATTAGCTCTTCCGACAGGTTGTTTTTCAGTCCCTTTTTAGCTTTTAAAAGACACTGCTTCGTTTTTTCAAGACAATTTTTTTGTCTTAAATTGATCATAAGATCTTGCGAGGTGAAGGTTAATTTTTTTAAAATAAGATTTGCTATTTTTGTCTTCAACTCATCAAGACCGCTGCCTTTAGTTGCCGATATTTTTAAAGGGATAAGATGAGAAAAGTTTTCTTTTAGTTTCTTTTTGTCAATTTTTTGAGGAAGGTCTATTTTGTTTATTATTAGTAAAGTTTTTTTACCTGCGTTTTTCACGATGGTAAAAATTTCGATGTCTTCTTTTTTTAGAGAAGATGAGCCATCCACCATCAGAAGGATAATATCTGAGATTTGCAATGAATGGTGAGTCCTTTTGGTACTTTCCTCCTGTAGTGGATCTTTTGTTGTTCCCAATCCAGCAGTATCGATGAGGTGGACTGGAAAGCCTTTCATATTTAAAGTTTCTTCAATGGTGTCTCTGGTAGTTCCAGGAATAGGGCTCACGATAGCCCTTTCTCTTTCAAGTAGCGTATTCAGCAGGCTTGATTTTCCCACATTGGTTTTTCCTATAATTGCAGTTTTAATTCCCTCACGATAAATTTGGCTATTTTCTGCTTTTTCCAGCAAACTCTTGATTTCTTGTATTAGTTCGCCAATGGCTTTTTCCTTTTTGGAGTTAGTTTCTATCTCTTCTTCTGAGAAATCTATTTCTGCCTCCAAAAAGGAAAGAATGTCAATCATTTTTCCTCTTATCGATAAAATGTAGTTTAATAGTTTTCCTCTAAGAGTTTTTAGAGCTAATTTAAGGGTTTGTTCGGTTTTAGCCTGCACAATATCAAGCACACTTTCAGCTTGCGATAGGTCTATCCTTCCATTTAAAAAAGCTCTTTTAGTAAACTCGCCAGGCTCAGCAAGGCGTGCTCCCAACCTTAAACAAATTTCCAGAGTTTTTCGCAGGGAAGCAATTCCTCCGTGACAATTTATTTCGGCTATATCTTCACAAGTATAAGTTCGGGGAGCTTTCATTAAGCTTAAAATGACCTGGTCAACAGGCTCTTTTGTTTTGGGGTCAATTATCCAACCGTAATACATTTTAAAGGAAGAGCTCCAGGATACCTTATTGCTGGCGGAGGGGGAAAATACCTTTTTAGTTAGAGAAAAGGCCTTGCTTCCACTCATCCTGACAATTCCAATCCCTGATTGTCCTACAGGGGTAGAAATGGCAGCTATGGTATCTTTTGGTGTCATTTTTTAGGTTTTATTTGAAGGCCACGAGTTCTTCTGCTTATAAAAAGTTGTTGAGTTATGGAAATCAAAGTAGAGGTGAGCCAGTAAAGCATAACTCCAGAGGGAAGTGACCATAGGATGACGATGAGGAACAAAGGAAAAAATTGCATCATTTTTGCGATGCCTTCCTGTTCTTTACTTGTCTGTAACCTCTGAGATATTCTTTGTTGAAGGAACATAAGTCCACCCAGAGCTAACAATAGCGGAATATTAGGGTTACCCAGGTTTGCAATCCAGAGGAAGGATGGGTTTTCAGCGAATGGGAAGCCGAGTAAGGCTCTGTAAAGAATAAAAATTATAGGAAGCTGGAAAACCATGGGTAAACATCCGGATAAAGGATTGATTTTGTTTTCACGATACATTTTCATCATTTCAGCTTGCAATTTTTTGGGGTCACTTTTAAATTCTTTCTGTATTTTTTTAAGCTGGGGTTGGACTAACTGCATTTTATGCATAGATTCGAATTGCTTAAAAGTGAGAGGAGAAAGCGCTCCATATATAAGCAGAGTGAGAAGAATGATAGCTACTCCATAATTATGGGTGAAGCTATAGAAGAAAATAAGAAGTTTGATGATTCCGATTGAAAGGTATCCCCAAATTCCTATATTTAAGGCATCGAGTAAATGAGGGTCCTCTCCTGTGCTATCTTTTATAAAGTTATCAACTAGTCTCAAATAGGAATAATTTTGAGGACCGGCGTAAATCACCCAGTTTGTTCTTTGTTTTGTGGTAGTAAATCCCCAGTAATTCCAGGAGTCGACATTAAAAAGTCCTTTATCAACTCGACTTAGGGGAATTAAGCTAATTAAGAAATCTTTTTTATCACGAATTCCCAGCCATTTTACCCTATCGCTATACTCGGGCTGAATTCCTTCATTTTTTTCTTCATAAAGCTGATATTCCCAAAAGGCAAGTCTTTCTATGGGGTTAGTTCTATCTACAATTTCGGTTGGACAAAGCAGGTAGCATTGAAGATTTGTCGGATAATCTAAAGAGAGGTTGTAAAAGATATGATAACCTTGTTCGGGTAACTCAATGGTTTCAATTACGGTGAGTTCTCTTTCTCTGTTTTCCCAAAAAAATACAACCCTTTTATCATCTTTTTCCCTGATTTCAAAATTAGCATTAGAAAAATCAATGATTTCATCATCGGCTAGTTTTAGATAAAATCTTATAGCTTTACCTTCCTCGCCTATTATGTTAGTCTTTTTTTCTTTAAGATACCAGGAAGTTATTTTTCCTCCCGCAGTGTTTATAGTTAAAATCATGTTGTCATTTTCTAATGTGATTGGTTCACCTTGTGCAACAAGAGGTTTTTCCCCTGTGGGTTCTAACGTTATCATTGATTCTTCGACTTGTTCGCTTACTCGAGGGGTTTCGACAACCTCTTGTTCCGTCTCGAATCTAGGCATGAGAAAAACATTGTAGATAACAATAATCACTACCGAAAGAGCAATAGCCAAAATGATATTTTTTTGCATAATTTTTATACCCCTTTTATTTTAAAGGATCATATCCTCCGTGATTGAAAGGATGACATTTAGATATTCTTTTCATCCCTAAAAAAATCCCTCTTTTTACTCCATATTTATCTACTGCCTCGAGTGCATATTGAGAACAGGTAGGATAAAACCTACAGGTAGATGGGAGCCAGGGAGAGATTAAAATTTGATATAATAAAATAAACCTTTTAACAATTTTTTCGCCCATTAGCCTTCTTTTTGAATTTTCCTTAAATTATCTTATTTTTTTCGCTATTGTCAACCCAAAGTACTTATAACTTGCAGGAGTTATATTTTTGTGATAAAATAATTTCGTGGGTAAAATCAGACATCACAAACCGGTTAAACTGATAGCTGGGCTGATTTTTTCTCAAAATGAGTTTTTTATTAAAGCAAAAAATGAGCTTATTATCCGCTATGGAGAGGTTGATTTTGAAAGTAATTCCTTTCCTTTCAAATACACCGATTATTATCAAGCAGAGATGGGGGAAATTCTTTGGAAAAAGTTTATTAGTTTTAAGCTACTTATTAATCCAGAGAAGATTGTCTCAATAAAACTTTTTACCAACAAATTAGAGAAAAAGTTCTTCTTTCCCAATTCTTTACGAAGAAGAGTGAATATAGATCCAGGATATTTAGTCTTATCTAAGCTAGTCTTAGTTACAACAAAAAATTTTATTCACAGGGTTTATCTGGATAAAGAAATATACGCTGAGATTACTTTAAAATATTCCAAAGGCAAAGGTTTTCAACCCGAGGAGTGGACTTATCCTGACTATAAAAGCAGGGAATATCTGGATGTATTTGACTTTGTGAGGAGTATATATCAAAGGCAACTTGAAGAACTTGAAGGGTTAAAAGGGGAAAAGTGAAACAAAAAATTTGTAATGTTGTGATTGTTGGAGTTGGGGGACAGGGTATTTTGTTAATCTCAGATATTTTAGCTAAAGTTGCTCTTGAAGAAGGTTATGATGTTAAAAAATCTGAGGTTCATGGAATGGCTCAAAGAGGCGGGAGTGTAATCTCTGAGGTTAGGTTTGGCCAAAAGATTTACTCTCCTTTAGTTAAAAGGGGTCAGGCTGATTTTTTACTTGCTCTGGAAAAACTGGAGGCTTTGAGATTTCTTGACTATTTAAAAAAAGAAAAAGTTTTAATTGTTAACAATTTAAAAGTAGCTCCTCTGGGAGTTAATATCGGTAAAGAGAAGTACCCTCCTGATATATTCTCTCATCTTCGAAAAAAAACATCCCAAGTTATTAAAGTTGATGGGTTGAAGATAGCAAAAGATGCGGGAAATCCCAAGACGATGAATATTGTAGTTTTGGGGAGTTTGTCTTTTTTTCTACCTTTTCCTATTTCCAGTTGGGAAAAAGTAATAAAAAAGAGAGTACCTTTGCCCACTGTTCCCTCCAACCTTAAAGCTTTTGAGTTGGGTAGAAACTGTGCTGCTCTTAGTGGAGAGTGAAGACTTTAATATTTTTCTTGAAATTGAATAATTGCAATTTCCCACCATCCTTGACGGTACCTTATAAATGGAATATACTAACACTTTATTGAAGTAAATTTTTCTGAAAGTTAATTATATTTTAGGAATTTAGTTTGGATGAAGAAGCTAAAGTTTAAATTAATGACTCATTTGGAACCGCAGGGCGATCAACCTCAAGCTATTGAGAAACTAACTGAGGGCATTTTAAAAGGTTACCGAGAGCAAACTCTGATGGGAGTTACTGGCTCAGGGAAAACTTTTACTATGGCCAATGTGATTCAAAATCTTCAAAAACCTGCTTTAGTAATTTCTCACAATAAAACTTTAGCGGCCCAACTTTTTAGCGAATTTTCCTCTCTTTTTCCGGATAACAGGGTAGAGTATTTTGTTTCTTATTATGATTATTATCAACCTGAAGCCTACGTTCCTCAAACTGATACTTATATCGAGAAAGATGCTTCTATAAATGAAAAAATTGATATGCTGCGCCATTCTGCAACAAGAAGTCTTCTGGAGCGTCCAGACACAATTGTGGTTGCAAGCGTAAGTTGTATTTATGGTTTGGGCAATCCTGCGGATTATCGGGAAATGCTTCTTTATCTTAAAGTAGGGGAGGAGGTTCCTCGAGGAGATATCCTCAAAAAATTGGTTCAGGTAAGATACGAGCGAAATGATATTGGTTTTTCTCGGGGAAAATTCAGAGTGAGAGGAGACCTTATCGAAGTTTATCCGACTTATAAGGAGGAGGCTGTTAGAATTGAATTGTGGGGAGATGAAGTAGAGGGGCTCTCACTTTTTGATCCTCTATCCGGGAAAACCAGAGAAAAGGTAGAGGAGGTTTATATTTATCCAGCAACTCACTATCTTGCCCCTCCTGATAGAATAACTTACGCTCTTGATGCTATCCAAAAAGAGCTAAAACAAAGATTAGAGGAATTGCGCTCCCAAAAAAAATTGTTAGAGGTAGAAAGATTAGAGATGAGGACAAAGTATGATCTGGAGATGATAAGAGAGGTGGGTTATTGCACCGGAATTGAGAACTATTCTCGTTATTTTGATGGGCGGGCGGTAGGTGAGCGTCCATCTTGTCTTATAGATTACTTTCCCAAAGATTATCTTATGTTCATTGATGAGTCTCATCAAACTCTTCCTCAACTGCATGCTATGCACGGTGGAGATAAATCCAGGAAAAATAATTTAGTGAGACATGGGTTTCGTTTGCCTTCGGCTTACGATAATCGTCCTTTAAAATTTTTTGAATTTGAAACTCTCATTAATCAAGTTATTTATGCTTCAGCGACTCCTTCTATGTATGAATTTACTAGAAGCTCTCAGGTGGCAGAGCAGCTCATTAGGCCAACGGGGCTTATTGATCCTAAAATTAAAGTAAAACCAGCTGTCAATCCCATAGATGATCTTCTTGAAGAAATCAAAACAAGAGTTGATAAACATCAAAGAGTTTTGATTACAACTTTAACTAAAAGAATGGCCGAAGATCTTACTGCTTATTTTGACGATTTAAAGATAAGAGTTCGCTATCTTCACTCTGAAGTAAAGACCCTGGAAAGGTCAAAAATCTTAAGGGAGTTGCGTAGTGGAGAATTTGATGTACTGGTAGGAATTAACCTCTTAAGAGAAGGGCTTGACTTGCCCGAAGTCTCTCTTATTGCTATTCTTGATGCGGATAAGGAAGGTTTTCTTCGCTCAGAGACCTCTATTATTCAAACTGCGGGAAGAGCTGCTCGCAATGTAGAGGGAGAAGTTATTCTCTATGCCAAACATTTAACTTCTTCCATGAAAAAAGCGATGGAGGAAACAGAAAGAAGAAGAAAAATTCAAATTAAGTATAATAAAGAGAATAATATTACCCCTAAAACTATAGAAAAATCAATTTTAGCTGATATTGAAACTTATACCACTGAAAAATTTGAAAAGTTAGAAGCTGCAGAACAAAGGGCTGAATATGCTCCTTTAGTAGAGGAGATTCCTGAATTAATAAAGATTTTAAAAAAGAAAATGCAAAAAGAAGCTGAGGCTCTTAATTTTGAATTAGCAGCTAAATATAGAGATGAAATAAAGCAGTTAAAAAATTTAAAAATAACCGTATAGAAGGGAGGAGGGATAAATGACAATTGGTCTTGCTTTAGCTTTACTGGGAGCTGGATTAGCAGTAGGATTGGCAGGTGCAGGCTCCAGCGTAGGTATTGGTTACGCTGGACAGGCTTCTACTGGCGCTATGGCTGAGGATTCGGAGAATTTTGGGAGATATCTCATTCTTACAGCTTTACCTGGAACGCAGGGGATTTATGGCTTCATTGCAGCTTTTCTTTTAATGATGAAGGTAAATCTTTTAACCGGAGCTCCAGCTTCTTTAAATTTAAGCCAGGGGCTAGGTTTATTTTTTGCTGCCTTGCCTATTGCTCTTTTGGGGCTTGTTTCAGCTATTCATCAGGGTAAAGTTTGCGCATCGGCTGTAGGACTTACAGTTAAACGACCGGCCGATTCCATGAAAGCTATGGTTCTGGCAGTTTTTGTTGAGTTTTACGCTGTTTTGGGTCTTCTTATAACTATTTTTCTGCTCAACGGCATAAAAATTTAGATTTTGAACTCAAGAGTTAGGTTTTGGAGATAAGATTTTTAACTACCAGACTATAGGGCTATTAGTATCAATAAAAAAGAGGATAAATATGGGGCTGGAAGAGATATTTAAAAGTATTGATGAAAAAGTAAAAAGGGAAGTGGATAGTATTAAAAGGGAGGCTGAGGAGCAAAAGAAAAAAATTCTGGAAGAAGCTGAAAAAAAAGCAGAAGAACGGAAAAAACAAATAATAAAAGATAGTAAAAAGCAAGCTGAAGAACAGATGAGAAAAGAGTTAATCAAGGTGCGAAGAGAAGAGAAAAAAAAGATACTTACTTTTAAAAGCGAGGTGATGGAGGAAGTTTTTCGGGAGGCCCAGAACAGATTTTTAAATTTAAAAAAAGAAGAGTATCTTTCTTCAATTAAGCAAAATCTTATTAGTAACATTAAGCGAGGAGATGAGGAAATTATAATGTCTCCTCGAGACAAAGAGCTGATTGATGTAAATTTTCTAGACGAGATTGAAAAAGCCGTGATCGCTAAGGGTCAAAAACCTAAGCTTAAATTTATCTTTGAGTTAAATAAAGAAGAGAGAGGTTTTATTATAAAAAGCAAGAATGTGCAGGTTAATGCTACTGTTTCCACTTTATTTTCAACCATCAAAGATAAAGAAGAAATCGAAGTTGCCCGGCTTCTTTTTAGTTAAGGATATTCTTAAGGTTACGATAGCTTTTTCAAGTTTGAGGCCATCTTTTCTGAATATTGGTAATATTTTTTTCTTTTGAGGTTTTGAGATGCTTTCTCATCCAAAATTGTGATTACTTTGGAATGAAGTTGAAGAGCAGAAGAAGTACACCCAGAGCAAACAGGACCTTCTATGCACTTTTGAGCTGCTTCCGCTTTATTTTCCCCATTGACTAAAATAATACATTCTTTTGCTTCTAAAATAGTTCCTACTCCCATTGTTATGGCATATTTTGGTACCTCGTCCTTGTTTTTAAAAAATCTTGCATTATCCTCCACTGTTTCCACAGTGAGAGTTTTGAGTCTGGTTTTGGAGCTAAGAGAGGAACCGGGTTCATTAAATCCGATATGACCATCCCTGCCAATTCCTAAAATTTGCAGGTCTATTCCTTTTGCTTCCTTGATTTTTTGCTCATACCACTTGCAATACGCCTTTACATTTTTCGCCGTTCCTGAGGGGACATGTACCCTCTCGGAATTAATATTTATATGAGAGAAGAGGTTGTCCCACATAAAATAATGATAGCTTTGAGGATGCGAGGGGGATAGTCCCCAGTATTCATCTAAATTAAAAGTAGTTATCTTGGAAAAATCAAGCTCATTTTCTTTACCCATACGGATAAGTTCTTTATACATTCCCAAAGGAGTGCTTCCCGTGGCAAGGCCTAAGACTATATTCGGTTTCTTTTTTATTTTACTCGCAACTATTTGAGCTGCTTTTTTACTCAAAGCCTCATAATCCGGTTCAATAATTATTCTCATTTTAACCTCCTGATATAATGTTCAGAGTCGATTAAGCAATATAACTTTTTTGTAGCTTAGATGAATTTACCATTGCCCAGGTTGCTGCACCGATAGCACCTGCTGCATCTTGCAAAGTACCTTTAACTATTTTTAATTTATTTATATCGGGTCCCATAAAAACACGTTGGCGAAGAGTTTTTCTAATTCCCTCCAATAAAATATCAGCTGCATTAGCTATTCCTCCCCCAATAATAATCATTTCGGGGTTAAGAATAACTAAAAGGTTTGCAATCCCTGTTCCTAAATAAAATGCCTCCTTTTCCCAGATTTTTTTCGCAACCACATCACCTTTTCTAGCGGCTTCAGCAACTATCCGGGGAGTTATCTTATTTAAATCATTATCCACAAGCTCTCTAATTAAGGTGGCCTCTCCTTGTTTAACTAATTTTATAGCCTGGGAGGTGATCTTGGGCCCGCTGGCTAAAGCCTCTAAACAACCATAGTTTCCACATTCGCATTTTGGTCCATGAAGTGCAATCGTTTGATGCCCTATCTCACCGGCAATTCCCTCATGACCAAAATAAAGTTTTCCATCGATAACAATTCCCCCTCCTACTCCTGTGCCTAAAGCGATGCCTATTAAGTTTTTGACATTTTTCCCAGCTCCAAAAGTTTTTTCGCCCAAGGTCATCGCCCGAACATCATTTATAAGGAAAACTTGCAAACCGGTACCTTTTTTAATTTTTTCAGCAAGAGAAATATTTCTCCATTTTGTGGGAAAATTAGTTAGAAATTTGCAAACCCCTTCTTTCATATCCACGATTCCTGCTACAGCAATTCCAAGGGCCCTTAAATTGGTATTAATGAGTACCTTTTTATT
Organism: uncultured Clostridia bacterium; assembly: GCA_964524965.1. Lineage (GTDB taxonomy): Bacteria > Aerophobota > Aerophobia > Aerophobales > B3-G15 > Kmv34. The sequence continues at coordinate 9,758 of CAZGDY010000049.1, forward strand.
CATCATTTCATTTAAAAGGGAAATGATTTTTTTTATGACCATCTCAGGTTCTTTTTCTTTTTGGGTGGGAACATTTTTCTGATAAAAAATCTTACCTTCTTTATTTATAACTACAGCTTTTATATTTGTTCCTCCTAAATCAATTCCCCCAAAATAATTATTTTTTAGCATAATTTTATTAACTACCCCTTTGTTTCTTTTAGAGTCTTTTAGCCCGGAATAATTGATATTTTCTATTTTACTAAAACATGACTCTTCTTTAAAATAAATGAGCTTCCTGATGAAGCTGATAGGCATCTTTAGCAGGCAGGGAAAGGTCTAAGTCAAGGTAAGCAGCTTTTGTATTATGATAGGGCTCACCCTTACAAGAAAAAAGAGTTAAAACCTTTCCTTGATGAGCTATCGAAGTTCCCTCACAAGGTTGATGACTGCGAATGAGAGTTTTGAGGTTTAATAAAGCAAGAATTTTTTGGGATATATCCTCTCCAAAAACTCTACCTGCTCCTCGAGGAGAGGGGCAACTTCCTTTACTATTTCCCGGATCACTCCAGAGAATTTGTTCTAAATAAGAAGTTGTAGGGTGAGTTTGATGAGCATTAGCGATATCTTCGATGCAGCTGATTTTCTCAGGTAATCCCCCGTGAAGCATAAGATATTTTCCTTTTACCAAAAGAGCCTGAGGAAGAAAATTAAAAAAAGATTCAAATAAGGGCATGAGTTTAAATCCTTTATTTCCATAATGCAATAATAAAAAATTGGGAAGATCAAAAGGGTAAACATCAAGGCCTGGTGCTGGTTCGTGATTTCCTCTGAGAAGGATGATGTTTTTTGGATAGCTTATCTTTAACCTTAAAATAGCCCAGTAAACCTCAGGTGTGTACTCTCCTCTATCGCCATAATCTCCTAAGAAGATGAGGTATATTTTTTCTTTATTCAGTCTTTCTAAAGATTGGCTTTTTTTAAGAATGGTAGTTAGGCTATCTAAGTCACCGTGGATATCTCCTACGATAATAGCGCTTCCTTCCGGGAAGATGTTTACCAAGCCTCCGGAAAGTTTTTGTGCGCCGATTTCACCCACCTCCCTTTCTTTTTTTAACATCTGAATTCCTTCTTTTAAGAGCTCTTCCAGTTGATTATAGTTTGATATTATTTTTTGATTTTTCGGATTATCAGTATTCATTGCCATTTTCTATCTTAAGCTTATTTGTTAAGAGAGTACAAAATGTGAACAGCTGTGTCAATGAATTCATTTTTAATTCCTGAAATAACTGAGCTAATATCTTGCGCTTTATTTAGCTTTTGTGTATTATTTATTAGACAAATTAGCTTTTTCTTATCAATCAGCACAGTAGATAAGTTTAGAGAAGCTACCTGAGATTATTAAAAAATATAGTATAATGAGGCACAGATAAGGATGAAGATGAAGGCGGCTATTTACCATGGAATTAAAGATGTTAGACTGGAAGAGGTAGAGGTTCCTCGGATTAGCTCTGATGAAGTTTTAGTGAAAATAAAAGCAGCCCTAACCTGTGGCACAGATCGCAAGATATATCTTAGAGGTTATCATTTAATCAGACCTCCTTTTGTTTTTGGCCATGAGTTTGCGGGAGAAATAGTAAAAGTAGGAGTTAATGTAAAAAATTTCAAAGCGGGCATGAGAGTGGTAGCGGTAAATTCTGCTCCCTGTAACCGATGTTTTTACTGTAAGATAGGCCGGCAAAGTTTGTGTGAAAATATAACTTTGAGGGTTGATGGTGCTTTTGCTGAATACGTAAAAATTCCCCGGGCTATTGTGGAACAAAATTTACTGGAGATTCCATTTAACCTTTCTTACAAAGAAGCAGCTTTAACAGAGCCTTTAGCTTGTGTAGTGCACGGGATAGAAGAGTCAAATATAAAAATAGGTGACCTGGTAGCTATTAATGGAACAGGGCCAATTGGTTTGATGTATGTTAGGCTGGCTAAGTTAAAAGGAGCAAGAGTTATTGCCACTGATTTGAGTGAGGACCGATTAAAATTGGCCCGTAAGATGGGAGCTGATGAGATTATAAATGCATCCAGAGTTAATCAGGTTGAGGCGGTGAGAGAGTTATCAGAAAATAAGAGAGGAGTGGACGTAGCCATAGAGGCAGTGGGATTACCGGAAGTTTGGGAGAAAACTATTGGGATGGTTCGAAAAGGAGGAACAGTTAATCTTTTTGGAGGACCTC
>CAZGDY010000050.1:0-11806 GCA_964524965.1 uncultured Clostridia bacterium
GAAATAGCCGAGAAACTCTTTGCCAAGGCTCCGGATCTGACTTTATCCGAAAGGAAGGCGCTCGAAGATTTTATGTTCCACTGGATCATCAAGAGGTCGATAAAATTTGATCTTCCGATTCAGATCCATACCGGTTATTTCGCCGGAAACCGATGCTGGCTCAAGCGTGGAGACCCGCTGGCCCTCAATAATATCTTTCTGCAGTATCCCGAAGCACGGTTTGTCATATTTCACGGTGGCTACCCCTGGACCGGCGAATTCATTGCCCTTGGTAAATCGTTCAGCAATGTGGCCCTCGATCTGGTCTGGCTACCCCAGATATCCAGGGAACGGGCGATCATCGTATTTGATGAGATGCTTGACTGTGTGCCATACAACAAGATTTTCTGGGGAGGAGACTGTCAACTAATCGAGGAATCGACCGGTGCCCTTGAATTTGGACAGGATGTGGTGATACAGGTGTTGGCCAAAAGAATCGCCAGTGGCTCGATGAGCGAAGAGATGGCGCAGGATATCATAAGGAAAATATTCCGGGAAAAAAAAGGTTTGGAAGTGTTTATCCTGCGGTTCTACAAAAATAAACTCTTGGTCCGAAAAATACCCCACTTGACAGTGCCAAGAAAAAACTGAACCTCTTCTTAAGTTAATGATTGATGGGGGCAAAATTACGGAACCTTTTGCTTCACCTAAAAATATACGAAAGTTTGTTCTTCAACAAATAAAAAAAACAAAAATCGATGGAGTGTAGGAATTGGCTTTAATTGTACAAAAATATGGTGGCTCATCAGTAGCTACACCACAAAGAATTAAAAAAATAGCCGCTAGAATTGTAAAAACTAAAAAAGAGGGGCATCAATTAGTAGTAGTAGTTTCAGCAATGGGTAGTACTACGAATGATTTAATTGAATTAATGGAAAAAATAAACCCCAACTCCCCTAAAAGAGAATTAGACCTGATTTTATCTACAGGGGAAACAATTTCAGCTGCCCTTTTAGCTGCTGCTATACATTTTGAAGGAGAGAAAGCCATTGCCTTTACCGCTTTTCAGGGTGGAATAATAACCGATGATATCCATACCAAAGCCCGCATCCAAAAGGTGAACACTAAAAGAATTTTGGAGGAGCTCAACCGGGGAAAGATACTGGTAGTAGCAGGCTTTCAAGGTATAACTTCCGGGGACACCATTACTACACTGGGAAGAGGTGGGTCAGACACTACAGCAGTAGCTCTTGCTGCTGCGCTTAAAGCCAGTATCTGTGAAATTTATAGCGATGTAGAGGGGGTATTCACTGCTGATCCGCGAATTGTTCCTCAAGCTAAAAAAATTAAACAAATATCCTACGAAGAAATGCTTGAGTTAGCCAGCCTTGGTACCAAAGTCCTTCATTTAAGAGCTGTAGAAATAGCAAGAAAGTTTAAGGTCCCCTTATATATCTGTTCCAGTTTTAATGAAAAGAAAGGGACATTAGTTACTTAATCAATTAAAATTAAAAAATTCAACTCACAAAGAGGAAATAAATGAAATGGCCTAACTTCGAGGAAGAGCCTATGGAAGGCTTTGTGGTAGCCGGAGTAGCTCTTAATGAAAAAGAGGCAAAAATAACTGCCCGAGGAGTACCAGATAAACCCGGTATTGCTGGGTTTATCTTTGGTGAATTAGCTGATAAAAATATAAACGTAGATATGATTATTCAAAGCAGCCCCCAACAGGAAAAAAATACAATATCCTTTACCATCGATAAAAAAGATCTATCTGAGACAAAAAAAATTATGGAAAACATAAAATTAAATCTTTCAATAGAAAAAATAAGCTATGACCCTGACATGGCAAAAGTATCTATCGTGGGAGCAGGAATGCAATCTCACCCAGGAGTAGCCGCTAAAATGTTTGCTTGCCTGGGTGAAGCCGGAATAAATATTGATATGATATCTACCTCAGAGATCAAGATTTCTTGTGCAATAAAGAAAAAAGAAGGGGAAAAGGCAGTGAGAGTTATCCATCAAGCTTTTGAATTAAATAAAGAAGAAAAAAATAAAGAGCATCGGAAAGAAAAAAGTGAGTAGTGACTACAATGTAGCTGTGGTAGGAGCAACAGGCGCAGTTGGAGAGGAAATGTTTAAAATTCTTGCTCAAAGAAATTTTCCTATTAAAAATCTAAGAGCGTTTGCTTCTCAAAGGTCCCAGGGGAAAATAATCAAATTTAAGCAAGAGAAAATAAAGGTGGAAAATCCTACCTCTTCCTCATTAAAAAATATTGACATAGCCTTATTTTCTGCTGGTGCTTCTGTATCCAAAGAACTTTCTCCTCAATTTGTCAGAAAAGGAGCAGTGGTAGTGGATAATAGTAGTGCTTTTCGGATGGATGAGGAGATTCCTCTGATCGTTCCCGAGGTAAACTCTCACGCAGCAAAAAAACATAAAGGAATCATCGCTAACCCCAACTGCTCTACTATTCAATTAGTAGTTGCTATAAATCCTCTTCACCAAAAAACCAAAATAAAACGTATGATAATATCTACTTTTCAGGCAGTATCTGGTACTGGAAGAGAAGCAATCATAGAACTTAAGAAACAAACTGAGGATTACTTGATGGGGAAAAACCTTATAAAAAAAGTTTACCCCCATCAAATCGCCTTTAACCTTTTACCCCATATTGGTAGTTTCTTAGCTTCCGGCTACACCGAGGAAGAGATAAAACTAATGGATGAAACCAGAAAAATAATGGAGGATAACTCTATTAAAATAACATCTACCTGTGTAAGAGTGCCTGTGTTTATCTCACACTCAGAAGCGGTAACCTTAGAAACTGAAAAAAATTTATCAGTTAATGAGGTTAGAAAAATTTTAGCCAAAGCTCCGGGGGTGGTGGTAGAGGATGAGGTTGAAAACAACCTTTATCCCTTACCCATTAATGCTCAAGGAAAAAACGAAGTTTTTGTAGGAAGAATAAGAAAGGATGAATCTGCACCCAACAGCATAAACATGTGGGTTGTTTCAGATAACTTGCGCAAAGGAGCTGCTTTAAATACCATTCAAATTGCAGAACTGCTTATCGAAAAGGGATGGGTGTGAAACATCTTCATTCTTCCCCGTATTCATCACTCCGATAAATAAAGTATCTTAAATATACTCATTTAAAGCTCTGTAATATGTTTTTACTTAATTAATTATACGCTATACGGGTCTTCTCGTCCGACATAGTGGACTCAAGAAGTGGCTTCCACACAGGATTATCCCAGGTTTTCAGATGCCTGTGCATATCAAGATATTTCTGCGGAATGGGATGTGTTCCGATCACGACTTTTACATCATAGCGTTTTTCCAGAAAATCCTTAAAGGTATGGATATAAGGACAAGGTGGATAACCAACAATAAGACCAGTAGCTAAGTGGATAAACTGCGCTCCGTTCTTAATCATTTCTTCACCAGCATATTCAATGTTTCCACCCGGACATCCATTGCAAGTAGTATAACCAACTAATTCTAATTCAGTATCAGTATATTTACTAAAGGCACCTTCCTTGTTTTCCATTGCCCGAAAACATTTCCCACCAGCGCAACAGCGATAGCGATCACAAATGATAATACCTATCTTTGTTATTGTACTCATTTTTACTCCTAAGAAATTTAATTGATTATCACATCAGCTACCTAACATTAGATCAGGATAACTATGATTAACTTTGAATTCCACACCTATTGCTTTCCTTTTAAGAAAAAACAAATGATATATCTTTAATTCACTTCTGAGACAATCCTGACTATCCTGTTTCCTTGCTCATCAAACTTAACCACCACTTCTCGCCCTTCTTCGTCCAGTTCAACCACACCTGATTGAAACAAGAGATTCATCCATTTTTTGCGTATCTCCAGCGGGCCGCTGCATACTGTAGCACATTGTTGGCAGGTCGTCTTGCCACTTTCTCGGGGACGGTCTAATACTCCCCGGGACCCGAAAGTAAGATTGCGTGTGGACGCAATATTAGCTGGGTCGTCTCTCAAACACGCAAAAAGCCTCGGCAACCCCTCAGTAGTGTCCGGCAGAATGGTTTTCCCCGTAGACCAGGAACTCCATTTTCCCTCCTTTGGAAGACCGGTAAACCCTCCGCAACCAATGACACATCGCAAGTCACCTTGTTTTTTGTTGTAAATGAATTGTTTCCCACCGATTTTCACGCTGGTTTGTTCTCTCTTGCTGATAAATTCTACGGGGCAAACACGCGCACAGATATGACAATTATCACAAAGGGTCTCTTCCATAAGGCTGTCGGGTTCCAGAAGGGCATTAGTAAGAACGCCTCCCAGAGAAATATTCGACCAGTATCCGGGTACCATCACATTTCCGCTCCAACCGAAAGTTCCCACCCCCGCACCAACAGCCATGTAGCGTAAAGATAAAGGAGGCTTCACATCGTGATCAGGCAGCTCCTTTCCGAAAGTGTGATCGGGGCGATATATTCCATTGGGAACGATGGCGTGAGCCATGAATCCAGCGTCTTTTAGGCGATTCGCAATCATATTTGCGATACGATATATCTCGTGCTCAATATGGTACATTTTGTCTCTTATAACCATTCGGGTTACCTTACCCAGATAGTCCGCAATCCAGTCGGTGCCGTTAGCCACCGCGAATGAAATCACGGCATTAGCCCAGGGACAAAGATACTGCATATCTGCAGATGGCGGCGCCTCTAAAAAAGCTTCTCTGCGAGCAATTCCAGCCCGAATAGCTCCTTCTTTGAGGGCCAGTTCTTTCAGTTTAATTTCCAGCATTTTCACTCTCCTTTTTTGAGTGTACAGCTACCCAAGAACATGGTAAAGATGATTAGTGTCAAAAAAAATCTAAAATAAATAGTATATTTTCAAGAGATAGCTTCCTAAAAAACCGCTTCTCCGATAATCGGTGTGATGATGACAATCTCATCAATTATTTACTTATCCCTCTCAACTCAATTTATACCCGTTCCCAAACCAAACGAAAAGTTTGTTCTACGCCGTCAACTAAAGCTGGAGAAGTACTCAAAGACAATTTATTATCCTCCAATTTAAAAATACGTTTCTGGCCAACAGCAACCCAATTCGGGAATAAGCTTAATTCAATGTGATGAATAATTGCATCTCCTTGAATTTCATATTTCCCGCAATAGGAAATATAGGTACCGGCGGCAGCTGCTTTTTCCTCAGTGGTTCCTCCTTTCATATCTCCAGAAATAAATTTAGAACGATTAGCACTCATAACAGATACCGACATGTACCCGTCCTCGTTATACATAATATAACCCACCGTATTTTTGCCCCAGGGATCAGTAACCTGACCATCCACAGTTCTGGACTTGAAAGATATTAACCTCCAGGTACCTATTAAAGATATTTCTTTCATTTTTTACTCCTTTTTGTCATCATAAATAATAATTCCGAGTTCACCGGCATCCTGATCAGAAAATCTCTTTAGCTTCAACCACCAAGTTAAAAAACCTGTTTTATTTTTATTTGGCGGGATATTTAAAAATTTGCCACCCTACGACAGAGTGTTTTGAATAAATTTCAGCGTCTCCCTGGCAATTAATTCTTTATCATTGTCCAGGGTAGCCACATGATAAGAGTTTTCTAACCAGAACAATCGTTTGTTTTTGGTACCAATTTTTTCGATGATAAAAGGTGCATTATCCGGAATCACGACATGATCATCTCGCGACTGAAAAACTAAAGTAGGGCAATTAACTCTGGGTAACAGTTCCTTGGTAACGCTCATTAAAGTATAAAGTTGCCGAATGGCCGGTACGGGAATATTTTTGTAGTATAATTCCCACACATCTGGCTTTTTAATATCACCGCCAATTGTAGGAATAGTAGCTGGAGCGTTAACCATAAAAACCAAGGAAGCCCAATCAGGATTGTCAGAAAATACCACACCATTAATTGGAATTGCACCTTTAATTATATCAGGATACATTGCCGCCATATATAAGGTTAAGGTTCCTCCCATGGAAAGGCCTGTTATAAAAATCTGTGAACATCTCTCGCGTAAAGTTTCTAAACCCGCTTCTACGCTTCTAACCCAATCTTCGGCCGAAGATTGAGCCATATCTTCAACCGAGGTACCGTGCCCTTTAAGACGTGGCCCAACCACAGTTAACCCACCTTCCTTAGCTAGAAATTCACCCAGAAAATGCACGCTCTGCGTGGTTCCGGTAAAGCCATGCAAAACCAGGCATCCCACTGCACTCCCTTCAAAAAAGAAAGATTCTGCATCAGTCATTACCCGTATTTTAGACATTTTAAATTTACTCCCTTTTTAATTTATTTTTTCTCCTTAATCTCCTTTTGTCTTTACTGCTGTCCCGATTTTCAACAAATCCGCAATATTAGCTCGGGAATTAAGCACCGGTTTAATGAGCGAGGTTTTGCAGGTCATGACCGTAGTGACTCCTGGACCATGTCCAGCTATTAAACAGTCGCTATGGACCACCACGCCAATACTAACAGCACCTTTCCGATAGGCTCTTCCATACCTGTTGTCATGATCCATTAGTGCCACGAAATCCCCAAATCGAATCTTGTCAAGTTGATATTTTTTCACAGTTTCCGGATCGCTGGTCATAATATCATAATCACCTTTGGCTACGTGTGCTGCACCTATACCTGACCCCATACAAGCTGCTGGGACAATGGTAGTCACCGGAACTTCCAGTTTTATCTTCCCTGATTTCTTAATCTTCATTTTCTTCAATAGTACCGGGTCAAGATTGTAGAGCATAATATTGGAGTAATTTATTAACCTCAACCCCTGGCCTTTAGCATAAATAATAATGGTATCATCATAAGTAAGCTTTTCTTTCACTTCTCGAGGAAAATCGACAATCACATGTTCTGACCCACCGTGGTGACCTATGACGTAGCCAGTTACTCCTTTTGCTTTTCCAGTAATGACCTTAGCTTTGTTGCCTGTACAGGAATAAACTTGAAGTGATGTGTTAGGATGTTCGAATGGTTTTTTGGTATCGGCCGTACAACTCACACCAGGCTCAATATGGTCTCCTGCCCAATTAAATGCAAGATCACCGACTTGAACATTCAGTGTGATGCCACCAATCGAGGGAAGTATGAAGGGAATCCCCTGATGATCAACACTCCAGTGGTCCCTTATCCTCGGAGGACCAGGCTGACATTGTAATAAAAATTCTACGATGTTTTTTTCATTTGTCTTAAGCATATTTTTTCCTTCGCTGGAACAAAATCTATTTTGAAGAATTTTATTAATTTACTAACCATTAAACAAGTGAGTCCCATATCAGACAGCGCTTTTCATTCAATGGTTTGTCTTTTCACTCTTTTTAAGTACGCAATATATTCCCTTCCCTTTTAGCCCCGGTCTGAAACACAGATTATCTGATTTACACTCCGCTTTACGGCGATCCCCGGTTTTCCAACGATTGATGAGATCTGGTTCCCTGATGAATGGTCGACACATGGATATATAATCAGCCACCTTATTTTCAACAAGTTGCTCGGCAACTTTAAAAGAGCGTATACCGCCCACCAGGATTAAGGGAATGTTGATTTCCTTCTTGATAACACCCGCATCTTCCTTGAAGTAGGCTTCTTTGTCCTCAGAGTTAATCCCCATTCGGCTGGGAATCAGTTTACGGTTTATGAGTAAACCGCCGCTCAGCTCGATTGCATCTAAGCCCGCATTATCCAGTAGTTTTGCAACTTGCAGAGAATCCTCCAGGGTCAGTTCGTTCTCTACAAAGTCCCAACAGTTCATTTTAATCAATACCGGATAATCCTCACCCACCATCTTTCTAATGGCTTTGTACACTTCCAGATGAATTCGGGCTCGATTACCAATATTCCCCCCATACTCATCCTGACGTTTGTTAAATGCAGGGGAAAGGAACTGGCTAAGTAAATAACCATGCGCGGAGTGAATTTGAACTCCGTCAAAACCCGCTAATTTAGCTCTTTGAGCTGCATCGGCGAAGACATTAATAATTTCCCGAATACCCTGGATTGTTATTTCCTTTCGTGGTGAGGTGGCCAACCCTTCAAAATCCGATACAACCAGGGGAGACTCTTTTATTAATTGTTCAATCGCGAAATTTCCAGCATGAGCTAATTGTACTACAATTTTACCATTGTATTTATGAACTGCTGAGGTCATTAACTGAAGGCCGGGAATAAGTTCATCTTTATGAATACCAAGTTGCCAGGGGTCTGCTTGGCCCTCCGCTCGGATGTAAGTATGACCACTAATAATTAAACCTACACCACCTCGGGCTAAAGCAGTCATTGTTTCGATCAATTTTGGGGTAACAGCTCCATCAGTAGTAGCCATACCCTCCCAGGTTGCTGACCGAACAAATCGGTTTGACAACTCCATGCTATTGATTGTACTACCTTCAAACAATTTACTCATTTTTTCCTCTCAAAATTTAAATTTGACTTTTAAGCTAAGGTATTAATTAACAGATATTCCAATTTTAGTGCGATGAACTCTCTCAATAAAATTAGATATTTTTATTTAAAACTATATAACTCGGTTACGAGCCAAGCAAGCCGCACAGTAAAGACCATAAATCAAGCTAGGGGAGTCCTCTTGAATAAGTCACGGGCGTCGCTCTTAAGATAACACCGGTAGACTAAGGCAGATAATCCTCACGAACTGGAGAAAATACCTCAACAGCGACCGAATCCTCAAGCACTTCTACACTGTGGGCCATACCCTCGGATAGGTTCCAACTATCTCCCGGATTAACAATATTCACTTGATCGCCAATAGTTAACCGCATCAAACCTGAAATGAGATAGCCAGTTTGCTCATTGGGATGCTGGTGCTTTGGCACCAAGGTTCCTTTAGAAAAATTGAACTTGGTAAGCAGCGTTCGCTCACCATGAACAAGAGTTTTCCTTTTAGCGCTGCCGAACACCGTCTTATAGCCAGCAGTACTTGCTTTATAAAACATTATACCTCCTTCTTATTTCAACAATAGTGTCAAAAGTTCTTTACTCTCTCTCCTCGTAGGAGAGAGTTAGGGTGAGAAATAAATATCTTTTTCACCCCCACCTTAATCCTCCCCCTCAAGGGGGAGGGAAGTCTTCTCTTTTCTTTATTTTAACGAGAATCTTTCATAATTTGTTTAGCACTACCGCCATCATAGATAATGATTCCAAGCTCAACGGCATCCCGGCCAGAAAATCTCCTAATCTTTAATCGCCAAATTAAGAAGCCTTTTTAATGTGAAAAAGTTTTTATTTGACGAGACGGTCTAAAAACTCCAAGTTCACTCGCCTTGCGATTTACCACAATGACTGGAACAAAATCTACTTTGAAAAATTTTACTAACTCACCAACTATCCAACAGGTAAACCCCATACTAGATAGCGTTTTTCATTTAATGGTTGGTCTTTTCACTCATTTTAGGTACGCAATATATTCCCTTCCCTTTTAGCCCAGGTTCAAAACACAGATTATCTGATTTACACTCCGCTTTACGGCGATCCCCGGTTTTCCAACGATTGATGAGATCTGGTTCCCTGATGAATGGTCGACACATGGATATATAATCAGCCACCTTATTTTCAACAAGTTGCTCGGCAACTTTAAAAGAGCGTATACCGCCCACCAGGATTAAGGGAATGTTGATTTCCTTCTTGATAACACCCGCATCTTCCTTGAAGTAGGCTTCTTTGTCCTCAGAGTTAATCCCCATTCGGCTGGGAATCAGTTTACGGTTTATGAGTAAACCGCCGCTCAGCTCGATTGCATCTAAGCCCGCATTATCCAGTAGTTTTGCAACTTGCAGAGAATCCTCCAGGGTCAGTTCGTTCTCTACAAAGTCCCAACAGTTCATTTTAATCAATACCGGATAATCCTCACCCACCATCTTTCTAATGGCTTTGTACACTTCCAGATGAATTCGGGCTCGATTACCAATATTCCCCCCATACTCATCCTGACGTTTGTTAAATGCAGGGGAAAGGAACTGGCTAAGTAAATAACCATGCGCGGAGTGAATTTGAACTCCGTCAAAACCCGCTAATTTAGCTCTTTGAGCTGCATCGGCGAAGACATTAATAATTTCCCGAATACCCTGGATTGTTATTTCCTTTCGTGGTGAGGTGGCCAACCCTTCAAAATCCGATACAACCAGGGGAGACTCTTTTATTAATTGTTCAATCGCGAAATTTCCAGCATGAGCTAATTGTACTACAATTTTACCATTGTATTTATGAACTGCTGAGGTCATTAACTGAAGGCCGGGAATAAGTTCATCTTTATGAATACCAAGTTGCCAGGGGTCTGCTTGGCCCTCCGCTCGGATGTAAGTATGACCACTAATAATTAAACCTACACCACCTCGGGCTAAAGCAGTCATTGTTTCGATCAATTTTGGGGTAACAGCTCCATCAGTAGTAGCCATACCCTCCCAGGTTGCTGACCGAACAAATCGGTTTGACAACTCCATGCTATTGATTGTACTACCTTCAAACAATTTACTCATTTTTTCCTCTCAAAATTTAAATTTGACTTTTAAGCTAAGGTATTAATTAACAGATATTCCAATTTTAGTGCGATGAACTCTCTCAATAAAATTAGATATTTTTATTTAAAACTATATAACTCGGTTACGAGCCAAGCAAGCCGCACAGTAAAGACCATAAATCAAGCTAGGGGAGTCCTCTTGAATAAGTCACGGGCGTCGCTCTTAAGATAACACCGGTAGACTAAGGCAGATAATCCTCACGAACTGGAGAAAATACCTCAACAGCGACCGAATCCTCAAGCACTTCTACACTGTGGGCCATACCCTCGGATAGGTTCCAACTATCTCCCGGATTAACAATATTCACTTGATCGCCAATAGTTAACCGCATCAAACCTGAAATGAGATAGCCAGTTTGCTCATTGGGATGCTGGTGCTTTGGCACCAAGGTTCCTTTAGAAAAATTGAACTTGGTAAGCAGCGTTCGCTCACCATGAACAAGAGTTTTCCTTTTAGCGCTGCCGAACACCGTCTTATAGCCAGCAGTACTTGCTTTATAAAACATTATACCTCCTTCTTATTTTAATCATCAAAGTAATTCACGCATTATTCAAAAACTACCACTTATCTTAACGCCTAACAGCATGCTTGAGAAAAAACAATTTTTAGCAGTATTTTTCTGGAAGCGCCTTGTTATCTATCATTTAGGCTCGATCAGCACTGCTGCCGTTTGTTGGAGTATCTTCCCATTTTTCATTACAAAGGTATCCGTACCTAATTTAACCGAAAGCTTATCTGTGCTTCCTGACCAAACTATATAGGCAATATCGCCAACCACTTGAGAGTGCTTAAGTTCATACTCTGAGCCAGGAGGAAAAATATTCTCGAAAACCTCACTGTTGAACGCCCGAATATTATCTATTCCTTTAATCAGTTTATCTTCAAGAATCATTACAGATTGTTCTGTGTAATCTGCCATCAGCTCTTCAATATTACCTTCATGAAACGCTTGAAGATGGTGATTCAAGGTCGCTTCAGTTTTATTCATCTTTTTCTCCTTCTCCTTCCAATAGTAGTGCCAAAACTTTTCTAGTAATTTTCTCTTAAACCCTTTATTGCTAAGTATTTTAGTGAAATTGACTTGCCTCCCCCCTACCTGTTGTAGTAGGATTCGGTAAACAGACCAAAAAAGGAGGAGACTCTTTCTCTTTCCTCTTCTCCCTCTCCCCTTGCGGGAGAGGGCTAGGGTGAGGGGTCAATGGTTTTCTTTATATTTTTTCACCCCCACCTTAATCCTCCCCCGTCAAGGGGGAGGAAA
>CAZGDY010000051.1:0-11416 GCA_964524965.1 uncultured Clostridia bacterium
ATTATCCTTTATTTGTTCAATCAGAGCAGCTTGTTTAAAAGAAGCAAAAACCAGGTGTGCTCCACTATCGTTAAGAAAATAAGTCATTTCTTCCTTAGTAAAATTAAAATTCAAAGGCAGGGACACTCCACCGCTGAGGATAATCCCTAAATGAATTATCAGAAAAAAAAGTTTTTCCGGAGTATAAAGAACAACTCTATCACCTTTTTTCAATCCTTTTTTTTGAAGATAAGCACCAATCTTTTCTGCTTTTTCCTTTAATTGTCCAAAAGTTATAATTTTTTCATGATAATAAATAGCCGGATTATCAGCATTCTCTTTAAATTGGCATTTAAGAAGTTCTATAAAACTTTGCATAATTGTCACCCTTCAACCGTTTTGTTTTTGGAAAAGGTATAGTTAATTGGCAAAATTAGGGAAAGGTACGATCTTTAGCAACTTCAAAAATCGGTCTTATTTTTTTTGAAGCTTATAAAGAGATATCTAAATCATCGCGGGTAAATAGAGAAATTAATTTAAATTCATGTTGTTCTAATTTCTGGATAGCGCCTTCTAATCTATCCACTAGGACAATTATTTTAACTACTTCACATCCAAGTTCCTGAGCAGCTTTAGCAGCTTTTAAGAGTGATCCACCGGTAGTTACAACATCATCAATGATTACCACTCTCATCCCTTTTTCCAGGAAAGGACCTTCAATGTATTTTTGTAAACCGTGTTTTTTAGATTCTTTACGAACTATAAATCCCTTAATGGGAGATCCCGATAAGTGACTCAAAGAAACAATTGCTCCTAAAATTGGGTCAGCACCAATTGTAGGACCTCCAATAGCCTCTATGTTATCATCTTTTATTAAATCAAGTACTGCTTTTGCTACTAACCAGGCACCTTCGCCGGAAAGAGTTATTTGCTTTCCGTCTACATAATACTTACTCTTTTTTCCAGAAGTTAATTCTATGGGTTGATAAAATAGTGCTTTTTCTTTAATAAGTTCTAAAAGACGACTTTTTATTGCATTTAAATCCATTTTTCACACCTTAATATTTAGTCTCCAGAATTTTAGCTAAGAAGTTTTCCTTCATTTTTTTTACTACTTTCTGATCTCCTTGAAGAAGCATCTCTACATCATTTTTCTCTATTTTATCTGCCACCTCTCCCATCACTGTAATAATTTCTAAAACACTATTCGCTCTAACTTTTCTCCCATCTATTTCCAACAAAACTGGAGTAGCGCATTGCATAACAGGTTCCACTAATGCTGCGGCTGGCCTAAGGTGTAGTATTGACCCCTTAGGAATAATTATCTTTTCTCTAGCTAAAGTTATATCAGCGTAATCTTTTAAAAGATCTCTGGCAAGAAGATTTCCTTTTAAAGTATAATCATTAGCCTGTTTTAACATTGCCTCCGTGTTTTTATTAATCTGAGATGAATCCACGATTTTTAATATTTTCTTTTTTATTTGGTCTAATCCTTCCGCTTTAATGTGTCTTTCGTAAAAGTGAAGCATGTATAAAGTGACCTCAAGTAAATGCAAGCAAATGGAAATATATCCTCTGAGCATCTTAAGTCGTTTATCTTTTTTTTCTTCTTCACTGCCGCCTATATAACTGTCATATTTTGACTGGATTCGATGAAGAGAACTTGTAAGTTCTTCTATCTTATCCTCGGTTGGCTCATCATCCGTTAAAAGCTCAGCTAATTTATCTGCTAATTCGGCATAAACAAATGTAACCTCAATTATTTTTTCTCCTTCCTCAAAACAACAATAACTTTTTTCACCAAGATCCTCAAGAAGATACTCCTGAATTTCTGTTTCTAAAAACTCTTCTTCTTCCATAGAACGAGAAGAAATTTTCATACCCAAAAGAAGAGCTTCTTTCTTTAAAGCCTTGTAGAGACTAAAAAGAGAACTGTCACAAAATTCCACAAAATTTTGAATCTTAATAAAAAAACTATCCTCTTCACCAAGACCATAGCTTTTATATCTATTCTGGGTATGTTTCAAGGTATGAGCTGCATTAGCAATCCATCTCATACAGGCAACAAGCTCCGTAAAATAAGCAAAGATTTTATTTCCCCGAGCTTTATGATTATCCAAAAATGTTTCCAGGGTATGAGCTTCACTTTCCAGATTAGAATAGTAATTTTGACCTAAATACTTCTTTTCAAGTAAAAAATCTCCCAGGGTAAAAAACCTCTGTTCTCTTTTTTCTAATTTTAAAATGAACTCTTCGCCAGACATCACCCTGCCTAAGGGCTTATCCTTATTCATAACAACCACCCATGGTTTGCATCATAATAACTTATAACCCTACGCTTAAATAAGAACTGCTGAATGTAAATTATCAAATTCTAATAGTTCAAAATAATTTAAATTTAACCATTAAAATAACAATCTCCAACAATTTGTCAATGAAAGATACTATTTTAAGATTAGTATATAATAGAGGGAAAACAAAATCAAGAAATAAAAATTGACGCATTCATTTTGAATTGATAAAATAATTTAATTAGTGCCAATAAAAGTAAGGAGGGTAAAATGAGCTGGCCAAAAAGAGAAGAAGCTTTAGATCTTCTTAAACAGTTTACTAGCAACAAAAACCTGATAAAACACGCCTTAGCAACAGAAGCGGCTATGAGAGCTTACGCTGAAAGATTTAATCAAGACCCCGAGAAGTGGGGCGTAACAGGCCTACTGCATGATTTTGATTATGAAAAATATCCTTCTTCTCAAGACCACCCCTTCAAAGGGGTAAAAATACTAGAGGAAAAAGGATATGCTGAGGAAATGATTCAAGCTATTTTAGCCCACGCAGACCACGCAGGTGTTCTTAGGGAAACTCTACTGGAAAAAACCCTATACGCAGTAGATGAGCTGACCGGCCTTATTGTTGCTGTTTCATTGGTTCGTCCTTCTAAGAAAATATCTGAGGTAAAAGTAAAATCAATTATGAAAAAATGGAAGGATAAAGCTTTTGCCCGGGGAGTAAATCGGGAAAACATAGAAAGAGGAGCACAAGAAATGGGAATGCAACTAAAAGAGCATATAGAATCTGTTCTTCAAGCTATGAAAAACATATCAGAGGAGCTTGGACTATAAATTTCCATAAATAAAGCTATGCGTATAACAATTGTAGGAGCAGGACCCATAGGATGTTATCTGGGACAACTTTTAAAGCACTACGGATTTTCCTCGCTGATAATAGAGGAACATCCTGAGATCGGTGTACCCAACCATTGCGCTGGATTAGTGGGAAGCTCTTTTTTCCGGAATTCTAAAATTGCTTTACCTCAGGAAGTAGTAAAAAAAGAGCTAAACGGAGCTATAATCTCTTATCAAGATAAAAGTTTCCTCTTAAAAAAGAAAAAAGGTTCCTTGGTAATTGACCGGGAAAAAATGGATAAAAAACTCTCTGTAGGACTAAATATTAAAAAAGAAACCAAACTTTTAAACTTAAAAAAACAAGGAAAAGAATATCTTTTATATACTAATAAAGGTAATTTTTATTCTGATGTAGTAATTGGTGCTGATGGGGCAACATCCATAACCAGAAAAATTAGCGGTTTAAAGCTAAAACCAATCTATTATAAGGCTATTCAGTTTAGAATAAAACAAAAAATAACTCCTCAAGATATGGCCCAGGTTTATTTTACCAAACCTTTTCTGCACTTCTCCTGGCTAATCCCTGAAAGTGAGGAAATAATCCGCGTGGGAAGCATTTCTCCCTCTGATCCGTTAAGTGCTCTTAAAGATTTCAAAGAAAAAAATAAAATAAAAGGAGAGGTGATAGAAAAAATGGGAGGAGTTCTCCCTATAGGTTATGGAGAAACTCTGAAAGATAATATTGCCCTAATAGGAGATGCTGCTTGCCAGGTAAAACCTCTTTCGGGAGGAGGACTTTACTACGGAATGAGATGCGCCGAAACTTTAGCTGATTGTATCAAAAAAGGTAAACTTTCCTCTTATGATACTGAATGGAAAAAACAAATTGGAGGAGAAATTCGCTCCGCTCTGCGCCTAAAAAAAATCTTAGAAAAAAGAAATCTTCCTTTTTTAGAAAAACTGTTTAGATTAGCTCAAAAAAACTCCCACCTCATTGAAAATTTAGCTGATTTCGAAAAACACTCCTTTAGCGTTTTTACCGTCATGAAAAAATTAGGATTAACTATTCCTGGCCTGCTAATCAAAGCGGGGGTAAAGTCATTATAAATTTCCCTGAATTAATAAAAAATTTTAAATTTTTGGTCTTGACTATCCGGAAAGTTAGGACGATCGGTGGCTAAAGTTCAAACCCTTTAACAACCTCCTTATTATTTTATTTTTGAAGAGTCCCGGAAGAATTTACCGCTGTCAAAGATACTTTCTTCCCTGAGAAGCGTTGAAAATACTCCCCTAAAAATAGGAAAACTCTGGCATTAACTTTTTTTTTCCGACACTTTATTTGATTTTATGCTGATTTCAACATCTTAATAGTGGCCATATTCAAGAGTTGCCTCAAGCATGGCAACTATATTTTCAGGAGAGGTATCTGGTTCTATATTATGGGCTGTGCCGAGAATATATCCACCTCCTGGAGCGTAGGTATCAATAGTTCTTTTTACTCCTTCTTTTACTTGCTTAATTGTTCCGCGTGGCAGTAGTTCTTGGATGTCAATACCTCCCCAGAAACTTATTATATTCCCAAAGTCTTTCTTGAGGCGCCAGGATTCCATATTACGAGCCAAAGGTTGCAAAGGATTAATCACATCAACTCCAATTTCAGCGAGATCTGGTATTACATCATAAATTGACCCACAACAGTGCATAACAATTTTAGCATCAGTATATTTTTTTATTCCTTGAATAACTTGTTTGTTGTATGGTTTAATGAATTTTACATAATCAGCGTGAGACATTAAGAGTCCATTTTGACCTCCCAAATCATCAAACATTCCAACAATATCTACGTAGTCGCCAACTGCTTCCAAAAACTTACCATCCATTGTTTGTCCATATTCCAAAAATTTATCCGCGAGAGCAAAGTAAAACTCAGGATTTAGCTTCATATCCATAAGCCATTTATCCAACCCACTAAGCTGAGCATAACCGTTAAATGGAAACAATTTGAACCAGCTTGTAGCAATAATCGCATAATCTGTGGTCTCATGCATAACTCTTGCCTCTTCTCTTTTTCCTTTAGCAATATCGAAGTCATCCGGGTTAGGCCAGTTGTAATTCTCTATATCTTTTTTAGTTGTTAGATTTTTAAAGGGGAACGGGTATGGCTCATCGTAATAGCCCATTCTATTTATTTTATATCCACACATAATATCCCAGGTTTTACTTCCATCTGCTTCCATCCTGGGAGGTAATATATCTGGGCTAATGCTTCGAAAATCTGCTCCAAATTTTTTTAGAATGCGTTCATCAATATTTCCTACAATGTTACCGAACTCTGATATTATTGGCTCTGGTCTGTCTTCATAATCAAGGTACCTGCATAAATCTGAATATACCCGACCATTTGGTATTGATTCCACCATGCTCGAACCTACAAGCCCTATTCCAAACCCTAGCGGAACCCTATCAGGTTCCTTCCTTGAAATTGCCATAAGAACTCTTTCTCTTGAGGTCACTTTAAATCCTCCCTTCTGGGCAATTAAAATCTGTGCCCTTGTAATTTTTTTGACTTATTAAAATCAATTACAATTTGAACCAGGGTCGGAAGCGTGATTCTAAAGATTCCAAAAGAAACAGATTTTATTCATGTTCTCTCATAACTCACAACACAGACATGCTTTATAACTCTCGAAAAATACACCACTATTGTAATCCCGGAATAAAATAAGATAAATCCCCTATATTAAAAAACTTGTATAGTTCCCAACACCAATTGCAGCTATTTTTATCTCTTCTGTTAAACGATTTTCCCAATAACTCTACAAAATATCATTCAATCAATTGCCAAGGTAGCGAATGAAGAACTTAAGTACCTCCAAGCCTCTCCTTTTTCCAAAGTTCAATTTCTTCAATATCTACAATTTGTTTTTTTATGGGAGCGGACTTTTAAAAAGGAGCAGTTTAGCTTTCTTAAAAAAACTAAGTATAACTTATCGCATTATGAAAATTTGGTCAATTTTTTCTTTTGCATTCCCCGATGCATTTCTTATTTTTAGCTTTATCAAAGCTAATATTTTTTTAAAAAAAATTTCAAAGCTCTTCTTTGCTCTCCTGAAATAATCACATCGTCTGTATTCTTTAACAAAAATGTGTGCGGTATCATTATTGTAGCCATTTAAAAAAAGAATTTGCCACTTTATTAAGAAATGTCTATAATAAAAAATAATTGCTCTCATCTTTAAACCATCATTTACCTAATGAGTTCAAGAAAGCTACTCGTGGGTAAATAAGAAAGATGCACTCTATCAGATAATTTATCCACAGGAGAAAAATGGTGCAGTGGCAATATACACCTTACTTTTTACCTTTGATTATAGCAGCGATTATCGCAATCGTAATTGCAAGCATAACATGGCAACGCCGCCATGTATCTGGTGCAATACCGCTGTCAATCCTTATGTTAGCCGTGGCTGTATGGTCGCTGGGAAATGTATTAGAGCTCGGAAGCACTGAACTATCAGCCAAACTCTTTTGGGTTAACCTTGAGTATTTGGGTATTGTTTTCATACCAGTAATGTGGATAACTTTTGCACTCCAGTACACCGGAAGCGATAAATGGATTACAAAACGCAATTTATTTCTGCTCATAATTGTGCCTCTGATTACACTGATACTGCTTTGGACCAATAGTCTTCACGGCCTCGTTCGGCAAAACATCGGATTAGATACCAGTGGTCCATTTTCTGTAGTGACCAAGACATATGGTATATGGTTCGGGATTCATGCAGCATACTCTTATCTGTTACTGTTTTCCGGCACATTAATACTTGTCCAGACACTTTTTCGAAAACCGGATCTTTATTGGAAACAAGGTGCTATTTTGGTAATCGGTGCTGTGGCTCCCTGGATAGCAAATATTTTGTACATTTCTGGCTCAACTCCTATCCCTCCTCTCGATCTAACACCCTGCTTCTTCGTTATTTCCGGCTTAATGTTAGCCTGGGGTATTTTTCGGTTAAAATTCTTAGACATCATCCCAATGACCCGTACCGTTATTATCGAAAACCTAAATGATGGAATAATCTTACTGGATGCGCAAAACCGTATTATAGACCTCAACTCTGTTTCACAAAAAATCTTAAATTGTAAGACCACCAAAGTAATCGGGCAACCGATTACTCAGCTATTTCCCAATCTCATCAAACTGGGTTCAGATACTAAGAAAACAGAAACAGAGATTGTCCGAGGTAATGACAAAGCAAAAAACCACTACAATCTACACATCTCACCCTTAGATGATCATCGTGGCTATCTACTTGTCATCCATGAGATCACCAAACAAAAACAAACTGAAACAACACTACAAGAATCAAAGCAAAAAATAGAAGCTCTTCACAAAACAGCCCATCGCTTAGAAGCCTGTGAAAATGAACAAAAAATTTACCAACTCACCATTCAAACAGCAAAAACAATTCTTGACTTCTCCACCCATTCTCTGAGCACAATTGAAAATGGCAAGATGGTAACTAAAATCGCTTCACCTGATTTACCACCGGAATTGCACAAACATGCGAATTTTAATGAGGAGATGAACAAAAAGACCCATCGTAGCGGTAAAACCTACGTTTTTAGTAATTTTGGCAGAAAAAAAGAGATGGAATTGGTGCAAAAATATTTTCAATCTGCGATTAGTGCACCTATCGGTGATATAGGTGTAGTTCAGCTTTTTTCTACCAAACCCAACGCCTTCACTAAAGATGATGCACGAATACTTGAGTTGTTGCTTGGTCATAGTACCGAAGCGCTGAAACGAATCCGTTTACAGAACAAACTAAAAAAACAAGCTATCCACGACCCTCTAACCAATCTTCACAACCGCTATTATTTCATGGAGGTAATCAATAGGGAGATTGAACGCTCTAAACGATATAAACATCCCATTGCCTTTTTAATGATTGACGTTAATCGATTCAAGGAGATTAATGACCGATTTGGTCACCAAATTGGAGATATTATACTTCAAGAAGTTGGAAAAATTTTGCAAAAACAAGTACGGAAAATTGACATTGTGGTTCGCTACGGTGGAGATGAATTCTTAATTGTATTATCCGCCATAAAGGGTGACGCGCAAGTTGCAATAAAAAGAATTCGCCAGGCTATCGCCAATTGGAACAAAAAAAGTCCCATATCCAATTTTCCAATAACATTAGCTATTGGACTCAGTTATTGGTATCCAGAACAAGTAAAATCCATTGATGCTGTTTTGAGCGAAGCTGACCGGGGGATGTACGAGGACAAGAAAAAACAAAAACACAACTTTTCGGAAAAAATCCTTCCCAAATAACAACTACTAAAAAAGAGGATAGTTATCAACTTAACAAAGATAAATTTTTAGTCACCTGTTTATTTATCATCTACCTTTTTTAGATTTTTTCAAATAATTATGGCAATAACACTATTTTTATTTTGACAAGAACCAAATAGTTCGGAATATATTTTTAAACTTTAATTGATAACTAAAGGAGGTTTCCTTGACAGGGCAATTAAGCTCTAATAAAATGCACCAATAAAAACTAATTAGGCTTTTAGTAACGAATAAGGGAGTTTTGAATGAAAAAAGTACTCCTCCCTCAGCCTATTCATGAGGCTGGAATAAAACTCTTGGAAGGTAAGACAAAGATAATTATCTGCCCAGATGCCTCAAAAAAAAGCGCACTAAGATTAGTAAAAAATGTCCATGGTATCATCCTTCGTACCTCGTTAGTAGTGGATAAAGATATTATTGATGCGGCGAAAAATCTTCAAGTTGTATCTCGAACAGGTGTCGGGGTTGACAATATAGATGCCAAGGAGGCTACAAAAAAAGGAATATTGGTCTGTAATCTTCCAGGAGTTAACACATTATCAGTGGCTGAACATACTGTGTCTTTCATCCTTGCCCTGGCAAAACAATTAAAATTTATGGACAAATCTACCCGCCAAGAACAATGGAATAATCGAAATAGTTACCAAGCAATAGAGCTTAAAGATAAACTATTGGGGTTAATTGGGGTAGGAAGAATTGGTTCACAAGTGGCCACAATATGCCATAAAGCCTTTAATATTCAGGTGGTGGGCTATGACCCTTATGTGGGTAAAAGCAACCAAATAAAAAATGGTATACAGTTTTATGATCGGATTGAAGAGGTTTTTGAGAAAGCTGATTTTGTATCTGTGCACATACCAAGTACTCCCAAAACACACAACCTCATTACCTGGAAACTTTTCAACAAAATGAAAAAAAACGCCTATTTTATCAATACTTCAAGAGGAGAGGTAGTAAATGAAAAAGCTTTAATCAAAGCTCTTGAAGAGGGTAAAATAAAAGGAGCTGCTCTGGATGTATTTTCCAAAGAACCTCCCTCCGCAAATAATCCACTTTTGCAAATGGAAAATGTTCTTTTTTCGCCCCACTCCGCATCCCTGACACAAGAATGTGTTATTCGTCTGGCAAAAGAAGCCGTTCAGGCAGTTCTTAATGTTTTCGCTAATAAATTGCCGAAAAATATCTTCAACCAAAAAGAGTTAGAAAAAGCGGGGTTTATTAAGGAAGACAGATTTACGACTAAATTTAAAAATAAAGGAGATTCCTGATGAACAAAAAACCATATATATTAGCATTAGACATAGGAACTTCCTCTATAAAAGCGGCCTTAGTTGACAAAGACTTCCATATATTAGTAACCGAAAAGGTCGATTATTCTTACCAAACTCATGGAACTTATGTCCAAACAGAGCCAGAAAAGATCTGGAAAGCTTTCCTCAAAGTAATTAAAAAAATGGCAGAAGATTTGAGTACAATAAAGCTGGTAGTACAATGTGTATTTAGCCCTGCATTAATTGCTCTTGATGAGTCTGGCGACCCTCTTTACCCTGCCATTATCCATTGGGATAGGAGAAGCATAAAACAAGCGAAAAAAGCTCTTCTTAAAATAGGCAAAAAAAAGTTTCTTGAGACAGCCGGTAACATACCTTATCCCGGAGGTATTTCTGTAACCAGCATCCTATGGATAAAAGAAAACAAAGGTGAGATTTTTAAAAAAACTTTTAAATTTGGTCATATGAACACATTTTTCGCAAAAAGATTAACCGATAATTGGAGTATTGACCCCACTAACGCTTCACTCACCGGTCTTTACAACACTGTAGCTTATTCTGGATGGAGTGAAGAAATTGCCCGGGAACTGGAAATTCCCCTGCAAAAGCTTCCTCCTATTGTTCCCTCAACTAAAATTGTAGGAAAAATAACTAAAAAGGCAGCAAACATCACCGGTATTAAATCAGGAACACCTCTCTTAATGGGTGCAAATGATACCTCAAGTGCTGCAGTTGGTGCGGGTGTTCTTAAAAATGGCCAAATCCTTAACGTATCCGGTAGTTCGGAAATTCTTACCATATGCCTGGAAAAACCTATTGCCGATGAGAAATACTACCTGCGCACTCATCCCCTTCCTGATAGATGGCTTATGTTTGATATTACCACTGGGGGATTTGCTCTGGAATGGTTCCGTTCTCAATTCTGCGAGGAGATGAGTGAAAAAAATTTTTATCAGATTTATCTTAGAAAAATTCTGGAAAAGAAAAGAAAATGCCGGGTTAAATTTAATCCTCATCTTGCCGGAGATAGAACCAGCCTAAGACAAAAAACAGCTTCTTTCTCAGGCTTAACATTAAGTACTACCAGAGATGATTGTCTTTACTCTCTCATGGAAGGAACAGTTGGACGTATGAGAAAAACTCTAAGCAAAATGGCAAAACTTATAAAGTTAGATAAAACTATTTACCTTGCAGGAGGTGGAGCAAATAAAGTCTTAATGGATTACAAGAAGAAAATTTTCCCAGATTTTGACTTTGTAGTAAAAGAAAATTGTTCCCTGCAAGGTTGTCTTTATATCGCTAAAATGAAACTAAAAAAATGAAGTGATGTAATAAATTTTTTAAAAGACTGGGCATTATAAACCAAGATAACAAAATCTCTAACTTTTAAGGTAGTGTTTAAATTCTGGATATTGCTGCGTAAATTTTTTCAAAATAAGAAGAATATTTTCCTTTTCTTTTGAGCTAAGCGGGAGAAGAGGAAGGCGAGGATCACCACCGTAAAATCCAGTGAAATCCATAGCTGCCTTTACACCAGCTACCCCGTACGCTCCGGATACTTCGTTGTTAACTCGCAAAATTGCCTGTTGGAGCTTTATTGCTTTTTCCATCTCGCCTTCTTGAAAAAACTTATAAAGAAAACAGCAAGGATAAGGAAGAAAATTGGCAAGAGATAAAAC
>CAZGDY010000052.1:0-11306 GCA_964524965.1 uncultured Clostridia bacterium
AAATAAAGGTCTATATAATTTAAAAAAGGGAGGGGAGGGGTAAGGTGAAATTCTCCCTCCAAGAAAGAAAATCCTTTTTTCTCCTCAATTAAGTTATACCCAAGACTTATATTTCCAGAGGAAATATGCTTTTCCTTGTAATAAAAATAATTTTTAATTCCTAACTTTACTAAATTTGGTGGGTGAATATCCTCTGTTTTTTTTTCATAATCTTCCAGTTCAAAGGGGAAAGTAAAATCATTTTTTTCCTCTGTGGAATGATAATAACCAAGACCTGGCTTCAGTGAATAAGTCCACTTTTCTTTACTGCCACCATCAACTTGAAAAGATTCCTGATATTCCTGATAAGGTATTTTCCGATAACCCTCTTTTCCTTCTTTATCTTTATATCCAAAAAGATGATAGCCTAACTTTGGCTCAATTTCAAAGTGTTTAAAAACGGTAAAAGGATAATATAAATCAAGAAAGCAATCAGCACGAATAAGTCCCTTCTCCTCCTTTTGAAAGTTAACAACCTGCGCTCCTTTTGAAAGATAAAATCCTGTTTTACTTATTTCTTGAGCGGGAAAATCTAAGGTAACCTGCGGCAAACGTTGTATGGACTCCTCAAATTTAAATGGATTCACCTCTGGTTCAAGTAAAAAATTAATCCCATGTCCCTCTTTTTGATAATCCAAGGATAAAAAAGAAGGTGATACTTCCTCATCTTCTTCCGGAAAATAATCTTTTAAAAACTCCTCATCGCTCACACGATCAAAATTTATCTTTAAAAAAGTAAATTTAGAAAAAGAATATTTATGATTTAATTTTAATCTCCATCTCTCATTTTGAGTATCCTTTTCCTTGATAAAATAAGTTTTTAACTCACCTTCTCCTGCTTTTGTTGTGTAAAAGGAATCTACACCTCCAGACCAGCCTTTTTTTTCTCTATAACCAAGACGCAAAGTTGCCTGGAGAGAAGGAGAAGTGTAAAAATGATATCCAGTTTCTACATACCAACCAGCAAAATCCGTATATCCAACACTGGGAAACATCATCGTATTCTCTTCATGTAAATATCTTACAATAACAGGCATCCAAAATAAGGGGTATTTTCCTACGTATAAAACAGCATCCCTTGCTGTTACAAGTTCTTTCTCTAAATCTAGCTCAATTGTTCTTGCCTTTATTTTATAATGAGGAGGGGAAAGATCGCAGGTAGTAAATTCTGCTTCGGAAAGTTCCATTATCTTAGAAGTTAAATATACCTGTTCCGCCTGGTAAAAGATGGGGCCTTCTTTTCCCTGGCAAGATAAAATTTCACCTCTTTTTGTCTCCAAATTAAACTTAATACTTTTCCCTTTTAAGCTCCTATTATCTATCTGTAGACTTACTTCACCTTCTGCCCAGAGTTCAAACTCTTTTAGATTTAACTTTATACTATCAGCCTCAAGTTTAACATTTTCATATTCCACACTTACCTTTCCTCGACCAATAATTAAGGAAGATTTTCCAAACCATTCAACGTAATCTGCCTGAAAATTAATCCCAGAAATTCCCCCAAAAACCGAAGAGGAAAAAAACATAAGAAAAAAAACCACTACTATTTTCTTTAAAATAAACATATATTTTGCATTTTTCTCTATTTAAATAATTCTTATAGAAATCTCATTAATTACTATTCCCACTCTCAGTTGCTATCTTTAGTACAACCTGAGCAGCTCGTTCTATAGCCCCCGGTGAACCTAATTTCTTAACCACTTTTCCCAATTCACCTCTCATCCGGTTTAATTTATCAGGATTGGTAAGCAAATCCAAAACCACACGAACTATATTTTCTTTAGTAGCCTTAAAATGCAAAAGTTCAGGAACTATTCTTTTATCTGCTAAAATATTAGGAAGGCCAACGTGAGAAACATTTAATAAAACCTGAGCCAAAAGATAAGAAGTGATGTGAGCTTTATAGATAATTACCATAGGAGTTCCCAGGCAAGCTGCTTCAAGAGTAGCTGTACCAGAGGCAGTTATAAGTAAAGTAGCAATATTCATCACATCGTAAATACTGTCTTTTATAATTTTTACCCTGAGACCACTTTTTTCCACTATCTCGGTGATTCTTTTTTCAAAAGAGGAGCTGGCAATCGGGAGTAAGTACTGAATTTCTCTTATTTTTTCCTTTAAGGTACCTGCTGCGAGTAGCATTAGAGGCAAAAATTTGTTTATTTCATGTTCTCTGCTCCCCGGTAAAAGACCAACTATGGGCCGAAAAGAATCAAGACCAAATTTTTGGCAAGCTTCTTCTCTATTCATGCTGGGCCAGGCTATATCAAGTAAAGGATGTCCCACCCAGACAACATCTGCTCCCGTTTTTTTGTAAGCTTCCAGCTCAAAGGGAAAAACAGTGATGATTTTACTAACTTTTCTGGCCATCCTTTTCATCCTCCAATCAGGCCAAGCCCATATTGGAGGAGCAACATAATAAATAACGGGAATTCCTAATTTATTTGCCGGGCCAATAAGATTTATATTAAAATCTCGAGAATCTATTAAAATTATAAGATTGGGGTGTTCCTCCCGCAACATTCTTTCAGCCTTTGACCTTATTTTCAAAAAAGAAGAATAATACTTCAATCCTTCTGCCAAACCTATTGTCCCCATATGAGCGGTGAAAAACTTTACATCCACACCCGCTTCTCTCATTCTCTCCCCACCAATGCCCACGAAATGGGCTGAGGGGCAAAAACTTTTTATAGCTTTAACTAAATGAGCTCCCTGCATATCTCCTGAAACCTCTGTCGCTGAAAGCATAATTTTTAACAAAAACTCATCTCCCTTTAGACTGTCATGTTATCAATTAATCTTATTTTTCCGATATGGACAGCCAAAACAATAAGAACTTTCCCCTTTATTTTTTTCACTGCTTCCAAATTCTCAGGATTGACAACTGCGATATAATCTACTTTGGCAAAATCTTTTCCCCGTATCAAATTCACCATCGAGGATATTATGGAAGAGGGGTCATCTTTTCCATTTTGAATTTCTCTTTTTGCCAGCATAAGTGATTCATGTAAAACTTGAGCTGCTTTTCTTTCCTCAAAAGTTAAACGATTATTCCTTGAACTGCAGGCAAGTCCATCTTTTTCTCTAATTGTGGGCATAAGTATAATTTGCGTATCAATATTTAGTTCTTTAACCATTTTTTTTAACACAAGAGCTTGTTGGTAATCTTTTTCCCCAAAATAGCTATAATCAGGAAGAATGATATTAAAAAGCTTAGCAACTATAGTAGCCACTCCCCGAAAATGACCAGAACGGGAGGAAGCCTCCAGGGAACTGGTAAGTTTACCTTCCACTTGTATCCAGGTAGAAAAACCTTTAGGATACATTTTATTTTTTAAAGGAATAAAAATAACATCCACTCCCTGTCTCTGACAAAGTTTTGTATCTTTTGACAAATCTCTTGGATATTCCTCAAAATCCTCACCTGGTCCAAATTGGGTAGGATTAACAAAAATACTCACCACCAGAAAGTCACAATCATCTCTTGCTTTTTGAATCAGAGAAAGATGCCCTTTGTGTAGAGCTCCCATAGTAGGCACAAAACCAATTTTTTTGCCTTTTAACTTTTTTTCTCTACAGCAATCTTCCATTGAGTTGATATCTTTTATCAATTCCATAACACTATCTTCCCTCATTTAAATTTTTTATATGTCTTAGGCAAATCTCTTTTATAGCAGGATCTTCTGTAGAATTATAAACTCGTTGCCATTGCCCTATTGCCTTTCCAATCTGGCCATCTTTTTCATACGCATAAGCAAGAATTCTTTCTAGTGCGGGAGGATAATCTTTTATCTTTAAAGCAGTTTCCATACCTTCTATAGCTTTTTTATATTCTTTATTCCTAAAAAGGCGAATGGTAAAATCTCGATATAACCATAATTCAAAAGCCCGAGGATTATTAGCTATACCTGTGTTCAAAAGCTTTATCGCCTCATCCGGATACCCCAGTTCCACTAAAACAAGAGCCCCAAAGGAATATGCGGGAACAAAATGAACCGATGTATAGCTTATAGTTTGCAACAAAGGATATATTTTTTCAAATCTTTTCTCTGGTTTTTGCTTCCAGTCACCAAAGTGCTGAATTGCCTGAATAAATAGAAAGTCAGAAGCAACCTCTTTAAATCCAAAAGTAACTGCCAAAGCTACAAAAATTGCCTGTTCTGGGTCATTCTCCGAGAGATAGCTTGTTACCTGTCTCAGAGAAGACTGAGGAACATCTTTTTTTATGTTAAACTCAAGCAAATATTTCGCAAAAAAAAGGGAAATTAAAAGAACAACCAAAAGATATTCCTTCTTAATTGATAGTGACATCATTAAGCATCTTATTAAATTCGGGAAAGGATATATCTATACATTGAGCATTATCAATTACAGTTTTCCCCTGGGCACAAATTCCTGCTATGGCAAGAGCCATTGCTATACGGTGATCTCCCCAACTATTAACCTTTGCACCTTTTAATTTTCCTACACCGTAAATGAGCATTCCATCTTCTCTTTCCTCTATCCTGGCCCCCATTTTGCAAAGTTCTTTGCAAAGAACTCCTATTCTATCGGTCTCTTTAACTCTCAATTCTCCCGCTCCCTCAATTAAAGTTTGTCCTTTAGCAAAACAAGCTACTACAGCCAAAATAGGAATCTCGTCTAAAAGTTGGGGAATTTTGTCCCCCTTTACCTTAACTGCCTTAAGCTCACTCTTACCTTTCACTTCAATATCGGCTATTTCTTCATTACATTTTATTTGTCGGTTATATATTTTTATCTTGGCTCCCATCTTGTTAAGAACTTCCAAAAATCCGCACCTGGTGGAATTAACCCCTACTTTTTTTAGTTTTATCTGGGAATCTTCTAAAACTGCTGCTCCACCTATAAAAAAAGCCCCCGATGAAAAATCTTTTGGTATAAAAAGAGATTTTGCTTTAAGCTTTTGGCCTTCGGTCACAGCTATTCCTGAATTAGCTAAATCTACTTCTACCCCCATATAAGTTAACATTCGCTCGGTGTGATCTCTTGAGAGATAGGGTTCCTTAACCCTGGTTATACCTTGGGCATAAAGTGCGGCTAACAAAAGAGAAGATTTAACCTGAGCAGAAGCTACAGGTGATGCATAATTTATTCCTTGCAAGATTCTTCCCTTGATACTTAAGGGAGCATAACATCCTTTTCTTGCCCAAATTTTTCCACCCATTCTACCAAGGGGAACGGTTATTCTTTGCATAGGTCTTTTTCTAAGAGAAGCATCACCAGTTAAAACTGAATAGAACTTCTGAGCTGCTAAAATCCCCGAAAGTATCCTCATCGTTGTTCCAGAATTATAACAATTTAAAACATTTTCGGACTCTTCTAAACCCTTCAAACCTTTTCCCTGGATAAATAAATTTCCCTCCTTTTCTTCAATCTTTACTCCCAAATCTTGCATGCATTTAATAGTTGCTAAAACGTCCTCACCTTTTTGAAGTCCTTTCACTGAAGATATACCCTCTGCAATAGATGATAAAATTATTGCCCGATGCGAAATAGACTTATCCCCTGGCAAATCTATTTCCCCTTGCAAAAAACGAGAAGACCTAACAGATAATCTATTGGCCTCAATATCTCCCATTTTAAACTTGTTTTCCCACAGCTTGAGCTACTTTTTTTACCTCACTCATCAATTGCTGGAAGCTATTAAAAGTAAGAGTTTGGAATCCATCAGAGAGAGCTTCTTCGGGCTTAGGATGTACTTCTATTAAAAGACCGTCAGCTCCCGCAGCCACAGCGGCTTTTGATAAGGGAATTATTAGATCTCTACTTCCGGTTCCATGACTGGGATCTACTATTACAGGAAGATGAGAAAAAAGCTCAATTAAAGCCACTGAGGCAATATCTAAAGTAAAACGAGTGGAGTCTTCAAAGGTTCTTATGCCTCTCTCGCAAAGAATAACATCGTAATTACCCTCTGAAAGGATATATTCGGCAGACATAAGAAGCTCTTTTACCGTAGCGGCCATTCCTCTTTTTAAAAGAACTGGCTTGTTTCCTCTTCCAACTTCTTTCAACAAATCAAAATTGTGCATATTTCTGGCTCCGATTTGAATAATATCGGCGTAAGAAGAAACGAGTTCCAGCTGCCTTGGATCCATAGCCTCAGTAACAACTGGAAGTCCGGTAATCTGAGATATCTCAGCAAGATATTTAAGACCCTCCTCTCCCAGTCCCTGGAAAGAATAGGGAGAAGTACGAGGTTTAAAAGCTCCTCCTCTCAAAATAGAAGCCCCTGCCTTCTTGGCGATTTGGGCAATTTCTAAAAGAGAATCTCTATTTTCAACAGAGCAAGGACCTGCCATAACCACCACCTTATCTCCCCCCAAAACAACATCTTTAACTTTTATTAGGGTGTCATCCTTGCGAAACCCTCTGCTCACCAATTTATAAGGTTTAGACACAGGAGTTACTGATTCCACAATAAACATAGCTTCAAAGATATGACGAGTTCTTATGACATTTTCTCCAATAACTCCTATTATTGTCCTTTCCTTGCCCTTGGAAATATGGGCGGTAAACCCCAATTCCTTGATTTTATCTACTACGTGCCGTACTCCTTTTTCTGTGGTTCCTGGCTTTAAAGTTATAACCATCTAATCACCTCTTGTTAGTCTCCCTTAGGGTAAGAACCCAGGATTTTTAAAAAGAAACACCCCTTCTCTAATTCAGATAAGGCCTGTTTAACTATTTTATCATCTTTGTAGCCTACAAAATCTACAAAAAATACATATTCCCAGGCTTTTCTTTTAGTAGGACGGGACTCTATCTTAGTCAAATTAACACCATATTTACGAAAAGGGGTCAACATATCGGATAAAGCCCCGACTTTGTCTTTAATGGAAAAAAGTATGGAGGTTTTATCTTCTCCGCTGCGATCGGCATAATCCCTACTAATTACCAGAAAACGAGTATAATTGTGAGAGGAATCCTCTACATGACTTTCAAGAATTTCCAAGCCGTAAAGCCCGGCCGCTACTTCAGAAGCAATAGCACAAGCTCCTTTTTCCTGAAAAGCAAGCTGAGCAGCCCTGGCCGTACTTTCGGTCTCACAAATCTTTACCGAGGGTAAATACTCTTCCAACCATCCCCTGCACTGAGCAATAGCTTGAGGATGAGAATAAACCTTTGTTACCTCTTCCAATTTTCCCTTCCCTAAAAGATGATGAACTATTTCAAAAATTATCTCACTATATATTCGTAAATCTGAATCAAGAAACATATCGAGAGTATGAGAAACTACCCCTTCGGTAGAATTTTCCACTGGAACAACACCATAATCAGCCTTACCTTTTTCCACTAAAGCAAAGATTTCGGGAATATTTCTGGCTGATATATACTCCGCACTTTGCCCAAAATTCTTTATAGCCGCTAAATGAGTGAAAGTAGCGGGTAAACCAAAATAAACAATTTTCAATTTTCTTTGAATAAAGAGAAAAGAGCTCAAAACTGTCTTAATAATCTGCCTTAATTCATTATCAGGTAAAAATCCCTTGCTTAAAGCTATTAATCTATTAATAACAATTTTTTCCCGGCCAGGAAAATAATAATTTTTCCCGCTTTTTTCTTTTACTTTAGCTATTTCCAAAACTTTTTGAGCTCTTTTATTTAAAAGCTCCACCCACTGGGCATCTATCTCATCAATTTCTTTTCTCAATTTTTCCACACTCATTTATTTTGTCCTCCTTCAAAATATTAGTCCGGTAGACACATTGAGCAAATAATCTTTTTTTAAACCTTTTCCTTTTTTAAAAAACTAATCAGCCCCTTGAGAGCGAGAATATACCCCGAAGGTCCAAAACCACATATTCGCCCTATGCATACTGAAGCTACAAAAGATTTGTGGCGGAATTCTTCTCTTTTGTATATGTTGGAAAGATGCACCTCAACTGCGGGAAGATTGACAGCTAAAAGAGCATCTCTTATTCCAACGCTGGTATGGGTGTAAGCTGCCGGATTGATTATAATTCCCTGAGCCCATTTTTTTGAATTTTGAATTAAATTAATAATCTCTCCTTCCAAATTAGACTGTTCAATTCTTGGATTATCGCATCATTAATGAAACCAAGAGTAGTTTCACCATACCATTCAGCTTCTCTTTCTCCCAACAAATTAAGATTAGGTCCATGAATAACTAAAATATTTATCATATAATAAGCTCCTGAACTACCTTTCTAACTAAATTAACCGGTACATCATCTCGCAGACAAACCTTGCCAATTCTTTGGGGTAAAACAAAAAATAACCTCCCTTCTCTCATTTTTTTATCAACTTTCAGAACCTCAACAATCTGCTGAGGATTTAATTTATTCCCCGTAAGGGGAAGTTTAGCTTTTTTTAATAATCTTTTTACTCTCAAGAAAGAGTCTGGAGAAAAAATTCCCATCTCTACCCCTATCTTAGCTGCACCCATCATGCCAATGGCAACTGCTTCTCCGTGGGTATACCGGCCATATTTAGATACTGTTTCGATGGCGTGAGCTATAGTGTGCCCCAAATTTAATATCTGCCTTACTCCCTTTTCTTCTCTTTCATCCTCTTGTACTACCCCGATTTTTACTTTGATCGCTTTATTTATTACTGCTTTAAAAACTCTGATATCTTTTATTAAAACTTTTGATATATTTTCCTCTAAATAAGAGAAAAAACCATCATTTTTTATAATAGCACATTTAATTACCTCAGCCATTCCTTCCCTTATCCTTCGGAGCGATAAAGTTTTCAAGAGAAAAGGGTCTATCAGCACAAACTTAGGCTGATAAAAAGCTCCCACTAAATTTTTACCTTGAGGAAGGTCAACTCCCACTTTCCCTCCTACCCCAGAGTCAACCTGGGACAAAAGTGTGGTGGGAATAATTAGAAAATTAACCCCTCTTAAGAAAGTAGCTGCCACAAATCCTGCCAAATCCCCTACAACTCCTCCTCCCAGAGCAAGAATTGATGAAGTTCTATCTAACTTATTTTTCAGGCAAAAATCATAAATTTTTCTTGCTTGAATAAGTGACTTGTATTTTTCTCCCGGAGAAATCTGGAAAACTAATACCCGATAGCCTTCTTTTTCGAGGGAATCTTGCACTCTTTTGCCATAAAGAGGAAAAACATTAGCATCGGAAACAATTAATATCTTTTCCCCCAATTTGGAATCTTGGGCAATTTTACCCACATTATCAATGGATGACCCAATAAAAACCGGATAGCGCCTTTTCCCCAATTCTACCCAGAGTTTTTCTGGAGTTAAAATTTTAACTATGCGCTCCACAGTTTGTGAAACTAAACAAGAAGAGGTATCAATAATAATATCAGCTTGATTATAAAAAGGAGTTCTTTCCTTGAGAAGTTCCTTAATTCTTTTCTTCTTATCGCTAAATCCTTCTAAAAGAGGCCTTTCCTGATTATTTTTAGTTCGTTCCCAAATAATCTCAGGTGCTGCCTTAAGGCACACTATGACCCCTTTTTTTCTTAAAAATTTCACATTTTCCTCTTCTAAAACAACTCCTCCCCCTGTTGAAATCACATATCCCTCAAGCTTTGAGAGCTCTTCAGTTACCTGGTTTTCTATTCTGCGAAAGTACTCCTCTCCCTCCTGAGTAAAAATCTGAGAAATAGGACGATTTTCTTTCTTTTCAATAATTTCATCTAAATCAATGTATCCCATCTTCAAACGTTTAGCAAGGTGTTTGCCTACAATGCTTTTACCAGTCCCCATAAAACCAACTAAAGTGATATTCATTTATTTTCTTAAATTTCTCCTTATTTTTTAAAAAATCCCTTCTTAACTTATTTATCCTTAAAAAGGGGGTAATTTTATACCATATCCCCTCTTTACAATTTTGCTCTTTCCCCTTTGCAAAATTTGGTAAAGCTATTTAAATATAGACCAGATAAGGACTTTTGTCAAATATAAAAAGCTAAAATCGGGAAAGAATACTAAAAAGAGTGTAATCCCCAAAATTAAAAATTAATTATGTAAGTGGCAGGCAATAAAATGCTCTTTTTCTACTTCTTTCAGCAGAGGTTCCTCTTTTTTGCATATTGGCAGAACGTAAGAACATCGAGTATGGAAACGACAGCCAGAAGGTACATTAATAGGACTTGGTACATCTCCCTTGAGAATAACTTGTTTTCGTTTTATAGTAGGATTGGGAACAGGAATAGCCGAAATCAAAGCCTGAGTATAAGGATGCAAAGATGAGGCAAATAAAACTTCTTTGGAAGTAATTTCTACTATTTTCCCCAGATACATGATGGCTATCTTATCGCTGATGTGCTTAACTACGCTAAGGTCATGAGAAATAAAAAGGTAAGTTAAACCAAATTCTTCCTGCAAATCCATCATCAAATTAATTATTTGAGCTTGAATAGATACATCCAAAGCAGCAACTGGCTCATCTGCAATAATAAATTTAGGATTCAAAGCAAGAGCTCTGGCTATACCGACTCTCTGTCTTTGTCCTCCACTAAACTGATGAGGATACCGATAAGCTTGTTCGGGAGTTATTCCCACCTTTGCCAAAAGCTCCGAAACCTTTTCTCTTTTTGATTTTACATTAATTTTATGAACCTTTATTGGCTCAAATACTGTGTAATTAACCGTTTTTCGAGGATCCAGGGAAGCAAAGGGGTTTTGAAAAATAATCTGCATATTCTTTCTTAAATTCTTCAATTTCTTTTTGCCAAGCTTAAGAATATTTTCTCCCTCAAAAAAAATTTCTCCTTCTGTTGGCTCCAATAACCTCAAAATTAACTTACCAGTGGTAGTTTTTCCGCATCCGGACTCTCCCACCAATCCTAAAGTTTTCCCCTTCTTAATTTCAAAAGTTACTCCATCTACTGCCTTCACCATTAAAGGTTTAGTTAAAAACCCTCCTGTAGTGGGAAAATACTTTTTTAAATTCTTTACTGATAAGATATCTTCGGACATTTTTCCAAACCCTGCTTACTTTACTTGATATAACCAACAGCGAACCCAATGATCATTTTCCAGCTCAATAAACTGAGGCTGCGTTTTTGAACATAGGGGCATAGCTTTTGAACATCGAGGATGAAACTTGCAGCCAGAAGGAGGATTGATTAAATTGGGTACTATTCCCGGGATAATGTTTAACCTGGAAGCCTCCGAATTCACTCGAGGAATTGACTTACCTAAAGCAATGGTATAAGGATGTAATGGAGTTGCAAAAAGATCATTAACTGAGGCAGATTCTACGATATTGCCAGCATACATCACTGCTACTCTATCACAAGTCTCT
>CAZGDY010000053.1:0-11191 GCA_964524965.1 uncultured Clostridia bacterium
CTCTATCAAAAGATTTTAATCTCTCCAGGTTTTCCTCGGCAACCCTAAATTAAAAATAATAAACAAAGACAGGGCTATCGTTGGCAAAAGGTAAACGAGAAAACCAAAATAAGGTATTTTTAAGATTTGTTAATCAACTCCTGCTTCATTTCGAATAACATCTACCATATCTATCTTTTCCCAGGTAAACTCAGGCTCTTCTCTACCAAAATGTCCATAAACAGATGTTTTCTTATAAATAGGACGACGAAGATTCAGTTTTTCAATTATTTTTTGGGGAGACAAAGGAAAGTTTTTAGTAATTATTTTTTGGATGTGGACTTCAGGAATTTTTCCTGTGCCAAAGGTGTCTATCATCAAAGAAACAGGTTCACTTAGTCCAATAACGTAGGCAATTTGAACTTCACATCGCGTAGCTATGCCACTTGCCACGATATTCTTAGCTATATATCGAGCCATATAAGATCCGGAACGATCAACTTTTGTAGGATCTTTTCCAGAAAAACATCCTCCTCCATGAGATCCAACACCCCCATAGGTATCCATAATTATTTTTCTTCCAGTAAGTCCTGTATCTGCTTGAGGTCCTCCCACTTTAAAACTTCCCGTGGGATTAATAAAGTAGGACATTTCCGAATTTTTATATTCTTCAGGTATACAGTGTTTAGCAACTACTTCTATCAACTCATCTTCTATGTCTTCTGATTCTACCTCAGGAGAATGTTGAGCAGAAAGAACTACTGTTTTTACCCTTACAGGTATACCATTCTCGTATTCCACAGTTACTTGGGACTTCCCATCGGGACGAAGATAAGGAAGTATTTTTTTCTTTCTCACCTCGGCCAACCGTTTAGTTAATTTATGAGCTAAAACAATAGGCAAAGGCATATACTCTGGAGTTTCTATAGTAGCATAGCCAAACATCATTCCCTGATCCCCAGCTCCATCTTTATCCACTCCTAAAGCAATATCTGGAGATTGTTCATGAATAGAAGTAATTACTGCACAGCTTTTATAATCTATTCCGTAACTTGCCTGAGTGTACCCTACTTCCTTTAATGTCTTTCTGGCTACAAAAGGCACATCTGCATAACAATTAGTTGTAATTTCTCCGGTCACAAAAACTAATCCAGTAGTTATTAGAGTCTCGCAAGCAACTCTGCCTTTGGGATCTTCTCCTAAAACAGCATCTAATACTCCATCTGAAATTTGATCAGCAACTTTATCCGGATGTCCTTCAGCTACTGATTCCGACGTAAAAAGATAACTTCGCCCCATTTTTTACTCCTGTTTAATTCTTTAATAAAAAAAATTTATAGCCCTTCCTTTTCTATTATTCCCTCTACTTCTTTTATTGTTTCTGCCTCCATTAAATCCTGTCTAACTTTTTTGCGTCGTAAAAAACGAGAAATAATAGCTAACGCTTTTAAATATTCTCCCGAGGCATTTTGGGGAGCACCCAAGAGAAAAAACAAATGAACCGGTTCCTTATCAAGAGCATCAAAATTTATTCCCTCTTTGGATATTCCAAAAACACCAACCAACGACTTAATGGCTTTAGATCTAGCATGAGGAATCGCTATATTGTAGC
Source organism: uncultured Clostridia bacterium (assembly GCA_964524965.1). Lineage (GTDB taxonomy): Bacteria > Aerophobota > Aerophobia > Aerophobales > B3-G15 > Kmv34. The sequence goes on from CAZGDY010000053.1 coordinate 1,592, forward strand.
CAATACCCGTGGAGCCCAATTCTTCTCTTTCTCTTATAACTTGCAAGAATTCTTCTCGGTCAGTTACCTGACCAGTTTTTTCCAAAAGAGAAACCAATTCATCCAGTACCTCGTCTTTGGATTTTGCAACTAATTTGGGTTTAATTGTTCCCTTCCCCAAAAAACTACTTACCTGCAACCTGCCCTCCTTTTATCATAATTTTCACCCTGTAAAAAAATACTCCCTTTTCCTAAATAGGAAAACTTAATTTTTCAAGAGAATTTACGAGGGCTCGATCAAAGTAAAATTTCCATCATTTTTTTTATAAATAACGTTAACTTGATTTGTTTCATTGTTAAGAAAAATAAAAAAATTATTACTGGAAAACTTAAGTTGCATTGCAGCTTCATCAACATCCATTGGTTTTACTAATTCTCTTGTTATCCGTGTTACAATAGGTTTTTTATCAATTTTTTTATTATCTTTTATTTGTACTGCTTTTTTATATCCGCCAACCTTGTGAGATTTTTTCTTCTCTTTATATTTCTTAGACTGGTTAATAACTTTCTTGAAAGCTCCCTCTATTGAAACATGCAAATCCTTTGCAACTTCTTTAGCATTTATAACTAATCCTTTAGTTATAATGTTAATCTCTGTTTCATATCGATCTTTTTCGGACTTTAAGATAACGCGAGAAGTAATAATTTCTTTAAGATATTTGTTTATTTTTTCTATTTTAGTGTTTACAAAATCATCAATACTCTTGGTTATGACTACACGTATTCCACTTATTTCTGCTTTCATTGCATTTTTCCCTTTTCGCTTGAAACAAACCCCGGCTGAAGTTTTATAATCAAAAATAACAATCTTTTTTCTGTTAGAGTTTATCTTAGATTGTAATCTTCAGCCGGGCTTGCTTTGTTCACAGCTACTAATTGGCCTTTACTACGTTTACCGCTTGAAGACCACGTTCAGTGTCCTGGACATCAAAAGATACTTTATCACCTTCTTTTAGACTTTTGAACCCCTCCTGGGCAATGTTAGAAAAATGTATAAAAACATCTTCTCCATTAGCTCGAGAGACAAACCCATAGCCTTTACGGTCGTTAAACCACTTGACCGTTCCCTCCTCTGGCATATTATACTCACCCCCATTACTTAATAGATAAAACTCGCTACATTATAACAAGCTTTTTTAAAATGTCAAAATAAATTTTTTTACAGTTCTATAGTTCGAGCTAAAGTAAACGAAAAAACCTCAGCACCGTATTTTTTCATTTCATAGGAGGCTTCGTTTAAAGTAGCACCCGTAGTATAGACATCATCAATTAGTAAAATTCTTTTACCCTTCCCTTTGTTTTTCCCTTTTTTCCTGAGGGAAAAAGCATTCTTTAAATTTTTTCTTCTCTCTTGTTTTTTCAAGTTAGTTTGGGGTCTTGTATAACGTACTCTGGTCAAATAATTATTCCACACAGACAAATTTAAACAATTACCGACCACATTTGCCAAATCCTCAGCTTGATTAAACCCTCGTTCCCTTAATCGCTTAAAATGTAGAGGAATGGGAACCACCACCTCTAACCCTAAAGATTTCAAATCAAAACGAGTTAAGTAACTTTCTATAATCCGGATAAACCCTCTGATTATTCCTCTTTTTCTGTTGTATTTAAACAGCTTGATAGCTTCAGCTACCACATCTCGATAAATCATGGGAGAAAAAAGTCTTTGAAAATGAGGAGGATCTATTTGACAAGCAAGACATATTTGAGGAAAATCCAAATTATCGTTAGAAGTAAAAGGGAGAGGTTTAGCACACTTCACACAACATAAAGCAGGCAGCCATTCAACATTTTTCCAACAGATACCACAAATAAAACTTTTATTTAAAGGTTCAAGGGGTCTTTTGCATAAAAGACACTCAGCCGGCAAAAACAAACCCATCAAACCCCCAAGCAAATTCTTAGTTATCAAATCGTTCCACTCCTAAGCGTGCAGTGTAGTAAATATGAATTTATTGTCAAGTTATCACGGCTTATCAAGAGACAATTAGAGACAATGAGATAATGGTGAGACTCGACCCCTGGTAGCGATATCCGGGCCCATTTGCTAAATAAATTTGACACATAACCATAAAAAATCATATTATAACTGATGCAATAAGTAAGTTTTTCTAAAAGATACGACTCATCAAGTTTTGGGTATCTCTAAGTCCACTTTTTTGATTAAAAAATCATAAAACCCATCTTTAATTCTCTAAAAGAAGAAATAAAAATTTGTCGGAGTTCAATTTTGCAGAAAATTTGACAAAATTTTTAAAGCTTAGCAAATTAATAATAGTTTTTTAAAAACGCTAAACTACTATTGTAAAGTAATTGTTAATAAACTAAATCTTATTTTACTTTTAAAAAGGAGGCAATAATGGATATTTCTGAGGAAAAACGTTATGAGCACTTAAGCCCTTTTGAGTTAAAAAATAAGTTGATAAATATGGCTGAGTCTCATCATCAAAAGATGATGCTTAACGCGGGCAGAGGAAATCCCAACTGGATAACTATGACTCCTCGACAGGGTTTCTTCCAATTAGGACTTTTTGCAGTGGGGGAATCCCGCAAGAATCCTCACCGACCCCGCTTAGGTAGTACACCCCAAGCTGAAGGTATCGCAAAGAGATTCCAGGACTATTTAAAAAGAAACATTTATCTTGCCGGAATACAATTCCTACAGGATGCCTTTGTTTATGCTCGAGATGAGTTAAAGTTAGACCTCGATGAGTTTATAAAGGAAATAACTGATGCAATCCTGGGTGATTATTACCCTACTCCTGACCGGATGCTTGTTAACAGCGAGAAAATAGTTCATAAGTATCTTGAGCAGGAAGTTTTAGGTGGCTTTTCTTTGGGTAAATTTAACTTGTTTGCTACAGAGGGTGGGACAGCAGCTATGGATTATATCTTTAACACCCTTATCGAAAACAAGCTTCTTCATAAGGGTGATAAGATAGCACTAGGCACTCCTATATTTACCCCTTATTTAGAAATACCTCGCTTAAACGATTATCGATTTGTCGAGCTTTATCTAGAACAGGATGAAAATAACGATTGGCAGTATCCCGATTCTGAGATTGAGAAATTAGCCAATCCACAAATAAAAGCTCTTTTTCTGGTTAATCCTTCTAATCCCACATCTGTAAGTATGCAGCAAGCCACTCTTAATAAACTCGCGGAATTGGTAAAGACTCGTCGCAAAGATTTGATTATCCTTACTGATGATGTTTACGCTACCTTTGTTAACGGGTTTAAATCTATCGCAGCAGTTGCTCCCAAAAACACCATTCTTGTCTATTCCTATTCTAAGTATTTCGGTGCTACCGGCTGGAGGTTAGGAGTAATTGGAATTCATGAAGATAATGTTTTTGATAAAAAAATTGCAGAATTTCCAGAGAACATCAGGAAGAAATTGCGTGAGCGTTACGGTAACGTAGTGCTTGACCCTGATAATATGAAGCTTATTGATAGGATGGTTGCGGATAGCCGGTCAGTAGCCCTTAATCATACCGCTGGACTTTCTACTCCTCAACAGGTTCTGATGGTGCTCTTTTCACTTTATTGTTTGATAGATAAAGAGGGAGCATACAAGAAAGAAACTCAGTCCATTGTAACTCATAGGTTTAAAACTCTCTATTCTGCTGTAGGTATACCTCATCCTGATAATGAATATGATGCTCATTACTATGCTACTATTAATATACTTATGCTTGCTAAGATTCGGTATAGCCAGGAGTTTGCAGATTATCTTGTGAATAATTACGAACCTATAGACTTTGTCTGGAGGCTGGCCCACGAAAAATCTGTAGTGTTAATGGATGGCGGGGGATTTGATGCTCCAAGCATGTCCGTGCGGGTTTCTCTTGCCAATCTTCCTGACCAAAGCTATGAGAATATAGGCAAAGCAATCAGTGAGTTACTGGAGGATTACTATAAGAGGTGGAAATCCTCTAGTAAAATATAAAATTTTGTTCGAAAAATTTAGAGGTAATTGGAGATAATTTATGTGGGATTATATTGTTGGTATCTTTTGTAGCTACCCTCAGATAGCTATATTCCTGACTATTGCCGTTGGCTATTATGTCGGCACGATTAAATTTTTTAAGTTTAACCTCGGTTCAACTACCGGAGTCCTTCTGGTTGCTCTCCTTATAGGCCAGATGAAAATTGAGATTCATCCACTATTGAAAACAGTGGGATTTGCTTTGTTTATTTTTACCATAGGTTATAAGGTGGGACCACAGTTTTTTCACTCTTTGGGAAAAAAGGGAATAAGTTATCTTGGGATTTCTATTGTAGTTGCTTTGACTGGTTTAGGTATGGTTATATTCCTGGGAAAGATATTAGGATTGGATGAGGGCTTTGCAGCAGGGCTTTTAGGTGGAGCTATGACCCAATCTGCAATATTAGGAACAGCTGACGAAGCTATTAAACATCTGTCTATTTCAGCTTCACAAAAGACTATTCTTCAAAGTAATATGGCTGCAGCTTATGCCATAACTTATATTTTTGGAACCGCCGGATTCATTCTCTTTGTTAGGTTAATTCCTAAGATTTTGAAGATCAACCTCGGAGAGGAAGCCAAAAAATTGGAAGAACAAATGTCAGGAGCCTTAACTGATGAAAAAAGCCCCGAATTATTCTCCTGGTATAAGAAACTTAATTTACGAGCATATAAAGTTGAGAATAAAGAAATAGCAACAAAAACTGTGGATGAGTTAGAAAAGATGTTTGATAAAAACGTGATAGTGGAAAAGATAAAGCGCGCTAATAATCTAATCAAACCTCAGTCAGATACAACAGTACAAATTGGGGATGAGATTGCACTGGTCGGGGACCGGAGAAAATTTTTTAATGCAGACAGAATAATAGGTTCTGAAATTGATGATAGAGAAATGATAGATATTATGGGTGAGATTTTAAGTGTTTGTATTCTCAAATCTGGAGCGATTGGAAAGACATTGGGTCAAATCAGTGAAAAGTACGGATACGGTTGTTTTCTTAGAAAAATTACCCGCCAGGGGCAGGAATTGCCGCTTGCTAAGGATATAGTAATACATAAATGTGATGTCTTACAGATAACTGGAGCTAAAAAGGATGTAGAAAGAATGGTCAAAGCTTTGGGATATCCAGAAAGGTATACTATGACTACCGACATGATCATGGTAGGTTTGGGATGCGTTTTGGGTACACTGTTAGGACTTGTAGCTGTGCCGGTGTTTGGCTTACCCCTGGGATTAGGAATAGGTGGAGGAGTCTTGATATCCGGACTAATATTTGGTTGGTTACGATCACTACATCCCACCTTTGGCCAGATACCTAATGGAACCCAATGGATCTTTACTAATCTAGGGCTAAACCTGTTTATTGCCTGCGTTGGTTTAACAGCTGGTCCCAGAGTTGTTCATGCTATCCAAATTACGGGTGTCTCTTTAGCATGGGCTGGAGCAATCGTAACCATTACCCCCTTAATTATAGGTTTGCTGTTTGGTAGGTTGGTTATCAAAATGAACAATGTCCTACTTTTTGGGGCATTAACTGGAGCAGGCACCTGTACGGCAGCATTGAATTCGCTTAAAGAACAATCTCGCAGTGCAATGCCTGTGTTAGGATACACTATCGGTTATGCATTTGGAAATATTTTTCTTACCATCTGGGGAACGGTAATTGTCCATGTGATGTGACTCAGAAAACTTTCCCTAATAAATCCCTTTTATTTCTTACAAAGAGTCCCCTTAATCGCGATGTCCTGGCTCCCTCACCTCATTGCTTGATTTTATTTTAAGATATGGTAAAATAAAAGCCACTTATTGATAATGTGATTAACAAAATGTTTGAAGATATAAAAACTATATTTGAAAGAGATCCTGCTGCCAGGAGTATTTGGGAAGTTTTGCTTTATACTGGATTACATGCTATTTTTTGGCATAAAATAGCTCATTTTCTTTATCAAAATAAATTTTATTTTTTAGCAAGACTAATTTCTCAAACAGTCCGCTTTTTCACAGGTATTGAAATCCACCCAGGAGCAAAAATCAAAAAGGGGTTTTTCATAGATCACGGAATGGGTGTTGTCATTGGAGAAACTACCGAAATAGGTGATAATGTAACTTTATTCCAGGCAGTCACTCTGGGAGGAACGGGCAAAGAAAAAGGAAAAAGACATCCTACTATTGGAAGTAACGTTACTATTGCCGCGGGTGCTAAAGTACTGGGAAACATACAAATAGGTGATAATGTAATTATAGGAGCCGGTTCTGTAGTCGTAAAAAATGTTCCTTCTGATTCTACAGTAGTAGGAGTTCCGGGTAGAATAATTAAACATAAGGGGAAAAAAGTATTTACAATAACTCTTGAGCACGGAAATTTACCGGATCCGATCCTGGAACGGCTAAAAAAGTTCAGGCAAGAGTTAAACGTAGTAGAAAAGCTTATCAATACTTGGAAAAAAGAAGGTTTTGAAAAAAAAGATCTTAATTCTAAAAAAGGAATTTCCTTATGAAAGAAAAAGAAAAAGAAAAAAAAGAAGAAAAACTTTGGAAGAAAAAAATTGGAAAAGAAGAAGGTTTTTTTCAATTTTACCTTATTTCAACCCAAGAACCTGTATTTGTTTTGGAAACAACCTTCGGAAAATTTCAGCGAAGATTTGGTAGCCTCTCCCTGCTGGGAAGTCCTCGCATGGAAAATTCTCTTTCATTACCAATTTTTTATATTCGCAAAAGACAAAAAGCTACTGCAGAACAAACACATGATATTAGCGGGTTCAACTTACAAAAGCTAACTCCTCAACACATAATCCTATCAGTAGAAAACCCTCATCAAAAATCCTTGTATGAATTAGCTCTTTTCCACAAGAATATCAGAGCTTTTTTTAAAAAAAAGTATGTTTTAGCCTCAGATAAAAAAGAAGCTATCCAATATTCAAATAAATTCAAGTCTCTCTATACTATAAAAGCTACCAAAGCCAAAAAAGTGTACTGCTACCCAATAGTAACCTTAACCAAAGACATCCTTACCTTAAATAGAGAGAAAAAAACTTATCGCCGATAAAAAAAATTTAAATGGGTTGGAAAAAAAGTTTTTCTTTCGCTTACATAAAATACTCTTCTAACCTTTTCCTTTTGGCTATCTCTTTTAAATGGGCAAGAACTTTAGCTTCTATTTGCCTGATTCTCTCTCTCGTCACTCCGTATCTTTCTCCTATTTCCTGTAAAGTGCAATCCCATCCATCTTCTGTTCCAAACCGTAGTTTCAAAATTTCTCTTTCCCTGTCGTCTTTCACTTGTCTTATTAACTCTTCTATTTCTTTCCTGAGATATCTTAAATTAACTTCCTGGAATGGACAATTAGCTTTATCATTTTCGATAAGCTCTATGAGATAGCTATCTTCTTCTTCTCCTACTGGAGCATCCATAGAAGTAGAGCGAATAATAACCCTCTGGACTTTTTCTACTTTCTCTAAGGATATTCCACAACGTCCGGATATATCTCTTGCTGTAGGAGATCTCCCTAATTCCTGTTCCAATTCTTGAGAAATTCGGTTTACCTTTTTCATAAGCTCGGTTATGTGAATGGGGACCCTAATAGTTCTAGATTGATCAGAAATAGCTCGCGAAAGAGATTGTCTTATCCACCAACTAGCGTAGGTACTAAAGCGGTTGCCTCTACTATAATCGAATTTATCTACTGCTCTTGCCAGTCCAATATTTCCTTCCTGAATTAAATCAAGAAACGGTACTCCCCTGCCGGTGTACTTTTTTGCAAAACTCACCACCAACCTAAGATTAGCTTTTATCATCTTATTTCTATAAATTTCATAACAATAATGCGCTTTTTTAATTCCTTTTTGTAAAAAGAAAAAACAATCTCTATCCTGAGGAGGACGTAAAAATTTACTTTCTTCTTCTCGAATTCGACAAATCAAATCACTAACTTTTTTCACTTTTTTAAATTTTTTTCTTATACTTTTTAAATCTTCGCTCCCTAATCCTTTCTCTCTAATTAAGGACAAAACATAGTTATTTTTTTGAACAAGTTGTGTTACTTGGAAAATACTTCTACGCAAAACTTTTTTGCTATCTTTTATTTTTCTTCCATAATCTCTTTCTTCTTCGACTGAAAGCAAAGGAGTTTTCCCTATTTCTTGAAGATATTTTCCAATACCATCGGTTACCTCTCCGGGTAAAGACTCAGGTTTACTTAACTCTTCCTTCTCCTCGGGAATTATTTCTATTCCTTCTTGTTCTATTATATTAAAAAGATCCTCTATCTCTGCTCCCTTAACTGTAGCTGCTACTCTTTTGATGTCCTTAGAAGTAAGCTTGTTCTCTTTTTGGGCTTTTTCTAAAAGCCTTTCTACCACGTCTTTTTTCATGTTATACCTCTTATTCTCTTTCTCGTATAAGGATACTTTTTTGTAATTGACTTATTTGTTGCCCTAAATTCTTCACTTTCTCTTCCTCGCCTCCTCGCTGTTCGCACTCCTTCATCTCTAAGGTAAGTTGCTCTTTTTTACTTTGCTTTTTTCGCCTTATCAAGGCTCGAACAGCTTCTCCAGCTGCTTGTTGAATATTTACTCCCTGGAGGGAAGGATCATTAAAAGAAAGAGAAGATATAAAAGAACAAAGAGTTTCATCAACTGTTCTGTTAATAAGATAGGAAGGAGTAATTTCATCATTTTGACACAAAAAAATCTCCTGGGCTAACTCGCGACAAAGAGGATGGGTAAAATTATCAGAAGGGAAATCATCTTTAACTACTTCTATGGCCTCTTGATCGCAAAGCATTATCTGGAGAAGTCTTTTTTCCATTTCTTCTTGTTTGGGTACTTCAAATTTTAAAGTACGAGAAAAAGAAAATTTATTTTTTTCTTTGCAAAACCGATTGAATTCAGATCTTAGCGATTCTTCGCTAAGTTTAAGTGCCTGGGACAATTTCCTCAAAATATCATCTAAAATATGTTTTGATTTTATCTTTTTTAAAGTAAAAAACAAGGAATTTACTATTTTTAATTTTTTTTCAAGAGTAAGAGGTTGATTATTATCTATATCTATTTTAATCCTATAGTCCATATAAGATAAGGCTTTTTCCTTTGCCTCTAAAAAAGCATCTAATCCATTTTTTCTGACAGAGTCTGCCGGGTCCTTTCCTGAAAAAGAAATTATTTTTACCTGAAGACCATTCTCCAATAATAAATCAATTCCTCTAATAGTTGCTGCTTCTCCTGCGCTGTCCTTATCATAAGCAAGAAAAACTGTATCAACATATCTTTTTAATATTCGGACCTGAGAATCAGTAAGAGAAGTTCCTAAGGAAGCTACAAGGTTGTGTATGCCCTCTTGATAAAGAGTGATTACATCGGTGTACCCTTCCACTAAAATAACTTCCTTGGTTTTTCTCATTTCCTCTCCAGCTAAATCTAATCCATACAAATTTTTGCCTTTGTCAAATATAGGTGAGGAAGGAGAATTTACGTATTTAGGCAAAGATTCATCAAGTACTCGAGCTCAAAAGCCTATTGTTTTTTTTGAGAAAGAAAATATGGGAAATATTATACGCTCCCTAAAATAAACATAA
>CAZGDY010000054.1:0-10823 GCA_964524965.1 uncultured Clostridia bacterium
CCTCCTTTTACCTCTGAGATATTTTTCAAAAATTTTAATCCTTTTTTGATATCTTTTTCTTCTTTTATGAGATTTCCTACTGCAGTAGCTGCGGCATCAGCCAAAGAAGTGGAGGTTGAAACTACTACTACTGCATCAGCCTTTCCAAAACTCAAAGAATGTCCAAAGCTCCCTGCTGAACAGCATATACCAAGAGGAGTTTCTTCTGGATTTACCTGTAAAGCTATATGTCCACTAAGGGGAGAATCCCCAGCATATATCCCTACTTTTTTGGGTTTTGCTACCTTCATAAAAATATCTCCCCCATTTTCAACTATCACTTGTCGACAGCGAATAAGCAAATCTTTACCTACAGACTCAGCTATAGCACCTGCTATGGTCGCCATAGGACCAACCCCCGCTTTTTGAGAGGCTTCAACCATACATCTCACGATCGGAGGCATCCCTTCCTGACAAAGTAACGGTTCAAAACTACTTTTAAATGAGGGATTACCGTAAATATACCTTTCTATGTCTTCTCGGTGTTTTAAAAGAGCTTCCTCAGCTTCTCGAATTAATTTTTTATCACATAAAATAAATAAATCACTCTCTTTAATTTGTATTTCAAAAGAAACCAAATTTCCCGACTTTACCAAATTCCGGTAAATATGGTTCTTCTCCAATTCCTTCTCCTTTTATTGCTTTACTCCGGTAATTCTATCCCTACTGCCCTTTTTACTATCTTTTGTATTCTTTGTTCAGCTATTCCCTTTTCCTTTCCTAAAGTATCAGGAATTATAGTAACAATGGGTAAAGCTCTTGTCTCACTTATCTGTGATATGAGGTCCATGCAGTCCTTAGCTATAGATTCGGCAATAAAAATTATTCCATATTCTTGCTTTACAGATTCAAAAAGTATTTTTTTACCTTCTTCAGGACTTTCAACGTACTTAGCCTCACAACCAACGGCTCTAAAAGGGATGGATAAATCCTCATTACCAATTATTAATATTTTTAACAATTTTTTCTCCTTGACTGTCCCTGAAAAGTACTAAGACTATCCTCTCCTAATTTCTTGACTTATCAAAACACTGTTACTAAAATATACCTCAAATGGCTAAAAAAACTCTTAAAGATAAGTGGAGAATTTTTCTGGTGCGTATTACTAACATCGCTGGAGGAAAAGCTTATCTTTGCGATAGTTGCCGTTTTGACTATCGAAGCTGCTATAATCATCAACGTCCAAATGCAACCAAATGTCGGAATTATCGGTCTCGCTTCTAAATTTTTACCCAACTATTTCATCCATCATTTGCCCAGAAAAAAAGTTAGCTTTTTTAGCTCTGAGTATTGACCTTAAGTTTTTTATTTCCCATCTTTTAAGTAATATATAATTAATCAAAGGTTCTCTTCCGAAGGTGATATAAAATCCTCTGTGAGTAAAGGCAAAAATATTTTTCTCTAATGATTTATTTAAAGTGAATAAACTACCTTTATTCTTCCATTCTTCTAAGGCCTTCTGAACAATCGGAGTATACTCAGTCCCTTTTACCACATCCAATAAAGAATCGGGAGGTTCTCCTGCAAAAGCCATTATTTTGTCTTTTTTTACATATCCGGCCTCAATTATAAAATCCTCAAGGAGCTCTTTTTCATCTTTTCTATTCCATAATTTAATTCGCAAGAAGTTTTTAATATTTGAACTGTCTATAATTTTCATTGCCAATTTCGTTAGGAAATCATCTTGGTAGGTTATTATCTCAGAGAAAAATTTTTGAAAATATAATTTATCAAGAAAAAAATCTATATTTCTACTGGAAATTTTTTTCTCTACCATCCCTAATATTTGTTTAACCACATTTTTGAAAAAAGGAGAAAGTTGAAGAAAGTCTTCTTTTGTTATAGCATTACCCAAAATATTAAGGTCTAAGGTTCCTGAAGCTGATAAATATTCTATCTTATCTATTTCCTGGAAAAACTTTTTCTGAAAATGAAGCTTAAAAAGAATCTTTAAATTGTGAAAATCTTGCTCTAACCAGAACAAATTAACCAACTCAGGTTCTGGAGCAAAACTCATCAATTCCTGGTAAGTTCTTCTCCATTCCTCTTCTAAGCCTTTTTCAAAATCCTCAGGACGAGTACATACTTTCATTGATTCGGAATAAGGATAAAAACGAGATAGATCCTGTAAACTCTCTCTAAGATCCTTTGCTCCTTTAATTCGAGCTAAATCTGCTTTTTCAAACAAGTATTTCTCAAGTCCCCTTACTCTACCCGTAGGATAAACATAGCGGTTATCTTTACTAACGATCTCTAAATATTCCATTTTCCCCTTCTTTCTTCAATCATGCTTACAATTTTTCGAACAATTTTTCTGGAAGAGTTAGGACGGGCTATATCCTTAACTTGTTTTCTCCAGAGATTTTTATCAAAATCATCATTAATAAACTTATTCAAAGTGGAAGCTAAATCTTTTGTATTATTTAAACTTAAAGCTAAATTTTTTTCTAAAAGCAATTTTTTATTTCGTCTTTCCTGTCCAGTGATTGAATCTACAATTATCATCGGAAGAGCTTTGCTCAAGGCCTCAGCTGTAGTTAACCCTCCTGGTTTACTAATAAGAAGATCAGAAACCTCCATTAGCTCATCTACTTGGTTTACATAACCACACACTTTAAAAGGAAAATCTAACTTTGATTTTAATTTAAAAAGATTTTCCCTTAATTTTTTATTAGTCCCCGTAACTACTATAACTTGCAGGGGTAAAGAACTTTTTTTAAGAGCAAGTACAATATTATCAATTGCTCCTAATCCTTGTCCTCCTCCCATAACCAAGACAGTAAAAAGATTCTCTTTGAGCTGCCATTTTTTCTTTAAATAATTCTTATCTTTTGATTTTGAAAACTCGGGAGAGATAGGAATACCACTCACCTGTAACTTATGATGAGGAATTTTCTGCTTCAAATACTCAAAATCTAAATTATTCTTGGGTAAGAAATACATATCTACATTTTTGTAAAACCAATAAGGATTCAAATAAAAATCAGTGGGGACAGCCATGAGCAGATAACTCATTTTTTTATCATGTTTAATAACAGAACATATAGCACAAGATAAGTTGTGCGTACATACAACCACTTGAGGATTAAAGGATTTTATAACATCTCGATATAGTCTATGATAATTTAGTCTGCACAAAATATTTCTTAATAGGCGAGTTAACCAATAAATTTCTTTACTATCCCACAATAAGTCCCATAACCAGGGAGTAGCCTTAATGAGCGCATAATATAAACTATCCAGACTGCATGCCATGAAAGGGTTCCCATGACGGAAAAGATTCTCCTCTCTAATAATAACCTCGGGATACTCTTCTTGAAAAACTCGCTTGATTGCTTTAGCGGCCTGTCTGTGGCCTCCTCCAGCAGCAACATAAACTATAAGAACCTTCATTTTAGTCATTTTAGTTATCTCAATTAGTTTTTTTAGATAAAATCGTAGGATAAAAAATCTTTTTCTCAAATAAAAACCAATGATCAGGGTAAAATCTCAAGTAATCCTCCATAATCTGAGCAAAGCTTTGAGCTGCCACTTTTATACTTTTTTTGGCTTCTCCATTGTAATCCATCACAATGGGAGGCTCTACTATTGTCTTTTGTTTATTAGTTTTTTCATCTCTTATAATAAAAGCAGGACAAATCGCTGCCCCGAATCTATAAGCCATCTCAAAAGGGCCTGAAGCAATAGTTATTGTCCTGCCAAATATATTAACATTTATTCCTTTATTTGTCTCATCTACCAAAATAGCCACTGCTTTATTATCCCGTAGTGCTCTTATCACCTCTCTTAAATGGGTAATTAGTATAAATTTTACTCCACGTTTTTCCCGTAAACTACAAAATAACTTGTGAGTACGAGAATTGGCTTGAGGTCTCAGTAAAACGTATATATCGTAGCCACCTAAAGCCATGGCTATCCCACCCCACTCCCAATTTCCAAAGTGAGCAGATGCAAGTATGACACCTTTACCCAATTTCAGAGCAGCATTGAGGTTTTCAACTCCTATTGGAGTTACCTGTCTAAAGAATTTATTTTTATTTATCTTCCCCAACCAGAGAACTTCTCTTATGTAACTGCCAAAGTTACGGAAAACACTTCGTGCGTATTTTCTCTTATCACGCCTGTTGCACCCCGCAGTTAATTCAAGATTATAAAAGACAGCTCTTTGATAAAGTTTGCATTTTCCAAGAGGAAAAACAAAAAATAAATCCCCCACTCTCTTAGCTATCCAATAAGCTAATGAAGACGGTAAATAGCAGGAAAGTAGCTCTCCTATTTTATATAAAATAAAAAGCCACAATTTATGCTGCTCTCCTGATAACTCTAATTAAAAACATTCCCCCACCGTATATTAATAAACTAACTCCCATTCCATAAAATATTAGCGAGGGCGAGTAGCGACTACCGAGAATTCCGGCCATCCAGACAAAAATGACAAAAGAAAAATTTATGATAATTTCCAGACTAGCAAAAATCCTCCCCCGCAAATCGTTAGGAGTAATCTCCTGACAAAGAGTATTAGCAGCTATCATTATTATAGAAGCTATAAACCCAATTAAAAACACTCCCAAGCATAAATAACCAATTGACTGGCTTCCACTAAAAATCAAAGTGCAAACTCCCGCCGCTGCCGTTCCTCCCAAAATGGCTAAGTTTTTCTCAACTCGTGCTCCAAATTGTCCGTACAAAAGAGAACCCAAGATCATTCCTGTTCCTAAGGCAGCAGCAGCAATAGCTAATCCTTCGGTACCAAGTGCTAATTCTTTGGTAATTAAAACAGTAATTAAAACGTAAGCCAGACCTCCAGCACCCATCACTACAAAAAAACTAAGAGATAAAATAAAAATCTCTTTATTTCCAACAATAAAACGCAATCCTCGTATAAGATCTTTGCCGACCCTCTTAAATAAGTAGGTATCATCACTACTTACTGCTACAGGGTTTCTTTTGACTCGCACAAATCCTATAACTAAACCAGAGATCAAAAAGCTAACCGAATTTAAGATGAAACTTACTTTTATACCTAACCGGGCAACAATAAAACCCCCGGCAGCAACTCCTCCGATCATCGCTATCATACGAGTAATGTTAGAAAGAGAGTTAGCAGCCAGTAACTGATCTTTTGGTACTAAATTAGGTATAAAAGCTAATTTTGCAGGAGTAAAAAAACAGGTTGCAGCAAAAATAAGAAATATTATTACGTAGATATAATTTGTACTTTCAGTATAAACTCCTATTAGAGGAATAAGAAGAACCAGTGCTGCCCGCAAAAAATCAGTTACGATAAGAGTATTTCTACGACTCCATTTGTCTATATAGACCCCGGCTACTGGAGAAAAAATTAATATAGGCAAAGTGGAAAAGAAAAAAAGGTTTCTCATTAATGGAACAGAGCTGGTTGTTGAAATACCCTGAGTTTGCTTCAAATAAATCCCTACTAATCCCATTTGAGCGAGACGGTCTCCAAACTGAGAAATTATTTGACCAATCCAAAGAGCAAAAAAATTTTTATTTTTTAAAACGCTAAATATATGCTTTTTTTCAGATGATCCGGCCCAACACTGCATAGTAAATAATATCATATTTCCCGTTGATTGTCAAAGAACCATCTTATTTTCTGAAAACTTCAACCGGAGGGAACTCTTATCTAAAAACTTTAAATCTAAAGATTTAAAGTAATCTTAAGCTATTTTCAGCCCTTTGTCAAATACATAAATCTTACCTCTATCAAAATATCCTTACTATTTTATACCGTTGAAAATTCTTAAAGCGCTTTTACCCTTTGCATTTTTCTCTTCTTTTGATTTTAGATTTAATAAATTTAAGTTAGAGATTGCTTTTTGAGGACACTTTTTTAGGCATTTACCACATAATATACATTCCGCAGCATTTATCTTAGGTAAGTTACCTACTATCGCATTGGTCGGACACACTCTCCGGCAAACTCCACAATTGGTACAATTAGATTTTATTCTTATTTTAAAAAAACTGAAATGGGAAAGAATCCCCAAGAAAGCACCCAGAGGACAAAAATAACGACAGAAAGGGCGATATACCATTAGAAAAAGTAGTGCAAAGGCGACCGTAATTCCTAAGGACAGAGGAGTGCCACCCCAGGTGAATAACATCTTAAAGGGGGTATAATTCTGAAAAATAACTTGATTGGTGAATAAAATTCTAAGCACAAGATAACCAAGAAGAATATATTTACTCATACCAAGATAGCGAGCATAGCGAAAAGGTATTTTTCTTTGGATTTTCTTAATATGCAATAAGTCTTGTATTGCTCCAAATGGACAAACATATCCACAAAAAACTTTCCCCCAGAAAAGAGTTGGTATGACCAATCCCAATAAAAAAAGAGGTAGATAACCTGTTTGCCATTTTGTAAAGATATTTTGAAGAGCAAGAAGAGGACATAAAAAACCTTCCAGATAAAAACCAAGTACTACTACTGACGATATTAATAGTAATTTTCGATACTTGTGCCAGAACTTGAAAATTAACACTACTGCAATGCCCGTAAATATCAAAAGGAGGATAATTTTAATTAACTGATCATGTACAAAGTAAATTTTCCCATTTGTCTGACTCTGAGAAGATGGGGAAAAATCTTGTTCATTAGCGGGAGTATCGAACCTGTCTGGTGATCCAAAATTAGAAGCATCCTGAGAACCAAAAGTATCTTGTGATTCAAAATTCGAATTACTATTGACCTCAAAACTACTGACTGAAGTTGGTAAAATCAACAGTGAGAAATTAGCCAAAAGAATTAAAGTAGTTATAATCACTAATAAAGTCATTTTCCCTTTGTTTTTGGTCAACATTCTTGCTCCTTTCATAAGTTCAAAAAATTGGGCAATCATTTAGCTGTTTTGATATTGGTCAAAACGAAGGTAAAAATCATCACTGACGATTAGTAAAGGAAAAGATTTCTGATCGGAAATAGTGTAATAAACCCGTAAAGACTTTTGATAATCAACAAGCTCTGGAAGTAAAATAGGAAGTTTCATCTCTAAATTTTCTATCTTCAAAATATCTTTTTCCAAATAAATTTTACCTAAGATATTTTCCGTCTCCGTTTCCAACTCCCAGGGATAAGATGAATAAGAGAGTTCACCTTCTAAAGCACTCTTCCAAATTCCCGCTTCCTCTCCCTTTGTTACTATTATAGGCAACACTGCTTCCTCATATCCTTCTTTTGAGCAAGTCTTAGAGATTTTCAAGAAACCCTCACCAGGAAAGGTTAAAGACACCCAAAACCACTTCTGGTAAACATCAGAAGCTGTTTCTTCCCAGTCAGTTTCCCCTAATATTTGAATATGCTCCCAATCAAATTGAAAATCAAGAGCATCCCCCATGGTACATCGACTATGTGTTTTTTCAACTTGTACTCCAATTTTTCCCTCGGTACCCACCGGGGCTTCTATTCGCTCGTAGTTAAAGCTAAATTCACAAGCCAAAGCCGGTACCGAAATTACAGCTACCCCTATGAAAATCATTATTATAGAGAAAGTCAGCAACCTCATTTTTTGCATTATTTTTTTCATTTTCTTAACCTCGAATAATTTTTGGGATTAGCTTTTTGACAATTATTTAGCTGTTGCCCTATACTTGGCTACAATATGTGGAGGATTATTGTAGCCAAGTATATTACTCGTTGGCCTTATTTATTCTATTTCTGTTTTAATTGTCTCCGCGATAGCCTTTACTTGTGATGGCGAAAATTTAGACTCAGCTCGTAAATCTTCTAAAATATTATCTGTAGTGTATTCATTGTCCAAATTAAATTCTTCTTCGATGCTATCCAAAAGGGTATTGCTATCAATTTCCCAAAGATCTGCAATCTGTTGAATGGTAAGCTCTTTCATCGCCTTACCGCTAATCTCAACTGAAAAATCGTGGTCTTCGCTAAGAGAACGCTCATTTACTGCTCTATTCTCACCATTAAAATGACCATTATAATCGTTACTTTCGTGGGCAAAAGCAGCAACTCCTAAAGTCAGTGCACCCAATAAAAAGATCCCCACTCCTAAACTTACAATACTTTTATTTCTCATACTATTACTCCTTTTTTAAAAGTTTTTTATTTTATCTTTCACTTACTAATACAATAGTAAAATTATTTTATTTCAAAAAAGGGCAGATTAAAAAAGATAGCTCTGAGTAATTTTAGTTAAAGGGGGGGGTTTTATTTAAGAATTGAGGAGAAAAATCCTTTCCAATTCACTCTCTAACCTTCTCTTTTTAATATTTTTTTTCTAAAACTACGAGAATGAGAACATCGGCGAATAGCAAAAGCTTGAAAATCATTGTCTTTCCACTCGCCTACTACCCTGATATAATCTCCTGTCTTAAAGTCTGATTGAAAAAAGGAGTGTAATTTTTCAGTGAGTTTGACAATAACTTGCTTTTCCTGAGAAGTTTGAAGGACAAAAGCTTTAGTTTGAATTTGAATTATCTCTCCAACCAAACCATGTCTCCATATGCCCTTTCTTGGACCATAGAAAATTTTCAAAATAGGGATTGTATTTTCGGTTGCCTTTCTTTCTAAATTTTCATTGATTCCGCTTATAGCAAGTATTGTCGATGCTGAGAGCACAACCACAAGTAAAACAACAACAAGTATTTTAAAAGGTTTTTTATAGGAAACATCGTATCGAGATAAAAGGAGGCTTGCCCCGATAAAGAAAAGAACAGCAAAAATTATCCATTCATAAGGAAAGGATTCTAAAAAGACAAAAAGCCCAATCCTACCGAAAGAGATAAATTCTAAGTTCCCTGAACTTTTCAAGGAGAAAAAAGCAATATTAAAAAATAAAACAGCTAAAATAAGAGAAAGTGCAAATCCCCCGTTAAGACCTAATTTTTTCGCTAAAAAGATATAACGAGACCGGATAGTGATTTTCTCCTCTTCGATTTTTCTCATTATTTTCTCTTGTAAATTAACTTGTTTTTTGTTGTTCATAGTTAAAAATCACCCCCTTTTTTCTGACAAATAGCTTTAAGAATAAGTTTACCTCGGGAAATAAATGTTCCAACAGTTCCTATAGGGATTTTGAGAACGTCACTAATTTCCTGGTAGGATTTATCCTCAAAATAGTGCAAGATGAGAGGTTCTCGATACTTAGATTCCAATTCATCTAAACATTCTTTAATCTTTTTTTGTATCTCTTGACGAATAAGTTCGTCCTCTGGAGAATTATCACCAGAAGAAAGAAAAACATTGTGATCCTGAAAAGATAGTTTTTTTATTTTTTGCATTTTTTTAAGATAGTTTACACCTTCATTATGAGCGATCCGATAGATCCAAGAGGAGAATTTTCTCTTAGTATCAAAACCAAATAAATTACGATAGGCTTTGATAAACACATTTTGAACCAAATCCTCCGCCTCATCAGGTTGATTGGTCAAATAGCGAAGGTAACGGTAAAGTTTTTGTTGATAGCGTTTAACAATTTCTCCGTAAAACTGATAATTTTTAGTACGTACCTTCTCTATTAATTTTTCATCAGATAAATTATTTAAATTACTTTCCACAGCAAACATAAAACATCCATAGTATAATACAAAAGATTTGTCAACTTATTTCATTTGAGCGTAGATGAAGCCTGCCTCTGCTCATTATTATAAATAATGCGATAAATTTACTATTTATCGCAAAAAAGTATACTAAAAGATATAATTGGAAACGATAGAAAAAAACAAATTAAATTGTTGGAAAAAATGAGGATAAATAACCAAAAAAATTATTTTGAAAAAGGAAAAAATTATGCTCTTTATCTTTTAAATTATCGTGACTGGAGCAAATCAGAAATGGCAAAAAAACTTGAGAAAAAACAATATCCCGAAAATATAATTGAGGAAATTCTCCAGTTCTTAGAAGAAAAAAAGCTAATCAATGACCGAAAATTTAGCAAGGAATGGATAAGAAAAAGTATTAAAAAAGGACTTGCCCCTAGTAGAATAAAGTATGAACTGAAAAATAAAGGTGTAAATGAAGAAATAATAAAAGAAGTTGTTAGTCAAATTTTTCCCAGCATTGATGAGGAAAAAATGGCTTTGGAGCTTTTATACAGGAAAAAATATCTTCCTTTTCGAAATGGATTAAGTAAAAAAGAAAAGCTAAAACAATTTTCTAAAATACACCGATTTCTCTCTAATCACGGCTTCTCCTATTCGATAATCAAAAAAGTGGGATGGAAAGAAAATCTCAAGTAAAGAAAAAGAGAAATTTCAGAGAAAAAGGGATATAAAGTTGACAGAGAGAAGCAAAATTGATATAAAATAGCCAAAAAGAGTCCGTTTTTATTAATGAAAAATAAGATAGATAATTTACTTCCGCTGGGAAAAATAGATCCTCGCATTTTGCAAGAATTTTTCTGTCACTTACCTACCGATAAGTCAGTGATAGTAGGACCTGGAATTGGAAAAGATGCTGCAGTAATTGATACTGGTGGCAAATTGGTGGCAGTTAAAACCGATCCCATAACTTTAACTTCCAGAAATTTGGGGTGGTATGCAGTGAATATTAACGCCAATGACATTGCTTGCATGGGAGCAACACCTCGCTGGTTTTTGGTAAGCTTGCTTCTTCCTTTCCAAAAAAAACAAAGTTTTCTTCAACAGTTTTTTCATGGACTATCCCAGAGTTGCCAGGAGTTGGGAATCTACCTTGTGGGAGGTCATACCGAGGTAACATCATCTGTCACAAAACCAATAGCAATAGGATGCATGATAGGCAAAATTCAAGAGAAAAAAATCATCAATAATTCTAATGCAAA
>CAZGDY010000055.1:0-10181 GCA_964524965.1 uncultured Clostridia bacterium
ACAAATATTTGCAAAAGAGATGGGAATAAAAGAAAGGACAGTCGAAAAACTAACAAGAGAGATTTTTAGCAAATTAAACTTAATTACTTTTTTTACAATAACGGGAGGGAAGGAAATTAGAGCTTGGGCTCTTGAGAAGGATAACTCGGTGGTAGAAGCAGCGGGTAAGGTTCATTCTGATATGGAAAAAGGATTTATTAAAGCTGAAGTAATGGGTGTCGATGAGCTTTCAGAACTAAAGAGTTTTAAAAAAGCAAGATCTGAAGGAAGAGTTAAATTGGAAGGCAAAGATAGCAAGGTAAAAGATGGAGATGTTATCCATTTCAATTTTATTTCATAGAGAGTTAATGGTTTAAGAAATTTCCTGGAAAAGTATTCCGGGGAAATAAATATTACAACAATCATGAGGATTCCGAGAGATTTACGTAGGCGTGGGGTGTTGCAATGCCGAGGTTTTACTTAACCGGAGGCTATGAGAGCGCAAAACTTGAATACTTATTTGACGGAAAATTTTGGAAAGATTGAATCATGACAAAGATTTATTTGAGGAGGTAGCAAATGCAGATGTATGAAATGGTTTTTGCCTTGAGGCCGACGGTAGATGAAAAGGCAATAGGGGATATAAAAGAGGAAATCAAAAATTTTATTGGACAAAACAAAGGTGAATTGAAAGACTTTATCGATCTTGGGAATAAAAAATTAAGTTACGAAATAGAAAAGGAAAAAGAAGGGTATTTTGTAAAAGCTTTTTTTAATATGGATTCTGTTCATCTGAAGGAGCTTCTCAGACAGGTTAAAACTCAAGATAATGTGGTAAGAACAATGATTACCAAAAAGATTTTTGTTTTACCAGAAGACAAGGATGATGGAAAAGAAAGGAGAAAAAGTAATGTCTCCCCTAAATAGAGTAATATTAATAGGGAATCTAACCAGGGACCCAGAATTAAGATATACACCTGATGGGATACCGGTCGCAAGTTTTACTCTGGCAGTGAATCGTCCCTTTTTAGATCGGGAGAAGGAAAGAAAAGCTGACTTTATCCCAGTTGTTATCTGGCGAAAACAAGCTGAAAGATGTTCAGGATATCTCATGAAAGGTTCTCAAGTAGCAGTAGACGGAAGAATTCAGGTGCGCTCTTACGAAGACCGAGATGGAATTAAGAGAACAGTGACCGAAGTGATAGCCTGGAGAGTAGAGTTTCTCCAGAGATTTAAAAAACCATCTCTTGAAGAAGAGCCATCTCTTGAAGAAGAATCATCTCTTGAAGGAGACGAGAATGAAATAGACAGCATCTCTATAAGTAGCGAAGAGGTGTTAGATGTAGAGAGAAAAGAAGATCCTAAAGAAGAAGGATTTAAAGACTAACTAAATCAATAATTAATAATAAGAGATTTGTAGGGAGGTAGGAATGAGGGCAAGGTTTTTTAAAAGAAAAAAGATTTGTCAGTTCTGTCGCTCAGAGGTAAAAGCTATAGATTATACTGAAGTTAATACGTTAAGACGTTATATAGATAATCGAGCCAGGATAAAGAATAGACGCAGAACAGGGGTTTGTTCCAAGCATCAAAGACAGCTGGCAAAAGCGATTAAAATAGCAAGGCAAATGGCCTTTTTGCCTTATAAATAGCGGGAGACAGGGATGAAAATAATTTTACGAGAAGATATAGATAAACTTGGGGTAAAGGATGAGGTAATGGAGGTAAGCGACGGATATGCTCGGAATTTTTTAATACGTAAGAAATTAGCTTTTCCAGCAACTTCCAGTGAAATTAAAAAACGAAACGAAAGAAAAAAAATAATTCAACAAAAAAATGAAAAAGGAAAACTAAAAGCGGAACGATTGGAACAAGGCCTAAAAGATATTAACCTGATTATTGAAAGAGAAATTGGAGAAGAGGGTAAATTATTTGGCTCGGTTACTACTCAGGATATTGCTGAACAGATAAAGAAAAAATTTAATATCTCTATAGACCACCGAAAGATTATTTTAGATAAACCGATAAGGGTAATTGGTATAAGAGAGATCTCTATAAAACTTCATTCCGAAGTCGAAATAGGTTTAAAAGTTGAGGTAAAAAAAAGAACGGAAAATGAAAAATAGAAATAAAGTTTATATTATAGATGTTACCAACAGAGATGGTGTTCAAACTTCTCGACTCGGGCTAGCAAAATTGGAAAAAACTATCATTAATTTTTATTTGAACGAAATGGGGATTTACCAATCCGAGTTTGGCTTTCCTTTTACTAATCACGAAATAAATTACCTGAAGGCAAATTTAGAGCTTGCTAAAATGGGTGTGCTCAAACCTATAATTTTAGAGGGTTGGTGTAGACCACTAAAAGAAGATATAAATAAAGCTTTGGAGATAGGAGTAAAACACTTAAATATTTCTATTTCCACTTCAGAGCAGATGGTAACGGGAAAATTTCAGGGTAAGATTGTCAAAAGTCCTAAAGAATCTGTTTCCAAACCCAGTATTGTAGGTATGGTTGTAGAAATGGTTAGATTTGCTAAGGAAAATGGTATAGAGACAGTGGGAGTTAATGCCGAAGATGCTTCTCGTACCGATGATAGTTTTTTGATTGAATTTTCTGCTGCCGCTAAACAAGCTGGTGCAGATAGAATAAGGTACTGTGATACTTTAGGATATGATGATCCTTTCACCACTTATCAGCGAGTATATAAACTAGCGCAAGAAGTAAAAATTCCCATTGAACTTCACTGTCATAATGATTTAGGTATGGCTGTTGGTTGTTCTATCGCGGGGGCTAAAGCCGCTATAGACGCTGGAGTAGATGCCTACATTAATACTACTGTGAATGGCATGGGAGAAAGAGCCGGTAATGCTGATCTTGTATCAGTTATACTTGCTCTTAAAAAATCAAGTGGTCTTAAGACTTCCAGTCTTTTAGATGAAAAGGTAGATCTTTCCAAAGCTTGGAAAATCGCTAAATATGCCTCCTACGCATTTGGAGTTCCCCTTCCGATAAACCATCCAGGGGTTGGTGAAAATGCTTTTGCTCATGAATCAGGAATCCATGCTGATGGAGCCTTAAAAGATCGAAGAAATTATGAGCTTTATGATTATGAGGAGTTGGGCAGAGGTGAGCCGGAGATAGTAGAAACAGGGAGGAAAATAACTACTGGGGAATATGGAGGAATTAAAGGATTTAGAAATGTTTACGAGAAATTAGAAATAGAATTTAAAAATGAGAAGGAAGCTTATGAAGTTTTAGAACTTGTTCGATATGCTAACGTGCACACCCAAAAACCTCTT
Source organism: uncultured Clostridia bacterium (assembly GCA_964524965.1). Classification (GTDB taxonomy): domain Bacteria; phylum Aerophobota; class Aerophobia; order Aerophobales; family B3-G15; genus Kmv34. Next base: position 3,280 of record CAZGDY010000055.1, read on the forward strand.
ACTAATGATGAGTTACTTTTTATTGCTCGTTACCCAGAACAAACTAAGATGGTTCTCACTATGGGACCTACCGTGTAGAACTATCTTATTACTTAATTCAAGGCCAATCTCTTTTTTTACAGATACCTCAGGTTAAAGAAAATTTTTTCTGAGCGCGAGTTTATCAGTAAGGTGTGAAGGAAAAAGGAAAATTTTTTTTAATATTATTCTTGAAGGTGGGAGATAATTTGGCTGGAAAGCTGGGTGATGTCTCCTGCCCCAATAGTTACAACTAAATCGTTTTCTTGGAGATTTATTTTTACAAACTCAACAATACTTTTTTTAGAAGGAATGTAATAAGTAGGAGAAGACCTTATTTTTTTTAAGGCCTCAAAAAAAATTTTCCCATTTATTCCAGAAACCGGTTTTTCCCCTGCTGGATAAATTGGAGTTAAAATAAGTAGATCAGCTTTTTCAAAGGCGGTTAGAAATTGAGGTAGCAAAAATTTTGTTCTGGTGTAGCGATGAGGTTGAAATATGGCGATAACTCGGCGTCCAAGTCTTTTCAACTCTTTTAGCGTAACTTTAATCTCGGTAGGATGATGGGCATAATCATCAAATACTGGAACACATCCGATGTATCCTATTTTTTCCAGTCTTCTTTTTACTCCTTCAAAGGAAGAGAGCGTTTGTTTAATTTTTGTCCACTCAATTCCCAAGATATATCCAACCCCCACAGCAGCCAAACAGTTATAGATATTATACAGACCGGGAAGGGGAATTGTAACCTCTCCCATCACATTCTTTCTGTATTTAATTTTAAAATTTGATTGCAAAATTCCCAATTTAATATTTTCAGCTGAAATTTCAGCTTTAGGATTTAACCCATAGCTTAAAAACTTTCCTTTTTTATTTACTTTTTTAAAAATGTAAGATGAACCCGGATCGTCCAGATTAATAATTCCTTTTCCTTGAGCCTTAATTTTATGTGCAAATTTAATGAAAGCTCGCAAGATGTTTTCCGAGGAATGATAAAAATCCAGATGATCATTTTCCACATTGGTGATAACGGCTATGTTAGGGCGAAGATGAAGAAATGAAGCATCAGATTCATCTGATTCTATTACGGTCCATTCGCCTTTTCCCCATCTGCTGTTAGAGTTTATCTTTTTTAAAAATCCCCCAATAAAAATAGTTGGGTCTTTGCCGTCATTTAAAAGCATCTCTGCAATAAGAGCGGTAGTAGTTGTTTTTCCGTGTGTTCCTGCTATGACAATATTTTTTTTAGGATTAACGATTTGAGCTATAAACTCTCCTCTGGAAATAAGGGAAATTCCTCTTTTTTTTGCCTCACCAATTTCTGGGTTATGGCTGTTAATAGCTGAGGAGAAAATAATTATTTCTGCGTTGCCAATTTGCTTTGCTTTATGTCCTTTGTAGATAGTAACTCCTTCTTGGGATAATTTTTGGGTGATGCTTGTTTCTTTCTCATCTGATCCGGATATGGTATAGCCCAATTTAAGCAAAACTTTTACCAGTCCACTCATTCCTATTCCACCAATCCCAATAAAGTGTAGATGCATTAGCTTTTCTCCAATTTTGTAATCAAATCTATAAGGTTTTTTACCGCTTCTGATTTTCCTAAGCTTTGTGAGGCTTTTTTCATTTTATCTCTAAGTTGTTGGTTTTGTAGTATATGTTTTATTGTCATTTTAAGTAAAGGGGGATTAAGTTTTTCCTGAGTGATAACTTTTGCTGCTCCTTGTTTTTCCAAAGCAAAGGCATTTTCTAATTGATGTTGACCAGTAGCAAAAGGGTAAGGTATTAGTATGCAGGGAAGACCACGAGCTGTTATTTCTGAGATAGTGGTAGCTCCGCTACGGGATACAACAAGATCGCTTGCTGCTAAAGCATAGTGAATATCGGAAAGATAAGTAAAAATTCGGCCTTTGGTTTTGTCTATTTTAGATTTTTCTATCATCCGGGAATAATCTTTTTCTCCGGTAATTAAAATAAACTGTATATTTTCTCCCCATTTCTCTTCCTGGATTAAGTAAAGGGTCTTAAATGCTGTTTTATTTAAATGATAAGCTCCTTGACTTCCTCCCAGGAAAAGAAGAGTTAACTTTCCTTCCTTTAAATTTAATTTTTTGATGCCTTCCCCTTTGGGAGTAATTATAATTTTTTCCCGTACCGGATTACCGATTATTATTGCTTTTTTTTTGCCCCAGGCAGATAGATATTCCATGCTGTGTGGAAAGCTCAGTACAATTCTGGAAGCAAAAGGCGAAAGCATTTTATTGGTAAGGGAGGGATGAATATTCTGTTCGCATATTATGGTGGGTATCCCAAAGAAAAAAGCTAACATAACTACCGGGTAGGAGTGAAAACTACCCATTCCTACTACTATGTCTGGTTTAAAGGTGAAGATATGTTTGAAACATTGAATAAAAGACTGGGCCATTCTAAAGATAAAATTTAGCCATTTAGGGGAGAGCGATCTGGGGAAAGATAAAATGTTAATAGACTTAAATTTAATATTTTCTCTTTCAACAATTTGTCTCTCAAATTTTTTTCTTCCTCCAATCCAGAGAATGAGAAGATCGGGAAATTCTTCTTTAAGTTTTTGGGCAAGAGCAACTGCTGGATAAAGGTGTCCTCCGGTTCCTCCAGCAGCAACTAAAACTTTCATTTTATAAATTCTTTTTTTTACCCCAGGCATAAATTACAGGAGTAGCTACAAATTCTGATGAGTAAGTACCAATGATTATTCCTATTAAAAGGGAAAAGGTAAACCCACGGAGAGGCTCTCCTCCCCATAAAAAAAGAACCAGGACAACGATAAAGGTGGTTAAGGAAGTTATGAGAGTTCGCGAAAGAGATTGATTTATGCTTAAATTAAGAATTTTTTTATGGGGAAATTTCTTTTTTCGGAGAGTTTTCGTATTCTCTCTGATTCTATCATAAATAACAATTGTATCGTTTAGAGAATAACCGACGATAGTTAAAAGAGCAGCTATAATAGGAAGCGTAAATTCAAAACCGCCTAAGGAAAGTATTCCTACGGTGATCAAGACATCGTGAGCAAGAGCTACCACTGCTCCCACTGCAAAGCGAAATTCAAATCTCCATCCAATATAAATTAGCATTCCAACTAAACTAAAAATTATGGCTAAAAAGGCATTGCGTTGCAATTCTTTGCTTACCCTTGGGCCTATTAAGTTCATGCTGATAATTTCAAAAGAGTTCTCTTCACCAAATCTATCTTCAATTGCCTCTTTTATTTTAGCTGTCATCTGACGGGAATTAATGTTCTGAATAATAGATACAAGAACTTCTTTTGAGACTTGGTTTATGTTGGTTTTACCAACTTGGCTTGGATCGACTGTGAAAGTAGTTATTAAATTTTCATATCCAATTCCTTCTACTCCCTGAATATTTTGTAGTTCTTCGAGGTTTTCAACCTCACCTTTTTCTTGGCGATAATTTATTATATTTGAAGCTATTTCTTCCGAAATCTCTTCCAGATGGTATCTTACGAGAACAGTGTTTTCGCCTTTGTTTCCATAACTCTGGATGATAGCTTTTCCTAATCCAATTTTGATAAGGGCAGATCTTATCTGGCCTATTTGGGGAGGTTTTTCAAATTTCAGGTGAGCTTCTATTCCTCCCGTAAAATCAAGCCCTAAATTTAATCCCCCTCTTATCGCCAAAGAAGCTATACTAATAGCGATAAGTATGCCCGAAAGTATAAAGGCTACTTTTCTCAGTTTAATAAAATCGATGTTGGTTTCACCAAAAAAGCGCATTTTCACCCCTTTTTATTATATGCTAAGTTTTTGCAAAGGTTTTCCCTGAAGGATAACGTTAAATATGGCCCTTGTTACTAATACTGCTGTAAATAAACTGGCAATTATGCCTATAGAAAGAGTAGTAGCAAATCCTTTGATTGGCCCTGTTCCAAATTGAAACAAAATAAGAGCAGTGATTAGCGTAGTGATATTAGCATCAAGTATCGTTCTTAGGGCTTTACTGTACCCTGCGTCTACAGCGGAACGAGGAGCTCTTTCTTTTCTTAACTCCTCTCGTATGCGCTCGAAGATAATAACATTTGCATCTATGCTCATTCCAATGGTGAGGATTATTCCTGCTATACCAGGAAGAGTAAGGGTAGCTTTTAAAGCAGCCAAAGCAGCCAGAAGGAATAAAAGATTCAATAACAAAGCTATAATAGCGATTAAGCCCGCTTTTTTGTAATAAACTGCCATAAAAATAAGAACAGCTAACAATCCAATTAATCCGGAAATTAAACCTTTTTGGATGGAATCTCTGCCCAGAGAAGGACCAACGGTAGTGTTTTGAATTATATTAAGAGGAACCGGAAGTGCACCTGATTTTAAGACGATTTTCAGCTCATTAGCTTTTTCCATACTATAGCTTCCTTCTATAACTGCTTTTCCTCCTGTAATGCGAGTTTTTATTACGGGAGCAGATTTTACCACATTATCCAGAATTATAGCTAATCTTTCTCCTACATGTCTTCCAGTGATATCAGCGAATTCTTCTGCTCCTTCACTAGTAAACTCAAGAGCTACGTAAGGTTGTCCCCACTGGCCTATTTCTACTTGGGCGCTTTTTATAGCTGCTCCGGTCAAAAGAGCCCCTTTTTTTACTAAATATGCTTTTTTTTCTAAATCATAGAGTATTTCATCGTCAGAAGGAATATCTCCTTCTAATGCTTCTCTTAAATTACCCTCTTCATCAAGTACTTTGAATTCAAGAAGAGCTGTTTTTCCTATAAGTTCAATAGCGCTTTGAGGGTCTTCTATTCCAGGAAGGTCAACCATTATTCTTGTTTGTCCCTGTCTTGCAATAGTAGGTTCTCTAACTCCAAATTGGTCTATGCGGTTGCGAATAATTTCTAGAGCAGCGTCAACGACATCCTCTGGACTTTCACCCGGGGGAAGTCTTTTTGTGTCTGCCTCTAATACGAGATGCATACCTCCTTTGAGATCAAGCCCTAAATTTATTTTTTCCCCTGGTGGATAGATAACCCAGATAGAAAGGGCAATTAGAACTACTACAAACAGAAGCACCCAACGGTTCAACCCTCGCATTATTTACGCTCCTTCTTAGATAAAGTTTCCGCTAATGTATCAAAAAAGAAAAAGGTTGTCAACAAATACAGGTAAAGATGTTTGACATTATAGCTAAATTGTATAATTTTATCAATAAAAATAAGGTGGAATAATTTATGATTGAAATGGGAAAAGTAATTGAGGTAAAAAAGGATATAGCTATTGTACAAGTGGAGTCCAAAAGGGAATGCTCCAGTTGTACGATGACTAAATTTTGTGAATTAACAGAAAGGGGAAAAAGATGTATCGAAACAGAGAAAATGCCCGGCACTAAAGTGGGTGATAAAGTTAAGATAAAAGTTGCGGGGGAACTGCTTTTAAAGGGAACAACATTGCTATTTTTAATTCCTGCTATATCCTTTATTTTCGGAGCAGTTATAGGACAAATGGTGATGGAGGGTATAGTTTTTTCTCTTATTTTAGGAATTCTCTTTTTAGTTGTTGCTTTTCTTATTCTTCATTTTTTTGATAAGAAATTAGCTGAAAAAAAGAATAAACCGAAAATTATTGCTATTCTCTCGAGTTGACTTTTTCACTTTTTTTTGTTAGATTATAAAAAGTTTTAGTAGATAATAAAAGGTTTAATAAATAAGCTCTTTTGTTCAAAGAGGGTTTTGTTAGTTTTTTTAAAAGTCAAAAAAGAGGCAAGAGTGAAATCTTATCGTTTGCACTTAGAGTTTTTAAAAGGTTTATGGAAACAAAATCCGGTATTTTTTCAACTTTTAGGCATGTGTCCTACTTTAGCAGTAACTAACTCTGCTATAAATGGTTTTTCTATGGGATTAGCTGTTATTTTTGTTTTGGTATGTTCGGGAATTGTAATATCCTCTATTCGGAAACTGATTCCCTCAGAGGTGAGAATTCCTACCTTTGTCATAATTATTGCCAGTTTTGTAACAGTAATTGATCTTTTATTTAAAGCGCAATTGCCAGAAATAAGCAAAGCTCTGGGGCCTTACATTCCGTTAATTGTGGTTAACTGCATCATTTTAGGAAGGCAAGAGGCTTTTAATTACAAAAACTCTCTTCTTCCTTCAATTTTTGATAATTTAGGCATGGGGATTGGATTTACCTTAGCTCTGATTATTTTAGGTAGTATAAGAGAGATATTGGGCTCTGGCTCGGTGTTTGGTTATCAAATCTTGGGAAGTTATTTTCGCCCTTGGATAATTATGATTCTTCCTCCGGGAGCTTTCTTAACTCTGGGTGTTCTTATTGGTGTTATAAATAAATTTTCTCGCCAAAAAGCTTAGTTTAAATATTAAAAGAAAAGTCAGCCATGATTTCTAATAAAAGAGCAATCTATGATTATAAAATTCTTGAAACTTATGAAGCAGGGATTGTTCTCAAGGGATCTGAAGTGAAGTCTATTCGTAATGGGAGGGCAAGTTTTGTTGATAGTTTTGCTCGGATAAAAAAAGGAGAAGCCTGGCTTTGCAACCTCCACATATCTTCTTATTCTCAAGGGGTTGAGGAGTACGATCCCAAAAGGGAGAGGAAATTACTTCTTCACAAACACCAGATAAAGAAGTTAAATGGTATGTTATCCCAGAAAGGCTTGACATTAATACCATTACGGATATACTTTAAAAAGAACAGAGCTAAAGTAGAATTGGGACTGGCTAAGGGAAAAAGACAATACGATAAAAGAGAAAGCCTGAGAAAAAAAGATATAGAACGAGACATGAAACGCCAACTAAGAGAGAGATAACCTTTTTTCAAACCTAGAATTTTAATAACTTAAGCCACTGGTTCTTATTTAGATGTAGAACAATAGGTTAGGAG
>CAZGDY010000055.1:10191-10584 GCA_964524965.1 uncultured Clostridia bacterium
GGAGAAGATGAGCGGTTTATGTTCAGGTTAAAATGGGGGTGAACAGGCTTCGACAGTGATGAGAAAATCAGAATTGCACACCAAGGTCCTGATTCCTTGTAAAACTATCGGGAAAAAATAAACGCCGACGAATTTGCTTTAGCCGCTTAAAAAAGTGGTTAACGCCTGGTTACTTTTTCCCTGTGAGGTAGCTAAGGTGTCAAAAAGTGGGGATAATCTTACTTTTAGCAAAGGAGAGTAAGGTGAAAACAAAACTTTGCTACCTTGCCTTTTATCCTGCCTGTTGGAGAAAAAGCAAGTGAGAAAAAAAGACAGGCTAAGTGTGTAGGTATTTTGGTTTTTTTGTTTCTGGACGAGGGTTCGATTCCCTCCACCTCCACCATTTTCCTTCCA
>CAZGDY010000056.1:0-10287 GCA_964524965.1 uncultured Clostridia bacterium
CCTATTCAGGGAAGTGCAGCAGATTTAATCAAACTAGCTATGGTAAGTATTCATAAGAGGTTAAAAAAAGAAGAGCTTCCAGCCTGGATAATCCTCCAAATACACGATGAGCTGCTATTTGAGGTATTCCAAGAAAAAGTTGACCGGGTAAGAAAAATGGTTAAAAAAGAAATGGAACAAGCTCTAAAATTCTCCATTCCTATTGTAGTAAATACCAAGGTGGGTGAAAACTGGGCAGAAATGAAGCATTAATTTAAGTTTCTGGTAAACACGCTCGGTGGGCAAAAAATTTAAAGGCTTTTCCTGTAAACTGGAGAAATCTCATGGGTCGAGAAAAAAAGAGCCTAATCGCTGGCTTGGACATAGGAACCAGTAAAATATGTGCAATCATAGGAAAAATTAAAGAAGATGGACTGAGGATCGCGGGCTCAAGTGTGCTTCCCTCCAAAGGGGTAGTTAAGGGAGTAATTGCTAATATAGATAAAACCTCTGGACAAATTAAAAAAGTTATAAAAGCTGCTGAATTAGATGCGGGAAGAAAAATTGATAAACTTTTTTGGGTAAGCATTGCCGGATCTCACATTCAAGGAAAGGACAATCAGAGTTTTGTTTCTATAAAAGGAGTAGAACAAACAATTACGGCAAAAGACCAAGAAGGAGCTCTAAGACGAGCATCTTCCATTGCTCTTCTTCCAGACAGAGAAATCATTCACACTCTGATAGAGGATTACGTCGTTGATGGCCAGAATCAGATAAAAAATCCCATCGGAATGAGAGGAGTAAATCTTCAATTAAAAACTCACTTAATTACTGCTTCTTCAGGTTGCTGCCAAAATATAGAAGAAAGCGTAAGAAAAGCAGGATATGAAGTTGAAAGGTTAGTACTCCAACCTTTGGCATCCGGAGTATCAACTCTTCTGCCTAAGGAACAAGAATTAGGAGTAGTTTTGTTAGATATAGGAGCAGGTACTACAGACCTGGCAGTTTTTTTAAGAGAAGGTTTAAGATTCACTAAAGTAATTGCGGTTGGAGGAAATCACTTAACTAACGATATTGCAGTGGGTCTGCATATCTCTCAAGAAAAAGCAGAAAGGATTAAACTTCAACATGGAATTGCCTCTATAGATCTTTTGGATAAAGATGAACATTTAGAAGTAGAAGGAATCGCCGGGCGAGGTAAATACCAGATGAAAAGATCGACTATTGTTCACATTATTCAACTTAGAATAGAGGAGTTGTTAGAACTTATAGATCTACAACTAAGAAATAGCGGTTACAAGGAATTAATCACCGCTGGGGTGGTGCTTACTGGAGGCAGTTCTTTGCTCCCCGGGATAAAGGAAAAAACAGAAGAAAAACTTGGCCTACCAGCACGAATAGGTTATCCTCGAATTAACCACTCCGAAAAGATTTTTAGCCCCACCTATGCTACAGGCATTGGTCTTCTTTTGTGGGGAATGAAAATCAGAGAAGAACTTGTTTCCAAGGAAAAACTAAATGTGAAACTAAAAGAATGGTTAAAAAATTTTTTTTAATCCTTAATCAACACTAAAAGGCAAAAATTATGACTAAACAAATTAGTATCATCGGTATGGGCATGTTCGGCTTTGTTTTATCAAGATATTTAGCTATAAAATATCCTGAGAAACAAATTATTGCTTACGATAAACAAAAAAAAGTTGTAAAAAGCTTACTTGAAGAAAAAAAACACCCCGTACACTTCCCAAATTACTGTATCTCAGAAAACATCATACCAACAAATGACTTGGAAAGGGCTATTAGCTCATCAGACATCTTAATTTTATCTGTGCCAACACAAGTAGTAAGAAGTGCTATGAGAGAGGTTAGAAAATACTTGAAAAAAAATACTTTACTGTTGAACGTAGCTAAGGGACTGGAGATCGCCACAGGGAAAAGAGTTTCTCAGATTTTAAAAGAAGAAATACCCATAAACTATTTTTATGCAGTTCTTTCTGGAGGAACTATAGCAGGCGAAATGATTAAGGGAGACCCCTTAGCAGCGGAAATAGCCTGTAAAAACGAAAAAATCACTAAAGAACTCCAGGAAATCCTCTTCACTCAACAGTTTAGAATTTACCGTAATGATGATGTAACCGGAGTAGAAATTGCAGGAGCGTTGAAAAACCCTCTTTCAATAGCCTCTGGCATTACCTATGGCCTTGGCTTTGGCTCAAATACAATAAGCGCTTTAGTATCCCGGGGAAGCCTCGAAATAAAAAAATTAGCCTTGGCTCTTGGGGGAAAGGAAAAAACTTTTGGCTTTGGCGGACAGGCAGCCATGGGAGATATAATGACCAGTTGTTTTGGGAATACCAGAAACAGAAAATTCGGAGAGTTGATTGTAAAAGAAAATTCTGTAGAAACAGCTTTAACTATTATGGGTAAAGAAAAAAAATTAGTTGAAGGCTATTTCACCAGTAAGGCAATACACGAGTTTGCCGCAAGTTGCAATGTAGAAATGCCTATCCAAAATCAGGTTTTTCAAATCTTATACAAAAATAAAAAGCCCCAATCCGCCCTAAAAGAACTAATGACCAGAGCTCTCAAGTCTTTGTAATGCTCTTAAAGAATCGTAATGGTTTAATTTTTTCGAAGGACCTCTTTTCCTGGAAAAATTTTCCCCTCTTCTTGTTGAGGCTATTGAGTAACAATTATTTGGTTATCAAATCTAAGATCTACAACTGTGCATCGTTCACCTTTTTCTTCAACGTCCCTAAAAATATCAGGAAGGTAGAAAAGATAATCGTGATTAGGGAATCTCCCCATAAGCACCTGAACATCTTTTTCTAGATTAAGTACAATGCCCCTGTTTCCTTTTTCTAATACTATTTTTTTTACTCCTAAATTTAAGTCTCGGGAAATATTTAAAATTTTTAAAGCCTTTAATAATACTTCTTTTTCTTTAGAAGGATTAATTCCGGCAATTAAACAAAAATCATCATTTAAAAATTCCACCTCTCTAAGTAAAACACCTTCTTCATCTACCTCCCAAAATTTTTCTTCTTTTTCGACATGGACATAGGGCAGCCTTTCTTCAATTTCAATTAATAAAGTAGAGGGAAGCTTTTTTTTAATGGTTACATTTTTCACCATAGGTTCTAGTTTAATTCTTTGAGATATCTCTCTTGTATTTAATTTAAATAGAGAAATATCAAAAGGAATGAGGGCTTTTTGAAGAACTTCCAGGTGGGATAATCTTTGCAAACCTTTTACCTGAACATCTTTTACATAAAAATTGGTAAAGGTTAGCGTAAACCAAAAAATAAAAATAGTTAACCCTGCTACAATGCAAAATAAAATAAAAAGGCGTACCGTATTCTTTTTTTTTGAAGCTTTAGAAAATCTTCTAGTGCTCACTATTTACATTTTATCCCACTTTAATTGGGATGCTCTTACCTTCTCTCCTCAGAGCTTGCCTGACTATTTTATCTACTAATTGAGAGAACTCAATTCCCTCTGCTTTTGCCGCACAAGGAAGTAAACTTATATCGGTCATCCCAGGGATAGTATTTACCTCTAAAAGGTAAACTTCGCCGTCTTTCCACATCATATCTACTCTACCAAAATCTCTGCACCCCAAAGCCTTATAAGCCTCAAGTGCCGTTTTTTGGATTTTTGTGCCATCATCTGGTGAGAAAGGTGCTGGAACAAGATATTTAGACATTCCTTTTGTGTATTTGGTATAATAATCGTAAAGCTGGTGTTGAGAAATAATCTCAATAACAGGAAGAGCTCTTGGTTCAGGATCGTCGAGGATACCCACAGTTATTTCTCTGCCTTCTATATAATCCTCAATTATAGCCAGCTCATTATCGTATTTAAAAGCCTGTTTAAGAGCAAACTCAACATTTTTTTTATTTCTCACTAAACTTATTCCAATTGTAGAACCACAACGGGCCGGTTTTACGATTAAAGGTAAAGATATTTCAAGAACAAAAGGAAAGGATTCTACTACCTGATAGCGGGGCTGCTTTAATCCTTTTGCTTCCCAAACTCTTCGAGACATAGATTTATCCATAGCTAGCGCACTTGATAGTACTCCAGAACCCGTATAAGTTATGCCTACAGTTTCAAGCCACCCCTGGAGCACTCCATCTTCTCCCCCTGGACCATGAAGAGCAATAAAAACAAGATCTACCCCTTGGGTTTTTAAAGAGTCCATCACCTCGCTATCTTTAGAATCTGCACTTATAACAGAATAGCCTGCTTTTTTAAGAGCTTTCTCAACGCATTGGCCACTTTTCAGTGAAATTTCTCTTTCTGCTGATTTACCACCTTTCAGCACGCAAATTCTGTTATTCATCGCTTAAATTATTTCCACTTCTTGTTCTAAATTTATATTAAATTTCTCTTTTATCTTTTCTCTCACTTTTTCTATTAACTGAATTATATCTTGCGCTTTAGCCTCTCCTTTATTAATTATGAAGTTTCCATGCTGGAAAGATACCTGGGCATCACCAATTTTCATGCCTAGGCAACCTGCGTTCTGGATAAGATAGCCAGCAGAATGAAAAGGTGGGTTTTTAAACACGCACCCTGCCGAGGGAAAAGAAAGAGGTTGAGTTTGCATCTTCTTTCGTGTAACTTCTTGCGTCCTGGAAATTATCCTTTCCTTGCGATCAGGGAAAAGCCGAAGTTTCACTTCGGTAAGAATCAAATCTTTATTTTCTAAAAATAAACTACTTCTATAGCCAAGTTTTATCTGATCCCGAACAAGAACAAAACTATTATTATTGATATCAATCACTTTCGTCCAGATTATCTTATCAGATAAACTTTCGCCAAAAGCACCAGCATTCCTCACCACAGCCCCTCCAATTGTCCCTGGGATACCCGCCAAGGATTCTAAACCAGCTAATTCTCTCTCAGTTGCAAAGTCAATGAGGGCTGACAAATTAACTCCCACTCCCACGATAACTTCTTGGCCATCAATTTTAATTTTTCCAAACTCTCCGCCTAATTTAATCACCATTCCTTTGAACCTTTCAGCACGAAAAAGAAGTTTGCTACCATTTCCGATAACAACAAAAGGAATTTTACTTTGAAGGCAAAAATCAACCGCATTTCGCAAATCATTAAGATTACAAGGAACAACAAAAAGATCTACCAATCCTTCTATTTTGAAAGAAGTTAAATCCCGCATAGACTGATTTTTAACCACCTTTCCCTTAATTTTCAACTCTTTTTGTTCCATCAAATGCATAGGTTATCCTCTCTTTTCCAAATTGACATTGTTTAATTGTAACTCAACTGTTAAAGGTGTCAAGAGTCCTTGACACCTTTGTTTTCTAATTTAAAATATGTCTTAGTAAATAAAGAAAAAAAGGGGGAAATAAAAATGGAAGATATTAAGACTTCACTTGTTTGTAGTCATTGTTTTAAAGAATCGCCCGTGAAAATAACTTATTTAGAAAATTCAATGATTAAGCTAACCTGCGAAAGGTGTGGTTATGCAGTAAAAATATCTCAAAGACTTATCTCCGATTTCTCTCTAATTAAATGGGAACGCAGACTAATTACTAAACCTGTAAGGATGGCCTTAGAAGCTGAAAGAGATTCTCTTAGCTTCATATCCACCCTCCCTTTAAGATTCATAACTAAACCCCTGCGTATCGTTCGAGAGCTAGAAAAAAACTTACTATAAATTTTTTCACAACCTCTGCTCTACTGGTAGTCCCAAAAACAACTCTTGACATAATTAAAAAAATGTATAATGTTTTTAACTTCTAATAATAAAGATTCATTTGAGAAATTAGTCACCGGCTCCAAAAAAAAGGAAAAATCTTCCCGAGGGGGAAGTAATAAAATCAAAAGGAGGTTCATGGAATGGCGATCAAAAAAGTCTGGGTAGACGAAGATGAATGTACAGGATGTGGGCTTTGCGAGGACACCTGTCCCGAGGTTTTTGAAGTGGATGATGTAGCTACAATTAAGGAAAACGCTGCTTTTAACAATTGCGAAGATGAAATAAAGGAAGCAGTTGAGGATTGTCCAACTGAAGCCATACATTTTGAAGAAGATTAAAAATATTTGCTTCTTTGTTTGCCGCTCAAAGACAAATCAATTTTATTTAGTTGCTTTAAATTAAACTGAGATTTAAAAAAGGGGCCTTTTAAGGCCCCTTTTAAAGTAATATTTTTTTAAGACAAGAGAAAATGAGATGAAAATATCGCTTATCCATCCTTCATCTTCTCATCTAAATCCATCTTAAAGCAAAACTACAATGTAAACAAAGTGGAATTTTTAGGTAAAGTCTTCATCTCAACAAAAAAAGTTAGTTAAAAAACCTCAGGGGTGAGGTTAAAATACTCAGGGATAAAAAAATAATGAAAAAACCCAAACATTATTGGATATTCCACTAATTAATTAAATTTTTTACTTAACAGAAATGACAAAAAAAGATTTTTACATTGAGTACTTAAGTATAATAAGAGACTTTAAACAGCACTTAGAACAAATAATGAAGAAAGCACCTCCCAGTAATACTTCTTCGCTCCACCGAATGTATCAAGAAATAAAAAACTGCCAGCGATGCCCTCTTTATAAGACCCGAACTAACTTGGTCTTTGGAGAAGGAAATCCTAATGCTACCCTAATCCTTGTGGGAGAAGCCCCAGGCAAATATGAAGATTTACAGGGGAAACCTTTTATTGGAGCTGCCGGAAAACTACTCAGAGAAAGCCTCAAGGATTTAGGAATAGGAGAGAAAAAAATTTACATTGCCAATATCCTTAAATGTCGCCCTCCTGGAAATAGAAACCCTAATCCGGAAGAAATTTCTGCCTGCTTGCCTTATCTTAAGAAACAAATTCAAATTATCCAACCCAAAATTATCTGCAGTATGGGCAATTTTTCCAGCCAAATTTTACTTAACACCACCCGGGGTATCACCTATCTGAGAGGGCAAGAATTCATATTAAAAAATAAAATAATTCTCATGCCCATTTACCATCCTGCAGCTTCTATTTATAAACCTGCCTGGAAAAAGCAATTTTTGATGGATTTAGAGAAAGTAAGAGATAAGCTTAGTAAAATTTAAGTAAAGGCGTATTATCGCTTACTTAAATTCAACATTCGCTCTAAAGACTTTCTTGCTTCGCCAGCTACTTGGCTGGGTACAGTAATTTGGGGTTCCATCTTTTGGAGGGCAAAAATAATGTTTTCGATGGCTATTAACTTCATATCAATGCAACAGACTTTTAAGGAAGGTATGTAAAAAAATTTATCAGGGTTTTCCTTTTTTAACTTATGGGTCATACCAATTTCTGTTCCGATGATGAATTCTTTGCATTTACTTCTAAAAACATAGGCTGCCATTTGAGCGCTGGAGCCTACATAATTTGCTATGTTTGTTACCTTAGGCTGACACTCGGGATGGACAATAACTTCAGCTTTAGGGTGCTCAATTTGTAGTTTTCTTATATCTTTCAATTTAATATTATGATGATGCACATAGCAAAATCCATCCCACAGGATAATTTGCTTATCCGTATGAGAGGCAACAAATTGACCTAAATTTTGATCAGGAATAAATATAACTTGTTTTTCTTTTAAGGCATTTACAACCTCTACCGCGTTAGATGAAGTACAACAAATATCAGATTCTGCTTTTATCTTGGCCGAAGAATTTACATAGCTGACAACTGCGGCATCAGGATAAACAGACCTCTTAATTCGAAGTTCCTCCACTGCCGCTGCATCGGCTAATGGACATCCAGCATTACCTGCGGGCAATAAAACTATTTTATCAGGATTAAGGATTGCTACTGTTTCAGCCATAAACAAAACCCCACAAAGAACAATTACCTTAGCATCAATTGAGGTAGCTTCTTGAGCTAATTTTAAAGAATCCCCTGTAAAATCTGCAATATCCTGAATTTCTGGTTTTTGATAGACATGAGCTAAAATAAAAGCATCTCGCTCTTTTTTTAACCTGGCAAGCTCTTTAATCAAATGTTGATGGTATTTACTATCGGTCACAGTTTATCACAAAGTGTTAATTTTTTAGTAGTGTCTTTCTTTTGTTTTTTGAATATGTTTTCACATGTTATAAAAATAGCTGATTTTGTCAACTTTTTTTTGGTCTGAAAAATGTAAATATTCAAAGCTCTCAATATGATAAGTTGACACAATTGTTCCACATTGCTATAGTAATTTTTTAGAAGAAAAAAGGGGGAAACACAACTCATATCAAATTTTTGATTAAAAGAACTTAAAGGAGGAAAATAATGGCAGAAAATGTGAAACTTGTTCAAAAATTAAAGAAAATAGCGATTGCAATCAGAAAAGACTCCATCGAGATGTCAGTTAAAGCCGGATGCGGACATGTGGCCCCGGGATTCTCATGGACAGATATTTGCACGGTTCTTTTCTTTCATGAGCTCAAGATTGACCCGAAAAATCCAAACTGGCCTGATCGAGATCGATTTATTTTAAGTAAAGGGCATGGCTGTTTACCACTATATTCTTCTCTGGCACGACAAGGATTCATTCCCATGAAGCAGCTTAGTACATTCTGTCAGCTGGATAGTTACCTTGGCGGACATCCGGTGATCGACATTCCAGGAATAGAAGTTGCAACGGGATCTTTAGGTCATGGCTTGCCCATTTCCATTGGAATGGCCTTGGCCGGTAAATTTGACAACAAAACATATCGAGTAATCACAGTGATGGGTGATGGTGAAATTCAAGAAGGGACGGTCTGGGAAGCAGCAATGGCTGCAGCTCATTATAAATTAGATAATCTCATTGGAGTTATTGATTATAATAAATTAGAAATCGATGGACCCATTAAGGAAATTATGGGGCTTGAACCACTAAGAGAGAAATGGGAAAGTTTTGGTTGGTATGTCCAGGAAATAAATGGAAATGAAATTGAAGAAATTTTAAATGCTTTCGAAAAGATTTCCCGCTATAAAGAGAGTAAACCTCGCATGATTATTGCCCATACAACAAAAGGAAAAGGCGCTTCATTTATGGAAAACCAAGCCGGATGGCACTATAAAGCACCCGATGAGGAGCAAACTTTACAGGCAATCAAGGAACTTAATTTAGCATTGAAAGAATTAGAATAGAAGTAAGGGAGATAACAATGGCTGAAAAAATTATAAGTATGCGTGATGCATTTAGAGAAGAAATTCTGGGACTAGCAAAGAATAATCCAAATATCCTTGTTTTAACTGCAGACATGGGCTCACCTATCACCCTTCCTAAAATTAAGGAAAAAATGCTGGGAAGAGTTATTCAAGTAGGAATAGCCGAACCAAATATGGTTAGTATTGCTGCTGGATTAGCCCTTTCAGGAAAAATTCCTTTTGTTTTTAGTTTTTCCTTTCTTCTTTCAATGCGCGCCTTGGAACAAGTGAGAACAGATATCTGCTATCCCAAGGCAAATGTAAAATTCGTTGCTTATTGTGGAGGAATTGCTGCTGGCGTTCTGGGAAATACTCATCATGCCCTGGAAGATATCGGGATATTAAAATCTCTTCCCAACATGACCCTTATTGTTCCTGCTGATGGAATAGAAATGGGAAAGGCAGTAAAAGCTGCGGCTGAGTACGAAGGTCCAGTTTATATGAGAATAGGAAGAAAAGATGAACCACTAATTTACCAGAAAGATTACAAGTTTGAAATTGGTAAATCCGTGCTTTTACGAGAGGGGAAAAATGTCACAATCATTGCTACTGGCCTTATGGTCGGTAAGGCTCTGCAAGCAGCTGAAGAATTAACTAAGGAAGGAATAGATGCTCGGGTTATAAACATGCATACTATTAAGCCTCTGGATAAAAAAGCAATTATAAAAGCAGCCCAGGAGACCCGCGGCATAGTAACAATTGAAGAACATAATCTATTTGGCGGGTTAGGTGAATCAATAGCTGCAGTGGTCGCTGAGGAAAAACCAGTTCCAGTAAAAAGGATCGGGATTCCTGATACATTTGTGGTTATTGGTGCCCAGTCTCAACTGCTGGAAAGATATGGTATTACTGTCTCAAACATCGTAAAAAAGGCAAAGGAAATCCTTTCCTGAGAGAAAAAAGATTCAAAATAATGATTAATAAAAATAAAAAATAAATAAAATAAAACTAATTAAACATCCATTTTCTTTCGATCTTCAAGCAATGAGTCTACAACCGATGGATCTGCTAATGTTGTGGTATTTCCAACGTCAGTTCCCGCAGCAATTGCTTTCAGGATTCGGCGCATGATTTTTCCACTTCGAGTCTTAGGCAACGCATCAGCAAACTGTACAACATCTGTTTGAAAAAC
>CAZGDY010000057.1:0-10107 GCA_964524965.1 uncultured Clostridia bacterium
CAGGTAGCACTTGATTTTGTAAATTTAAAAAGAGCTTTAAAAGTAGCGAAGCAAGTAGTGGCAAAAGGTGCAGACTGGATAGAAGCGGGAACTCCTTTAATTAAAAGTGAGGGAGTTGAGGTTATTCGTGTTTTAAGGAATAACTTTCCTCACACTCCTTTAATCGCTGACTTTAAGATTATGGATGTTGGAAGAATAGAGGCAGAAATAGCTTTTAAAGCAGGTGCAAATGTAGTTTGTGTTATGGGTGTAGCTTCTGATTCAACAATCGAGGAGTGTGTGCAGGCAGCTCGTAATTATGGAGGAAAAGTTATGGTTGATTTAATGAATGTTTCCTCTATTTCTCAAAGAGCTAAGGAAGTTGAAGAAATGGGGGCTGATTTTGCAGAAGTTCATATTTCTATAGATGACCAGATGAGGGGAAAGGATTCCATAGCTTCCGTCAGGGAGATTGCGAAAAATATTAATATACCCCTTGCTGTAGCAGGTGGGGTAAACTCTGAAACTGCCTCGCTTTTAGTGGAAGCCGGTGCTAGTATATTAATTGTGGGAGGAGCGATTTGTAAGGCTAAAGATCCTGGGGTTGCTACTCAGCTTATAAAAAAAGCTGTTCAGGAAAAAACGGTTGTAAAGACAGATTTATTTAAAAGAGTTTCAGAATCAGAAATAGCTTCTATATTAAATAAAGTGTCTTGTACTAACCTTTCTGATGCCATGCACCGAGAAGGAGAATTGGAAGGTTTTCTTAAAATTTGTCCTGTAGATAAGATGCTGGGAAAGATTCTTACAGTGAGAACTTATCCCGGAGATTGGGCTAAACCTGTTGAAGCTATCGATAGAGCGCAGAAAGGTCAGATACTTTTTATTGATGCGGGTGGAGTCGGTCCTGCTGTTTGGGGAGAACTTGCTACTAATTCTGCCGTTCAAAAAGAACTGGGAGGAGTAGTTATTAACGGGGCTGTAAGAGATGTGGGAGAAATTTGTAAGTTAAATTTTCCTATCTACGCTAAACTCATTACTCCTTCTGCTGGAGAGCCTAAGGGTTTTGGGGAAATAGGAATTTCGCTGAAGATTGGTGGTAGAAGCATCTCTAGCGGCGATTGGATTTTAGGTGACCAGGATGGATTAGTAGTTATGCCTAAGAAAAAAGCAACAGAAATAGTTAATCGGGCTATGGATATTCTGGAAAGAGAAAATCGGATAAGAGAAGAGATAAAAGAAGGGGGAACTCTTTCTTCTGTGATGGAGCTTTTACGTTGGGAGAAAAAATCAACTTAGAGAAAAGAGATCTTTACTTTTTTTATTCTTCGGGCGTCTACTTCCACTACCTCTATTTGGATATTATTTTGTTTTATGAGCTCTCCCTGGCGAGGAATTTTTCCTAAGTGGTTAAATATAAACCCACCAATTGATTCAAATGCTGCTGCTTTTTCCGGAAGAGAGGTTTTAAGTTTATCGTTAATTTCATCGATATCAGTGTCTCCATCTATAAGAGCTGAATTATCTTTAAGCAGCTTAATTTTCTCTGAGGAAGCTTTATCATATTCATCCTCTATCTCTCCTACTAATTCTTCAAGAAGATCTTCTATAGTTATAATTCCTGCTACCCCTCCGTACTCATCAACAACTATGGCTAAGTGTGTTTTTTCTCTTTGTAATTGGTGCAGGATCTCGCTTAATCTTGTTGGGCGAGGCACAAAAATAGGAGGATGCATAATTTCTTTTACCTTTAGCTCGCTCCATTTTCTATCAATAGATAAAAGGTCTTTGGCATAGGCTATCCCTACTATGTTGTCTATTTTTTCCTGGTAAACTGGAATTCGAGAGAAGCCGGCCTCGTTTATAAGTTTCGCCAAGTCCTTAAGATTTACCTCCTGGGAAATAGCCACCATTTTTGTGCGAGGGGTCATTATTTCTTTAACTTTTATTTCGTCAAATTCCAGGGCTGAGTGAGCAAGTTGTTCTTCTTTTTTTTCTAAAGCACCCTCTTCCTGACCTATATCTATGAGAGCATGGATTTCTTTTTCTGTAATTAGTTTTGGGGTAGAGTCTTCAAAAGTTATTCTTAAAATCCCTCGAGTTAAAAAAGTCAAAGCTCGGACCACAGGTGATAGGGCTGTTGAAAGAAGAAAAATAGGTTTAATAACTTTAAGAGAAACCTTTTCGGTGTGTTCTAAGCAATACCTTTTTGGTGTGATTTCTCCAAATAAAAGAATTATAAAAGTCATAACTCCAATAACCACTCCCACAATTTTACCTTGTGCTCCTCCAATCCATTGTGTTGCTAATACAGTGGCTAAACTGGCAGCTGCGATGTTGGCTAAATTATTACCTAATAGAATAGTTACCAGCCAGCGGGAAGGATTAGATAAAAGCATATTAAAGTATTTTTTTTTGCGGGGGTTTTCTCTGCTTAGCCTTTTTATGCTGATTTTATTAAGCGAGGAGAGAGCTATTTCTGAACCTGAGAAAAAAGCTGAGAAAGCTACACATATAATCAGAAGTACTATTATAAACCAGAAACTAAACAAAATCTACCTCACTTAAAATTTTTTTTCTTCTATTTGCCTTATTTTATCAAGGCGTTCCTGGTGTCTTCCTCCTTGGAATTTTGTTTCCAGCCACACGCTAACTATTTCCTTAGCTAATTCTGGAGCACTTATCCTTGCTCCCAGCGCAAGTACATTGGAGTCATTATGTTCTCTGGACATTCTTGCAGCGTAAAGGTCATAACAGGGAGTAGCTCTGATACCAAGGAATTTATTAGCTGTAATGTTCATTCCCAGTCCTGTCCCGCATATAAGGATACATCGGTCAAAATTCCCTTCTATTACTGCTTTAACAGCAGCTTTTCCCCAATCTGTATAATCAGTGCGTTCCTCACTGTAAGTTCCAAAATCCTGGCATTGAATGTTTTTTTCCTGGAGAAATTTTTTTATCTCCTCTTTTAGTTTGAATCCACCATGATCTGAAGCTAAACTTATTTTCATTGTCTAATCTCCTTCTTTTTTTTGCAAATGCAATATTTTAATACTAAATAAAGTTGGTAGCCATTACATCTTTGAGCAATCTTACCATTATATCAGCATACCAGTATATCAACATAATTATACAACAGTCTCCCAGTATATTTGGTAATTGTCATCTATTTAAATGCTTGTTTTTAATTTATCTCACCTTCGTTTCTATATTGAACTAATTTTTCAGCCAAAACTGGAGCAACCTTTGCCTGGATAACTACTTTATCATTCAAATATTTTTTATTCTTGACCTTTCCCTTTTTGTAAATGAGAGATACTAAGTCGTTTCTTTCGTAGGGAAAGGAAAACATAATTTCCACTCTTAAGCTATCTAAGGCTGTGTCTATACAGTTTAAAAGTTTTTTTAATTCGAATCCTTTTAAAGCTGATATTGATACGGGAGAATTTAAAGCGCGTTTTATTCTTTCTATTTTGGTTTTGTTTTGAATAAGATCAATTTTATTGAGGACGTTAATTACTGGTTTATCACAGGCATTGAGTTCTTTTAACACGGAATAGGTAGCTTGGTTTTGTTCCATCACTTTAGGGTGAGAGGCATCCAGAACGTTGATGAGAATATCTGCTTCTTCTACTTCTTGAAGAGTCGCCCGAAATGCCGCTACCAAATGATGTGGCAATTTATTTATAAATCCTACGGTATCGGTTAAAAGAATTACTTGATTGTTGGGAAGAGTTACTTTCCTTGTGGTGGGGTCAAGAGTAGCAAATAATTTGTTATCAACTTTAATCTTTGTTTTTGCTAAATAATTGAGGAGGGTGGATTTTCCCACGTTTGTATATCCTATTAATGACGCTGTCCACCATTCATCTCTTTTTTTCTTGATTACCCAACGCTGTTTTTCTATTTTTTTTATTTTTTGTTTTAATTTTGTTATATATTCTTTAATATTTCTTCGATCAACCTCCAGTTTAGTCTCACCTGGTCCTCGAGTTCCTATACCTCCACCCAGACGAGATAGTAGTATTCCCTTCCCTTTTAATCGAGAAAGAAGGTAGGTCATTTGAGCAAGCTCAACCTGAATTTTTCCCATTGCTGAATTTGCTCTTAAAGCAAATATGTCCAGAATAAGTTGGGTACGGTCAACAGTCTTTACTCCAATTTTTTCTTCAAAATTTTTTTGTTGGGAGGGGGTTAACTCGTCGTCAAAAACAACTACTTCTGTATTAAGTTCTTGACAGAGGTGAGCTATTTCTTCCACCTTGCCTTTTCCTACATAAAATGTAGGGTCTGGTTTTGATTTTTTTTGAATAATTCTTACCTGAACAAGGCCTCCTGCTGTTCGTACTAATTGGGAGAGTTCGTCCAAGGAATCTTCCACTCCCCAACTCTGTTTATTCTTTTCAATTGTGTCTAAAGCTACCAGGATAGCCTTTTCTTTTTTCTTAGCCCCAACTGGTTTAGTGTAATTTTCTTTTGGTATGGTAGGATTTACCTCCCTTTAGCTCAACTCAAATTTTATTCTACTTCCGAGTATTGTCAAGAGAGTTTGGTGCTACAAAGATTATTCAAGTAGACCTTGCTCCAAATAGATTTACCTATTTTATCAATTTGACTGTCTCCCATAGAAGTATTCCTCCCCCTAAAATCCAACAGTACCAAGAGAAGATGGTCAGCTTTTTCCCCATTAGTATCTTCTTGAGAGCTTTTAATGCTCCCAATCCGATTATGAAAGCTGCTAAAGTTCCGATTAAATAAGGGAGGAAAAATTGAGTGGGGATTGTTTTTACTTCTCTAACTTCCAAAATTAAAGCACCGATCACTGTAGGAAGAAAAAGAAAAAAGCTATACTGAAAAGATAATTTTCTCTTCAAACCTCTCATCAATCCAGAAGATATGGTAATCCCCGATCTGGATATTCCTGGGATTAAGCTTATTCCTTGCATTAAGCCAATAATTAGGGCATCCTTAATGCTTATTTTTTGTTTTTTTTGGGACTTAGAAGTGGAAAATTTTTCTCCTACCTGCAAAAACACTCCGGTAAAAAGAAGCATTATAGCAGTGATGAAAGTTCCCTGAATAAAAAAATCTTTCATCTTATAGAAAATAAGTCCTAAAAGAACAGTAGGTATTGTTCCCAGAATAAGAGCCAGGGTAATCTGACGATAAAATAAAACTCTTTTATCCTTGGTTTTAAATTTTACAAGGGAGAGCATTATCAGGGAAAGTTCTTTTCTAAAAAAAACTATCACAGCAGCCAAGGTTCCTACATGCAAAAGAATGTTAAAAAAGACAGCGGGTTCTTTGAAGCCTAAATAATTTTGAAGTAGAACCAAATGGCCTGAACTACTTACAGGTAGAAATTCGGTAAGTCCCTGAACTATTCCCAAGAGGAGAGCCCTGGTGATATACATTAATACCTTTTGTCTTTTTCCTTAGAGATTCCTCTTCGAGATGTATTAATAAAATTGCATAAATAATTAATTTCATTAATATTCTCCAGTTCATCTCCTATTTTTTTTAAAGCTTGCGTTGTATTCAATCCTGTTCTGAAAAGTATTTTATAGGCTTTACTTAGAGAACCGCGGGTAGTAGCAGTAAATCCTGCTCGTCGTAGCCCCACTACGTTTAATCCATGAAGAGAAGCAGGGTTGCCATCGGCTAAAGTAAAAGGAGGAATATCTTTAATGATTTTGGTACATCCTCCAATCATAACTAAGGTCCCTATTCTTACATTCTGATGTATTGCGCTTAACCCCCCGATTATTGCCTTGTCCTCTACTCTGACGTAACCGGCAAGAGTCCCCATATTAGCTATTACTACTTCATTTCCCACCCAGCAGTTGTGAGCTACGTGACAGTAAGCCATCAGGAAATTACTGTTGCCTATATGAGTTGTGCTTCCCTCTTTTGTTCCTCGGTGAATAGTTACATATTCCCGGATTAAGTTGTCGTCTCCGATCTCTACGAAGCTTTTTTCCCCTTTATGATGCACATCTTGAGCCGGTGTGCCTATTACTGTACCTTGGAGTATTTGGCATCTTTTGCCTATTTTTGTCCATCCCTGGATCGATACTCCGGAGCTGATTTTGGTTTCCCCACTGATTTTTACATTTTTTCCAATTATGCAATAAGGACCAATTTCAACTTCTTCTCCCAATTTTGCTCCATCTTCCACTAAGGCTGTAGGGTGTATAATTGTTGGCATTTTATAGCATCCTTAATTTTTCCATAATTTCATCTACGTATCTGGTATAATATTTTAACTGGAAAAGTTCTTTTATTTCTTTTTCACTAAGAAGGGTGCGAATATCTTTATTTTCTTCAACTATTTCTTTAAAATTTTTCTTTTCCTCCCAGCTACGCATTGTATTTTTTTGAATCAACTTGTAGGCATCCTCACGCGATAGTCCTTTTTCGATGAGTTTAAGCATTAATCTTTGAGAAAAGAAGACCCCTCCTGATAATTCTAGATTTTTTTTCATATTTTCCGGGTATAAGCGCAGGTTTTCCATAAGTTCGATAAACTTTACCAACATATAATTCATCAGGATTGTAGAATCAGGAAGAATAACTCTTTCGCAGGATGAATGAGAAATATCTCTTTCGCCCCAAAGGGCAATATTTTCCAGAGCTGCTTGCAAATTAGACCGCATAATCCGGGCAAGACCGCAGATTCTCTCGCAAATTATTGGGTTTTTTTTATGAGGCATAGCTGAGGAACCTTTTTGTTTTATGCTAAACCCTTCCTCTATTTCTCGAATTTCTGTGCGATGCAGTCCCCTTATCTCCAAGCAAAATTTGTCTAAGGAACAGGCGAGTATAGCCAAGTTACTCAGGTAAAAACAGTGTCTGTCTCTTTGGATTATTTGATTGGATATCGGAGATGGTTTTAGTCCTAATTTTTCACAAACCCACTTTTCTATCTCAGGGTCAAGATGAGCGTAAGTTCCTACTGCTCCTGATATTTTCCCAAAAGCTATCTCCTCGCTGGCTCTTTTTATCCTTTTTAAGCTTCTTTCAACTTCTTGGTGCCATAGGGCAAATTTTAATCCTAAAGTAATAGGCTCAGCATGAACTCCGTGGGTTCTTCCCATCATAATGGTATCTTTATGCTCATGAGCTTTTTTCTTTAATATTTTTAATAATTTTTCAATATCAGCAATAATTATTTTAGATGTTCTTTTTAACTGGACGGCTAATGTTGTATCTAAGATATCCGATGAGGTAAGTCCAAAATGAATATATTTAGAAGAAGGTCCTACCCGGTCGGAAAGATCACTAAGGAAAGCTATTACATCGTGTTTTACTTGTTTTTCGATTTTTTCAATTTTTTCTTTGCTAAACCCTGCTTTTTTTTTAATTTCATCGACTTCTTGGAGAGGTATTTTCCCTAATTTAGCCCAGGCCTCACATACTAAAAGCTCAATAGTTAGCCATATTTTAAATTTTTCTTCTTCGGTCCAAATTTCCTCCATTTGAGGAAGAGTGTAACGGGGAATCATTGTTTTTTCCTCACTTTAGTTAAAGTTGTAATAGGTAGTCCCCAAAGATGGATAAATCCAGGGGCAGCCTTTTGGTCAAAAATATCCTCTTTGGTGTAAGTAGCAAGTTTCAGATTATAAAGGGAAAAAGGAGATTTCCTTCCCACTACTTGGCAAGTTCCTTTAAAAAGTTTGACCTTGATTGCGCCTGTAACCCATTTTTGCGTTGTTGTGATAAAACTGTCTAACGCTTCTCGCAAGGGAGAACACCAGAGTCCGTTGTAAACTAACCTGGCATAGTGGTTGGAGATTAAGGGTTTGAAATGAAGAACATCTTTATCAAGAGTTAAACTCTCAAGTTCCTGATGAGCTTGATGGAGAATAACAGCAGCTGGCGCCTCGTATATCTCTCTGGATTTAATTCCTACCAATCTGTTTTCCAAAGTGTCGATTCTACCCACTCCATTTTCTCCTCCTACCTGATTTAATATCTGGATTAATTCGACTAATGGGTATTTTTCCCCGTTTATTCCTATTGGAGAACCTTTATCAAAATCAATTTTTAGGTAAGTGGGTTTTGAGGGAACATTTTCTAAATTCTGAATAATTTGAAAACTATTTGCAGGAGGCTCTTGCCAGAGGTCTTCCAGTGGTCCACACTCTACACTTATTCCCCATAAGTTACGGTCAATTGAATAAGCAGAGTTTTTTTTAGCCTCAAGAGGGATATGATGAGCTTTGGCATACTCTATTTCCTCTTCCCTGGAAGTAAGCTCCCATTCTCTTACTGGAGCAAGAATTTTAATTTGAGGAGAGATTGCCTGGATTGTAATCTCAAATCTCACTTGGTCATTTCCTTTACCGGTACACCCGTGAGCAATAGCCTCAGCTCCCTCTTTTTCTGCAATTTTGATAAGTTCTTTAGCAATAAGCGGTCGAGCCAAAGCAGTTGCCAGAGGATACTTTCCTTCATAAAGTGCTCCAGCTTTTAAGGCAGGAAGAACATAATTTAGAGCAAATTCTTCCCGCAAGTCTTTAATATAAGATCGCACTGCTCCTGTTTTTTCCGCTTTTTCTTTAATTTCCTTTAACATCTGTCCCTGTCCTAAATCGGCCGTGAAGGTTACAATCTCGGTTTCATATTTTTCCTTCAACCAGTGAAGCATCACAGAAGTATCCAGGCCTCCAGAGTAGGCCAAAACAATTTTTTTTATCTTTTCCATTCAAAACACCCTTTAGTTTTATTTAAAAAAAGCAGGTCTATTTTTGTCACCTTAGATATCTGTTTTTGATCTTGCTTTTTCAGCTCATTAGTTTAATTAGTAAAGCTTTTTGGATGTGAAGTCTGTTCTCTGCTTGTTCCCATACTATACTGTTTTTCCCGTCGATAACCTCATCAGTGATTTCATGACCTCGATGAGCAGGCAGACAGTGCATCACCATAGCATCAGGTTTGGCTAAAGATAATAGCGATTTATTCACCTGATATGGTTTAAAAATTTTTTCTTTCTCATCCTTTTCTTTTTCTTGACCCATGCTCACCCAGACATCAGTATAGATTACATCAGCTTTTTCCACTGCAATCTCCGGGTTTGTAGTTATTGTTATTCTTTTTTTTAATTCTTTTCCCTTTATTTTCTTCATGAATAAAGATTGGGGCTTATATTTTTCTGGACTGGCAATTATTAGCTCAACCCCTAATTTTGCAGCTCCTAAAATTAAGGAATGGCAAACATTGTTTCCATCTCCCACGTAAGCCATTTTCATATTTTGATTTAGTTTTCCCTCTCGCCAAAGCGTATAATAATCGGCCATCACCTGGCAGGGATGCAAAAGATTGGTAAGAGCATTGATTACGGGAATATCTGCAGTTTTGGCAAATCTTTCCACTCTTTTTTGTTCATAAGTGCGAATGACTATTGCTTGAGCGTATCTGGAAAGAACTTTGGCTGTATCCTCCAGAGATTCACTTTTTCCCAGGTGAATATCCTGAGCTGATAAGAAAATGGAGGCTGCTCCCAATTGATAAGCTGCTACCTCAAAGGAAACCCTTGTTCTGGTAGAAGGTTTTTCAAAAATAAGGACACAAGTTTTTCCCTTTAAAGGTTGATAGGAGCCATCTTTTTTAGATGTAATGTCTCGCAAATCCTCTGCTAAGTGAAAAATTTCATGAATTTCCTTAGTCTTTAAATTCCAAATAGATATAAAATCTTTTTTCATTTAATTTTTCCAGAAAAGTTTTTAAGTTTTTTTTCAATTATTTGATTGGCCATTTGAGGATTGGCTTTACCTTTTGCCTTTCTCATTAGTTGGCCCACTAAAAATTTAATTGCCTGATATTTACCTTCTTGCCAATCTTTTACTGCTTTTGGATTTTCCTGAATTACTTTTTCTGCTAATTTATCCAGACTTTGTTCATCGCTTATTTGTCGCATTCCTTTTTCTTCTATTATCTGACTCGCTCCCTTGCCTGTTTTAAACATTTGCTCCATTACTTCTTTTGCCATAGTTGCAGAAAGTGTTCCTTTTTCTATTTCTGTTAAAAGGTTAGCCATTCCTGCCGGACTAATCTTTATTTTAGTTATCTTTTCTTGTTTTAAAAGTCTCATAAAATCGCTCATTATCCAATTACTTACTATCTTAG
>CAZGDY010000058.1:0-1136 GCA_964524965.1 uncultured Clostridia bacterium
ATAAATCAGCCCAGGGTAGAGACCCTCCAGCCTTCTCAATTACTTTTTTCACAGAAAAGTTCTCCGGTATTTTGTAGTACCCAGGGTTCTTTACCGCTCCATAGATTTTTACTCTTATCAATGGGGGAGGGGGCAAAGGAGGTTCGGCAGGTTTTTCTCTCAAGAACTTTATCCCCAGACCTACAGCGAAAGCACTAACTATAAGGAGAAGAATTAATTGTTCTTCTCTTCTCATATTCCACATCAATCTACTACAATGTTTATAAGTTTTCCGGGGATATAAATTATTTTTTGGATGGATTTGTTTTGGGTATATTTTTTCACTTTATCTCGGTTTAAAACCTTTTCCTCTATTACTTCTTTTTTTTCCTGAGGGGAAATTATGAGTTTGTCTCTTAGTTTTCCATTTATCTGAATTATTAAGGTTATTTTTTCACTTTTTAAGAAAGATTTTTTATATTCTGGCCACTTTTGGTGAGATAATTCTTCTTGGTAACCCATTTTATCGGCCAGTTCTTGAGTTAGATGTGGGGCAAAAGGGTAAAGAAGTAAAATCAATATCTGAAGAGCTTCTCCAAAAATGCCACTTTCTTTTTCCGGATAACGATAAAGATAATTGACCAGTTCCATAAGAGAGGCTAAAGCTGTATTAAAACGGAAACGTTCTTCAATATCCTGAGTTACCTTTTCTATAGTTTTGTGAATAATTCTTTGCAGCTCTTTTTCTTTACCTTTTTTTTCTTCCTGGTAGATATCTTTTAACTCATCTTTCCAATTCTTAGCTTGCCTGGTTACCAATTTCCATACGCGCAAAAGAAATCTATTTACCCCTTCTAACCCTTTCTTTTTCCACTCAAGGTCAGCCTCAGGTGGAGCAGCAAAAAGAATAAAACCTCTGAGAGTATCAACTCCGTACTGATCAATTATTGGGCTAGGTTCAACTGTATTTCCTTTTGACTTAGACATCTTTGCTCCGTCTTTGACAACCATTCCTTGCGTGAAAAGTCTAGTAAAAGGCTCTTTTATCTTCAATAAACCAATATCTCTTAATGCTTTAGTAAAAAAGCGGGAATAAAGCAGGTGAAGAATAGCATGTTCAATTCCCCCTACGTATTGGTCTACGGGCATCCAATAAT
>CAZGDY010000058.1:1236-9961 GCA_964524965.1 uncultured Clostridia bacterium
TGAAGAATAGCATGTTCAATTCCCCCTACGTATTGGTCTACGGGCATCCAATAATCTATTTCCTGAGAATCAAAGGGTAAGTTTTCTCTTTTTAAGCTGGTGTACCTGAGAAAATACCAGGAGGAATCAACAAAAGTATCCATGGTGTCAGTTTCTCTTTCCGCTTTTTCTCCACAGGTGGGACAGCGACACTCAAGGAAAGATTTTACCTTTTTAAGGGGAGAACCTCCCTTGCCCGTGATTTCCACATCAAAGGGAAGCTCTATCGGAAGGTCTTTCTCGGGCACAGGAACAACTCCACATTTTGGACAAAAGATAATGGGGATGGGAGTTCCCCAGTAGCGTTGACGGGAAATACACCAGTCCCTCAACTTATAATGGATTTGAGAAGAGCCTATTTGCTTTAACCTCATCCATTCACTCATTTTTTTTCTGGCTTCTTGGCTGAATATTCCGTTAAATTGAGCAGAGTTCACCATTTTTCCTTCTCCTAAATAAGCCTCTTTTAAATTTTCTCCTGAGGGGTTTTTATCAGAAGGAAAAACTACTGCTCTAATTGGAAGGTTATATTTGAGGGCAAACTCAAAATCTCGTTCATCATGAGCAGGAACAGCCATTATAGCTCCAGTGCCATACCCCATTAATACATAATTTGCTATCCAGATAGGAATTTTTTCGTTATTAACAGGGTTGATAGCCCAAAAGGAAGTAAAAATACCTCTTTTTTCTACCTCTCCTTTGATTAACTGTTCTTTCTTCATTTTTTCAACTTCAGACCGAAGAAAAGAATTATCTTTGACCATTTCTTCTGAGAGGGGATGCGAGGGAGAAAGTACCAGATAAGTAGCTCCAAATATAGTATCCGGACGGGTAGTATAAACAGGTATTTTTTTTCCATTATCGGCCATCTGGAAATTAATTTGCATTCCTTCGCTTTTTCCTATCCAGTTAATCTGCATTTTTTTTACCATAACAGGCCAGTTTTCGATATTTTTTATTTCTTCTAATAATTCATCAGCGTAGTTAGTGGTTTTAAAGAACCATTGGTTAAGAGTTTTTTGAACAACAGGGCTTTCACAACGATAACAATTTTCATCAATTACTTGTTCGTTAGCTAAGATAGTGCAACAATTAGGGCACCAGTTAGCGGAAGCTTTTTTTTGATAGACAAGTCCTTTTTGGTAAAATTTCAGGAAAAACCACTGATTCCAACGATAATAATCTTTATCGCAGGTTATAATTTCTCTATTCCAGTCATACGAAAGTCCCAATCGTTTAAGCTGAGGACGGAAATTTTTTATGTTATTGTAAGTCCATTCCCGGGGATGTATTCCTTTATTTATTGCTGCGTTTTCCGCCGGAAGACCAAAGGCATCAAATCCAATAGGATGGAGAACATTGTAGCCCTGCATTTTCTTATAGCGAGCAATTACATCCCCTATTGTATAATTGCGAACATGACCGATGTGGACATCACCAGAAGTGTAGGGAAGCATTTCCAACATGTAGTATTTTTTACCTTTATCAGGGTAGCAGGCAAAAATCTTTTTTTTCTCCCAGTAGGATTGCCATTTTTTCTCAATTTTTTGTGGGTTATAAGTTGAATCTCTCATTTTTTCACATTTATTTAAGGCTGAAGTTTTAATCTCAAGATTGTTGTCGATAAGCTTTGTTTTTTTAAAATGTCCTAGTCTTGTCCAGTTTAGTTTTTTTGAAAGCCGACGATAGGAGTCGAACCTATAACCTGCTGATTACGAATCAGCCGCTCTTCCTTTGAGCTACGCCGGCACAGCAACGATACTTATATTATTCAACTCAGAGCGTTATGTCAAGAGTTATTTGTATTTGACGAACAGGCGATTTTTTATACTATTATACTACAATACAAAAGATAAGAGAGGGAATCTATGCTTTTTCGGAAAAAGAAAAAAAAGGAAAGATTTAGTGAGGAAGACTTCGAGCAGATAATCACAGAATATACGAGTTCAATGAAAACTACGATGGGTAAATATCTTCCCCGACGGATGCGAAGAGCCATGAATAAGAATAATAAAGGGTGGGAGAGTTTATCAGCACCTGAAAAGAAAACACAGATTCAAGAGATTAAACAAAAAGGCTTAAGTAGTTGGTTAGATGAATCCACAGGAGAGGTTCTTGAACAGGTTTCTTCTTTCGTTTCTGAAACTGCGGTTTTAGAGGAAGAATTGAGAAAAATATTAAAAGAGTTTAAGAAAAAATGGAATATAAAATAAAAGTATCAATAATTGGGGCTACTGGATATGCTGGAGCAGAACTGGTGAGGCTTTTATTATCTCACCCAAAAGTTGAAATAGAACTTTTAACTTCAGAAAGCTTTGCCGGGGAAAAAATCGGTCAGGTTTATCCTGCTATTACCTGTGATATAGTTTGTCAGCATTTAAACCTTAAAAAGATCACTTCTCCTTTTGTCTTTGCTGCTCTTCCTCACGGAAAGTCTGCTGAGGTAGTAGGTCAGCTATTCGATAATGGAATTAAGGTTGTTGATTTTTCGGCAGATTTTCGCCTGGAAAGCCCTAAAGTTTATTTTAACTGGTATGGAATTCATCACCCCCGAGAGGATCTTTTGTCTAAAGCTATCTACGGTCTTCCGGAATTTTACAGAGATGAAATAAAACAAGCTATGCTGGTAGCAAATCCGGGGTGTTATCCTACCTCAGTTATTCTGGCTCTTGCTCCTTTATTTAAAGAAAGATTAATTAAGAAAGAAAGTCTGGTGGTAGATTCTAAGGCTGGAGTATCAGGAGCAGGTAGAACTCCTACCCGGCAAACTCATTTTCCGGAAGTTAATGAAAATATAAATGCCTATAAGGTTGCAGGGCACAGGCATCTTCCGGAAATGCAACAGGAACTCATTAAGATTGCTGAAGATAAAGTGAATCTTACTTTTATTCCCCATCTTATTCCTGTAAACCGGGGTATTCTTTCTACCTGCTATGCAGATATGGTAAAAAAACTAGATACCCAGGAGATAGTAGATATTTATGCTAAATTTTACAAAGGGGAACCTTTTGTTGAGGTTTTACCTGTGGGCGAGTTTCCTCATACTAAAGAAGTCCTTTTCTCTAATAGGTGCAGGATTGGGTTAAGTGTTGATAAAAGAACTAATAAAGTGATTGTAATCTCAGCAATTGATAATTTAGTTAAAGGAGCAGCAGGACAGGCTATTGAAAATATGAACTTGATGTGTGGCTTCCAGGAGGATTTGGGTCTTAAGTAAAAAAGGAGAGAAAAATATTGATAGAGATTAAAGGAGGTTTAACGGCCCCTTTAGGATTTAAAGCGTCGGGAGTGTCTTGTGGGATAAAAAAGAGCAAGCTTGACCTTGCCTTAATTTTCTCTCAATTTCCGGCGGTGGCAACTGGTTTGTTTACCACAAACAAGGTAAAGGCTGCACCGGTTTTGCTTTCCCAAAAAAACCTGGGGAAAGGGCAGACGCGACTAATTGTAGCTAACAGTGGAAACGCTAATGCTTGTACGGGAGAGCAAGGGTTTAAAAATGCGCAGAAAATGTGTGAAATAGCAGCTAAAGAGCTTAATATTAGCTCTGAGGAAGTTTTAGTAGCTTCAACCGGAGTAATAGGTAAACAATTACCGATAGATAAGATAGAAAAAGGTATTCAAATGGCTGCCCAATCTCTTTCTTCTAAGGGGAGTTACCAGGCAGCAGAAGCTATCCTCACAACTGATAAGGGTATTAAAGAAATTGCACTTGAAACAAACATTCCTGGACAAGGGGGAAAAAAGGTCAGAATGGGGGGAATTGCTAAGGGAGCAGGGATGATAGCTCCAAATTTAGCTACTATGCTTTGTTTTATTACTACTGATGCCTGTATAACTCCTGATGCCCTAAAAGAAGCTTTGCAAAAGGCAGTAAATAACTCTTTTAATCAAATAAGCATTGATGGAGATATGAGCACAAACGATACAGTAATTATTCTAGCAAATGGTAAAGCTGCTAATAAACAAATTAAAACCTGGAGAAAAAAACCTACTTTAAGAGTAAAAGATGAAAATTTTGAGGAATTTTGTCAAAATTTAAATTTTCTTTGTCTTTATCTTGCAAAATTCATGGTTAAGGACGGAGAAGGTGCCACTAAGATGTTTGAAGTAAGAGTGGAAGGCGCCTCTTTTCCTAAGGATGCCCGACGCATAGCGACCTCTGTAGCCAATTCTAATCTGGTAAAAACAGCTATTGCTGGCGCATCACCCAACTGGGGAAGAATAATGGCTGCTCTTGGTTCGGCGCACACTAAGATAAAACCAGAAAAAATAGATGTTTTAATTAACAATATTTTAGTTGTTAAAAATGGCCAATCAGCAGGAGAAGACCTGCTTAAGGTAAGGGAAAGCTTAAGCAGCGAAAAGATAACTATTTTAATCAAACTTAATCAAGGTACGTGTGGAACCAGATTTTGGGGATGCGACTTAACGGAAGAATATATAGAAATTAATAAAAAATATGTTTAAATTTCTCTTACTTTAATAAAATTTGGATGAGAAATGCAAGCTATACAGGTTGATAATCTAACAAAAAATTTTAATGGGTTTAAGGCAGTAGATAATCTCTCCTTTGAGGTTAAAGAACAAGAGATATTCGGTCTCTTGGGACCAAATGGAGCTGGGAAAACCACCACTATTAGAATTTTATCCACTGCTTTAAGAGCAACTAGTGGTAAAGCTAAGGTATGGGGATACGATGTGATAAAAGAGCCTGATAAGGTGAGAAGGTCCATTGGGATTGTTTTCCAGGACCAGGCTTTAGATGATAGGCTTACCGGAAAAGAAAACCTTGATTTTCACGTTCGTCTTTACGGAATGAAGAGAAATTTAAGAAAAGAAAGAATAAAACAAGTGCTTCACTTAGTAAGGCTTTGGAATAAGCGGGATACCCTGGTTAAATATTATTCTGGAGGAATGTGCCGAAGACTGGAAATAGCTAGAGGTCTTATGCACTATCCCCGAGTGCTCTTTCTTGATGAACCAACACTGGGTTTAGATGCTCAAACAAGGCACACCATTTGGGACCATATCAAGTTATTAAATAAGCAGGAAAAAATTGCTATTTTACTTACCACTCATTATATGGATGAGGCTGACATTCTTTGTGATAAAGTAGGTATAATTGATAGAGGAAAGATTTTGGTTAGGGACAGACCAGAGAATCTTAAAAATCTTGTGGCTAAGGATGTAATTTCTATGAAGGTGCCTTCTCCCGAGAAGATGATACAACTTACCTTACCTTTTGAGTGGGTAAGTGGCAGACGAGTAAATGATGATGGGTTAGTTCATCTTGAAGTAAGCAAAGGGGATGAAAGGATACCATTTCTAATTGATCTTGCTCAAAAAAATGCTTTAAAAGTAGAACTGGTTAATTTGCGCCGACCAACCTTAGAGGATGTCTTTCTCCATTTTACTGGTAAGACGATTAGAGAAGAAGAGGGGTCTTCTCGAGAGAAAATAAGTGCTAAAGTAAGGTCATGGAGAAGAAAATGAGAGTAATATCTTTTCAGGCCATTTATGTTCTTTGGTTAAGAGAACTTAAAACTTTCACCAGGGCTAAATCAAGAATTATAGGAAATATTGTTCAGCCCCTTTTTTTTATGGCTATTTTGGGAGTAGGATTTAAATCTTCAATGAGGTTTGCTGCTGTTGATATGCAAGGGTTGGACTATCTTCAATTTTTAGTACCAGGGCTCGTAGCAATGACTCTTCTTTTTTCATCAATGTTTGCTGGTCTTTCTATTCTTTGGGATCGCCAGTTTGGTTTTTTAAGAGAGATAATGGTTGCTCCTGTGTCCAGGTTTTCTTTAGTGTTGGGAAGAATTATGGGGGGAATGACCACCACTATCCTTCAGGCCCTCAGTATTTTATTGATTGCTCACCTTTTTGGTTTCAGGTTTAAAAGTATTTTACAGTTTTTACTTTGCTTAGGTTTTATGGGCTTAATCGGAATTGGGTTTGTTGGGATGGGAGTAGCTTTTGCATCTAAAATGGAAGATATGCATGGTTTTCAGATAGTGATGAATTTTATTATTATGCCTATTTTTTTCTTATCGGGGGCTCTTTTCCCCTTAAAGGGGCTACCTTCCTGGCTTAGTTTTTCAATGTACTTAGATCCTCTTACTTATGGAGTAGATGCGCTGAGAGGAATAATGTTGGGAATTTTCCATTTTTCTATAATTATAGATTTTGTTGTGATAATAGTGTTTTGTGCGTTGATGCTGTTGGCAGGTACTTACTTTTTTTCTAAATGTGAGGTTTGATTAATATAATTAGAAACGCCAACTGTTTTAAAAAAAAGAAGATCTAAAGACCAAAATCTTCAGGTTTTAAATTCTTAAGTTTTTTCTTGAAATCCTCTACTTCTTTTTCAGCAATCGGGCTTGAACCTACAGATACTTTGTCCATAACCTTTTCTTCAATAAAAATAGAAACTTGAAGTCTTAAAGCAAGAGCTATGGCATCGCTGGGACGAGAATCAACTTGAATATCTTCCCCGTTTTGCTTGATTAGGATTTTAGCGTAGAAGGTATTGTTTTTTAAATCGCTTATTACTATCTTATTCACTTTCCCCTTAAGTTTTTCAATAAGAGATTTAGCTAAGTCGTGGGTGAGAGGACGTGGTGGTTTAATATTTTCCATGGCCAGAGCAATTGATTGAGCTTCAAAAAGTCCAATCCAAATAGGCAGAGTTTTATCACCTTTTTTTTCTTTGAGTACAATTACGGGCATTTTTGATTTTATGTCTATTGCCACATTAACCACTTTTACTTCTACCAACTTACTCACCTCTATATCTTATTTGATTAAGATCCTACCATGTGTCCGCAGCCCATTAAGTCCATTGTTAATCGATGCAGGCTGATTCCTTCAAGGTATCCTAAACAACCACAGGCTACAGATACTTCGTCAAAACAGCTAACTTTATCTTTTCTTACTCCTTCTCCGTAAATCATTACAGGAACCGGGTCAGCACTGTGTCTTTTTAAGCGCAGGGGAGTGGAGTGGTCAGCAGTAATAACAAACCAGGCATCCTCTTTTTTTAAAATATCGACTAGCTGGTTTACTTTTTGAATCATTAACATTTTGTTTTTTAGATTTCCGTCGTGACTGGCATTATCGGTACCTTTAATATGAATAAAAACAAAGTCATATTTTTTAAGTGCTTGCGCTGCAGCTTTTGCTTTTGCCTCAATGTCAGTATCGATTCTCCCTGTTGCTCCCTTTACTTTTAAAATATCCATTCCTGCATAGCGGGCTACGCCTTTATAAAGCGCCGATCCGGCGATACAACAGGAGGTTATACCATAGCGCTGTTTAAGAGAATCTACTTTTTCATATACTCCTGCTCCTCGAGTGAGAACAATATTAGCAGGTATTTTTCCTTGTTTTTCTCTTTCTTTATTTAAGGGTTGAGAGCGAAGAATCTCCCAGCTTTTTTTAATAAATTTATTTATTACTAAAGCAGTTTTTTTTGCCTGCCTTGTATTGTCTAACGGTTTTGATAGCAAAGGGGGTGCTTTTATCGCAGAGTGGGGATCAGTATCAGAAATGAGTGCTGAAAGCCCATCTCCTCTCAATATTAGAACTCCCCGGTGTTCTGTGGATGAGGCAAATTTTATCTCAATTCCATCTATAACGATGTTTTGTAGAGACGAGGCTAAAATAGAACCTTCATCTTTTAGTCTGCCAGCTCTCCGATCGATTATCTGAAAATTATCATCTACAGTGGCAAAATTGCATCTAAAAGCTACATCTCCCTCTTTCAAATCAAAACCTACTCCTAATGCCTCAAAAGCTCCTCGGCCTTTATAGTAGATATCAGGCTCATATCCCAATAAGGCAAGATGTGCTGTATCACTTCCTGGAATTATTCCGGGTCCCAGAGTGTTCATAAGTCCCGTGGCGCCTTTTGCTGTTAAATCATCTAAAGCAGGTTTTTTGGTTAGCTGAAGCGGAGTTTTACCATCTTTTACTGCTCTATCTCCCATCCCATCTACGATTATGAATAATACTTTTCTTTCTACCATCAGTCCTACCTTCTTATTTATAGAATATTAAATATAGACGGGATGTCAAGAAGAGGATTAGATGTAATTAGCTTGCTCTGGACAAACGTGTTAATTTATACTTGACCAAGGCGCAATAATATAGTATAAAAGTAGTAAGTTTTTTAATATATGGGCAGGGAGGTAATTATGTTTCAGATAGCGTTAATTGGTGTCGTTGTCCTCATTTTTTACTTATACTTAAGAAACAGGAGAGTGATAAGAGTCAAAAAATCCAAAAATGAATTAAAATTTCGCTGTGACTTTTATCATGAGCAAGTTATGAATTTTTTGCAAAAGCTTAAACGTTCCCGAAGTGAAACACGGATTAAGAGGTTGGAGAGCGAAATAGAAAGATTCCAAAAAGTTATGGATTTAGATGATCTTTTAGAAAGAGCAGAAAAAGATGTCAGCTCTCAGAGGGCTATTGATTATTATTTAGAAGCTCTTTCTTTTGTGATAAAAAATGATTTTGAAAAAGAAAAGAAAACGGAAATAGAAGAAAAGATAAAAAGTATGCAGCAAAGAAAGGGAAAAGAGGTTTTACGATAGAAAAAATATTGACTTTTAGTATAAACTATATCCTTTGTTGTCGGGTATGCGCTTGTAGCTCAGACGGATAGAGCGTCGGATTGCGG
>CAZGDY010000059.1:0-5777 GCA_964524965.1 uncultured Clostridia bacterium
TAGTCGAAGAAACTTCTCCTTTAGCTTTGTACTCGTGGGCAACTGCAAGTGTTGCAGCGGGATCAGTGGGCGATCCAAGAGAGCCGATGAGTACACTTAAGGGGATAAAAGTAGCAACCCAACTGACACCGACTTGGTGAATAAAAAAAGGTGTTATTGCCAGAAAGCCTATCGTAATTATTAAAAATGCAAATTCAGCCTCACATATAGTTATGGAGAGGATTTTTTTTCCCAGTTTTTTCATGCGAGCATATTGGAGAGTGCTACCTACCGAAAAGGTAATGAAGGCAAGGGAGATATTGGTAATAAGACTGGTATGATTTACAAAGTCTTGAGGTATGAAATGAAATAATCCGGGATTTAAGATTATCCCGGCTATAATGTAGCCTGTTACTTTGGGAAGTTTAATTTTGGTAGCTATTTCCCCCAAGATAAAACCAGTGAAAATAATGATACCAACAATTAAGATAGAGTACACAAAATTGGTCCTTTTTTAGGAAACTTAGCAAAATCCATCTTTTGTGATAAGGATGGATGATGGGAGTTGTTAGAGGGAAATGAAACTCCCTATTGCTATACTACTTTTTTCTTTTAGGAGGTCTTAGCTTAGAGTTTATATTTAACTTCTTTTTCAATTTTAAAATGGTAAAAGTTATTTTAGCTTACCCAAAATGCCAGCTTTGTCAAAAATATTTAAGATGAGAATTTGATTTTAGCTAAAAATTTATATATATTAAAAGTAACAGGAGCTAATCAATCATCGATTTTTCAGTATAACCTTGAAGTATCCTTATTTATCACCAAATGACAAAAGAAAAACGGTAGATGGTCTGGGTGACAGAATATCAAAAGTAATTACAATAGTTAAAAACATTTGTTAGTCTTGAAATTATCAGAAAAACATAATAGCAGTTTAGCGGTTACAGTAATAAGGGCTAAACTAAAGATATTACAAATTAAACATATTATAAAAGGAGGGGGTACATGGAAGATGAAAAATTGCTAAAAATAGCCAAAGAAAGGGTTGAGTTTAAACGCCATTTAGTGGTATACATAGTGGTCATTGGGTTTTTGGGACTGATAAACCTTATCACCTCCAGACAATTTCCTTGGTTTTTGTTTCCGGCTGGAGGATGGGGTATCGGACTCATATTTCATTTTCTTTCTGTCTATGGTCCTCTTAGCGAAAGTATGAGTATAGAAAAGGAATATCAAAAGCTAAAGAAAAAAAAAGAGAATCAACGTACCTCATAACACCCATTTCTTACTAAAGGAAGGTATGTTCGCCTCGTGTAATCTATCCCTCTATTTTTACCACTTTTTGCTATTGTCTGATTATTGGGTGGGATACTCTTTTCGGAGTGAATACTTAGTAGTATGATATGGGTTTAATTCCCATCCTCTGGTTCTTCTTAATCTTAGCTATGGAACGGGAGAAGGGCTTTGTGGAATAAAGGACAAAAAGGAGGTAAGAATATGACTAATAAAAAAAATGTTTCCCCTAAAAGTGTTCCTGAAAGCTTTGTGGAAATGGTGGGCCAACTTGGTAGTGCTTTGGGTGAAATATTCAGGGATCCTAAGGTAAAGGAGAAAGCTCAGGAATTTGCTAAGAGCGTTACAGAGACAGCACAAGCCTTTGCCGACCAATTTAAGGATGAAAAAGTACAAAATAAATTTAAGCAGGCCGGACAGGCAGCCCAGGAGTTTGGTGAAAAAGTATCCAATTATTTTGAAACTGAGAAGGAACATCCCTTTCAAGAAAAGGACAAAAATGTCTCTAAAAAAGGTTTTAATCATATCATAAATGAAGTTACTTGCTGGGGAGAAAAAATTAAAATTAAAAAAGATAATTACTTCACCCGTACCCGAAGTCAAAGATTAGTTTCCTATACTAGTGCTATTGCCTGGAATTTCATAATTTTGATCTTTGTTAACTTCTTTCATCAGTACATCGCCTACTATCACTACGAGGTAATGGAAGGCGTTGGCCAGTGGATAAGAGAACCTCTCCTTACTGATGGATTTGGTGTTGTCTTGCCGATTTTGAGCGTGACCTTAATTTTATATATACTGGGTAACGGAATTAAAATTATATTTGATAAATACTTTTTACATCAAGCCCTCTTTATTATTCTTTCTATATTTGCTCTTGCTACTATTTTCAATTTCCTTACTGTATTTCCCTTTGATTTTACCGTAGTACCTTTCCCCTATGCCCCGCAGGTTTTAAGTGTAATATTGACTATAATTTTTATTGCAGTGATCATTGGACTGGTAGTGGGAATTGTAGTGTCTATTGTACGGGTAATAATTGCAACCATAAAAGGCTGAAGGAAATAATTTTTCTCTGCCAGGGATTTTTCTTTTAATCATACTAAGATTTTATTTTTGGGTTCTTAACCTCTTGCTAAAACCTGTTACTATTCCAGAACTCATACCTAATTTTCTTTAGATAAATTAAGCGTATTGGACAAAAAATTGTGATCCTTGCTTACTCCTCAATTTCATCCTTATCGCTGTTACGAATTTCAAAGATTACTTTACTTAAATGTTGTCATTTCAGAAGGAAAAGGAATTAGCAGAGATTGATGAGGATATTGTAAACATCTTTTGGCTCTGATTTATCCTTGGATATATCTATTGTTTCTTTGCTATCTCTAATAGCTAAGAAAGATGCAGTTACTCCTTTTTTCCTCCGAAGCTCAAGGAACTTATAAAGGTGCATCCAGTAGCATTTAGATAATTTTCTGCCAAATAAAGCCTTTGGCAAATTCTTTTTTTTCTGGTAGAATTTAGTTTGTCTTAAAATCCTGTCGAATTTATCAATAGCGCTGGTGAAGAAAACTTTTGTCCCAAAACTTTTTTAAAGGCTATACCAGAGGGATTTAGCGGTTAGAATAACAAGTGTTAAACTAAAAAGATACTACTAACTAAACATATCATAAGAGGAGGGGAAAAGATGAAAGTTGATCCAATTTATAAGCGTAGTTTACCGATACATTTACATGGACCTGGACCGAGTGATGTGCCGGAAGAAGTTTTAAGAGCGATGTCCGCGAGGACTTTAGGCCATCTCGATTCAGAGTTCATCAAAATAATGGATGAGACCCAAAATATGTTAAGAATGCTTTGTCAAACTAAAAATCGGATGAGTATTCCCGTTTCTGGTACGGGAAGCTCCGGCATGGAAACTTTAGTGGCTAATCTTATTGAACCTCAGGATAAAGTAATTGTTGTCAAAAACGGAGTTTTTGGGGGAAGAATTGCCGATACAGTATCTCGATTTGGGGGAGAAGTTATACCTGTTGATATAGAATGGGGAACTGTAGTTACACCCGAAAAAGTGAAGGAACTTTTCCTTAAAACAAGTTGTCAGGCGCTTTTCTTGGTGCATGCAGAAACATCCACTGGTGCACATCAACAGGATATGAAAGAAATTGGCAAGATTGTTCATCAAAATGGTGCCTTATTTTTAGTTGATGCGGTAACATCTTTAGGGGGAACAGAAGTGAATATAGAGGATTGGGGAATTGATGCTGCTTACAGCGGAACTCAAAAATGTCTTAGTGTGCCCCCGGGACTTTCCCCCGTT
Source organism: uncultured Clostridia bacterium (assembly GCA_964524965.1). Classification (GTDB taxonomy): domain Bacteria; phylum Aerophobota; class Aerophobia; order Aerophobales; family B3-G15; genus Kmv34. Next base: position 3,593 of record CAZGDY010000059.1, read on the forward strand.
ACTTTAAATGAAAGGGCCATGAAAAAGCTTCGAGGCAGAAAGGTAAGAAGTTGGTACTTTGATTTAGGAATGATAGAGGCTTATTGGAATGAAGGACAAAAAAGAAAATATCATCATACTGCCCCCGTAAATATGATTTATGCTTTGCACGAGGGATTAAGATTAGTTTTAGAAGAAGGACTTGATAAAAGATTTCAGCGCCACCGGAAAAATGCTATAGCTTTGCAAATTGGGCTTGAGGCACTAGGTTTTACTTATTTAGTCAAGGAACAAAGCCAGAGGCTTCCTATGCTCCATGCCGTCTATCTTCCCGAGGGTTTAGAGGAAGGTAAACTTCGGGGAGAGATAAGATCAAATTACAACATTGAGATTGGCGGAGGTCTGGGAAAATTCAGTGGAAAAGCCTGGAGAATCGGACTGATGGGTCACTCTTCAAGAGAAGATAAAGTATATAAACTGCTTAATTCTATTGGAGAAGTATTTAAGAAATATGGAGTTGTAGCTGAGGCAACAGTAGGTTCTGATGCTGCGAGAGTTGTTTATAATGATGCCTGAGAAATCTGAAACAGTATTTTATCAGTAGTATCCGGTTTTATCTTTACTCAGGGAAAATCTTGCCGGGATTGAGAATATTATTGGGATCAAAAAGCTGTTTAATATCCCGAAAAAGCTTTAGTACTTTGGAACCGACTGCTTTTTTGAGATATCTTTTCCGAGTGGCACCAACTCCGTGTTCGGCGGTTATTTGTCCTTTTAGAGCAAGAGCAATATCAAAAATTTCCCCACTGATTTTAAGAATAGTTTTTTCCCATTTATCCTGGGGACGGTTTTCTTTGAGGATATTAACATGAACATTTCCATCGCCGGAGTGGCCAAAACAGATGATTGGATATTCGTATTTTTCCTGGAGTTTTTTCATCTCCCGTAAGAAATCATTTATCCGGGCCCGGGGAACAACAATATCTTCCATGCGGTTGATGGGACTTCTATCTGAGAGTGCTTCAACCATGATGCGTCTTGCTTCCCAGAGTCTATCCTGAGTGGGACGGTCCCCGGCAACTAAAACATCGATCGCATTATGTTCTAAACAAATCTCACCCACAGTTTCACAGAGAGCTTCCACATCCTCTTTCCTATTTCCATCCAATTTTATAAGGAGAAAAGCAGCAGCCTCAAGCATAGGGAGTTTTTTCTTAAGATATTTTTCACAGGTGAGGAGGGAATCTTGCTCCATAAATTCAATGGTGGAGGGAAGTATCTGTCGTTCAATAATGGCGGAAACCGTATCTGCTGCAGCTTGGAATTCATTAAAAGCAACTAACAAGTCTATGTCTACTTTGGGAAGAGGGATAAGACGAAGAATTGCCTTAGTTACAACAGCTAGAGTACCTTCAGAGCCAATAAGAAGATTAATTAAATCATAGCCGGTGACATTTTTGACAAGTTTCCCCCCCAATTGGATTATCTCACCAGAAGGTAAAACAGCCTCCAGTCCGCAAACATAATCTTTAGTTACCCCGTATTTTATAGCTCGTGGTCCACCGGCATTTTCTGCTATATTCCCGCCAATAGTGCAGGAATCAAGACTGGCCGGATCCGGCGGATAAAAAAGACCTTTTTCTTCCACAGATTCATGGAGCTTGCCAGTTATGACACCTGGTTCAACAGTTACCATAAGGTTTTTCTCGTCAATTTCCAGAATTTGGTCCATTTTTTCCAGGGAGAGAACTATTCCTTTCCAAACAGGAACTGCTCCACCAGAAAGACCATAACCAGCGCCACGCGGAGTTATGGGGATTTTTCGCTCATTGGCAAATTTCATAAGTTTTGAGATCTGTTCCACCGTTGTTGCTCTAACAACTACCTCTGGTTGAGCTTTTAAACCAGAGGTTTCATCGTGGGTATACATTTCCAGAAGATCAGAATCAACTAAGACTCTATCTTTGCCAAATAAATCGGTCAGAAATTTTAAGGTTTCATGATTAACTTTTTGATACATTTCTAAATTTCTCCTTATTTTAAATGAATTAAACTCACTCTTTCAATATAATAATAGTAATATTAATTTTTTGAAAAGCTTAGTATAATTTATAGTATTTCAAGAATTAGGTCAATTTTTTAAGTATAGTGGGGGATAAAAACAAAAAAGTTTAAATTCTTCTTGTTTAATATTATTTGAAGATAA
>CAZGDY010000059.1:5787-9943 GCA_964524965.1 uncultured Clostridia bacterium
TCTTAATTCTTGATTATTTATCTGTTTTTCAGCTTTTTTATACAAAAAGGGGAGGGTTTTAGGTGTTTTTTAGGGGGGGTAGTTTTTACTCAATAAAATTAAAAGTCCATTCCGGCTCTTCCGGAGGGTTAGAAATTAGTAACTCTCTCCATTCCTTGTCTGTAAGTCGGTCTTTCATTGGCTGTTTAAATTCGTAGTAACTCATAACAGGTCCGGTGCCAATAATAATTCTGTCGTCGGGGAGTTTATAGGCAACAACTATTAATTTAACGTAACCAATACCTTCTTCCAGCACACTTTTGGTATTACTATCGGTATGAACGTCTGAGATTATTGTTGTTTTTTTTGCTTTGTCCTCAACCTCTGCTATAGTTTCATTTAAAATTTCTCCAAAATTTTCAATAAATTCATAATCGCCTTGAGCGAGCTTTTCATTCTCCAATTCTTTTTTGGAAATTTCAACTAATCTCTCTAAAATTTTCTCTAAACTTTCTAATCTATGCTTTGCTGAATTGTTCAGGATATTCATTTTCTCAAGACCTTTCGTGCTCATTTTAGTCAAGGCTAATAATTTATTATAAAACATAGGAACAGGTTCAACATATCCCACAACTGGTTTTTCTGGTGGAGGAAGAATACCTCTTTCTAACATTGTATAACTTTGTTTGGCATATAAAATTGTATCATGCCGTAACTCGCTCCATGAGGCTAAAGCAGTAGTTAATTCTTTATCCTGCCATGCTTTGGTTTGCATGAATGTTGGGTAACCAGCATCAAACGCTGTTAACAAAGGCTTTAGGGCGTGAAGCCATGCCCAGTAAAGATTTTTATTCCAATCATTTTCATTGAATTTTAAAAATTCAGTTTCTAATTTTTTATAGGCCTCATCGTATTTTTTGTAATTTGAATCCCCCAATTCATTCAGCAGCTCCTGAGCTCTTTTAGAACCAAGCATTGCCATTACATCTAAGCCTCTGGGAAATCCTCTGATAGATCTTCCAGCGCCAGAGATAACGCAGGTAAATACTTGACTACAATGCTTATCGCCTGAATAAACATCAGTATAAACACCAACTAAATTAGAAAAAATATAAGAATCAGGAATGAATTTTTGGCCCATCAATCTAAACCCTTTTGTTTTTTTTAAGCATTGATTGGCCTGCTTCAAGGTAAAAGGTGGGTTTATTCCGCAATCACCTGTTCCACCAAATATTTTTGGAGGCCTGTATTCGGCTAATTTTACTTTTAGCTTTTCTATGTTTTTTTCAGTTAAATCATTTAAATCAAATCCTTCTTTGAGAATAAAGTTCATTGCTTCAAGATATTCATACGGTCCTAAATCATCGGATAAACCAACATAAAAAGCAGTTACTGAATAAATTTTATCCCATTTGTCTTTTATTTCTTGACTTTCTGCAAATTTTAAGGTAATTAAGCTCGCTTGCATTGTTTGGATTTTAGCATCATAAGTTGAAATAAGAGCTTCTTCATTAAATTGGTTAGTTTCTCCCGGTGATATGTCCTTTGTTCCTTTGAGTAGCATACTCATTCTACCATACCACATAAAGGCTTTAAAATAATTTTTTAACTTTTCTGACCGCGTATAGTGACCTCGAGGGACATACTGGGAATAGTCTTCTTGGTAAATAAAGATGGGAGATTTTGAAAATCCTTGGTGTTGTCCTATAAGTTGTAGTTCCATTTCTACTTCGGGTCGAGCTAAATCAGGAACTTCAAAACTATACTTTATCAAATCTTCTTCTTTAAAATAAGCACTGGCTAACCCAGGGTCTTTACATTCCCGTTCTTCTTTGCATAATTGGTCTTTTTTCGGCTGCAGTAAGCTTAGTCCCACTGCTAAATACGCAACATTTCTCTTTGTTACTTCTTTAAGGTCTCCAGTAGCGTTATTATATTTTTCTATTGAATCATCAAATAGTTCTTTATTGATTTCCCATATCTTGTCATAAAACTCTTTTTCTTCAATTTGTCTAAGGGTTTCGTTAAATTGAATATGGTAAAGATGCAAAAGAGAATCGGAAGTGATGAAAATAGGTATTTCTCTATCTTTCAAAGTTTTATAAGGTTCGGTAATATACTCTTGTTTTGGATTGAGACAATTATCAATAACTACGAAACCATTTTTTTTCAAAAGAGTTAATGCTCCAGCGCTAAGAGGAATTTCTTTAGAAAAATCATCAAAATTAGATATTTTATTTATGGACAAAGGTAAATGGTATTGAGAGGTTTGTAGGGTTATATCTAAAGGGCTCAGGGAATAGTACTTTGTGAAACTTAGTTTTTCTTCTTGAATATTAGATAAGCTAATTGGTTTCTTATTTAAGGTGGATGTTTCTTGACTTGATGCTAATTTTTTAATACATCCCCCTCCAAAAATTATTCCGATAACTGATGGAATTAAAATTACTAAAACTAAAAGCTTTGTTTTCATCATAATTATATTGTTTAAATGAATTAGTTATTATATTAATATATCTGATAAAAATTCAAATGGCAAAAAGCCCTAAAAAATATATTTATTATCCTTTTTTTTGAGGTATTTTTCAAAATTTTCTAGTGTTTAATTATACTATAAAATTTACTTTTTGTTAAGTTTGCAGAGTATAAATAGGGGTCAGATTTCAATATTGGAAATTATTTTGGGACATTACTTTGGAATTTTATTAAAAATTACCGATTAAAATAAATTCTTTAACCATTAAACCTTGGGACCTGATTCCATTATATTGGCTTATTTTCGCTTTTAGGTAACAGTTGCTTGACATTATAGAAAAATAATATAAGAAAGTTGTGTAAGTCTTTTTATAAGAGTAAATTTTAGTATCTTTATTGAAATATTGGTTATTTGATTCAATAGGGTATTTTCCTAAAGGGAGCTAAAATAATTTCTTGTTAATGCCAATTTGCTCATTATAACTCTGGAATTGCTCCCCTGCCTATAACTAATAAAATTTATTAAGGGGTAAGTGTGTTGTGAAAAAAGAAAAACCCAAAAAATGGCTTATAGATAAAGAACATCGGGATTTTTTCCAGTTCTCAACTTTTAAAGAAGCCTTAGAAAACCTTAAATCACACGATCATCTATGCCTTATTTACGAGACGCCAGAGGAGTGGCGTGCTACTGTTATCCCTTTTCTGTTAATGGGACTGCGAAGAGGTGAGAAGTGTGTGTATATTGCAGATACTCACACAGCTAATCAAATTCGCAGGTACCTTGATGAAGAAGGCGTAGATACAGCTGTTGTTGAAAATTCAGGACAACTTGTTATTTTACAGCAAAGCGAAGTTTATACCAAACAAGGCTCTTTCGATCCTAATAAAGTGGTTACATTTTTAGTCAAAGAGGTTAAAAAGGCAATAACCGAAGGCTATCCTGTGCTTCGGATAACTGGCGAGATGAGCTGGGTACTTCATAGTTTTCCTGATTCAGAAATAATTTCAGAAGGAATTCTTGAATGCGAAGCAAAAGCTAACCGAGATGTTTTTACCAAGTACCCCTGTGTTGCTATCTGTCAATATGATCGCTGGAAGTTTAATCCCAAAATTATTAAAAACGCGATTATGACCCACCCTTACTTAATCCGAAGTAATCACATCTATCGCAACTCTTACTACATACCGCCTGGGGATCTTCTTGTTAAGGAGTATTCGGAACAAGAGCTAGAACAATGGTTGAACAATATTGAACGGGAATTTGAATATAAAAAGGCATTACAAGTATCCGAGGGAAAGTACCGCTTATTAGTGGAAAATGCTAATGAGGCAGTTATCGTGATTCAGGGTGGGATTATTAAGTTTGTTAATCCCAAAGTGATGCAGCTTACAGGCTATTCGGAAGAAAAGCTCATCTTAAAATCATTTATAGAGTTTATTCACCCCGATGATCGCCAGATGGTAATACAGCGCCACCTGAGAAGACTCCAGGGTGAAAATTTTTCCAGATATCCTTTTAGAATCATTGACAAAGAGAGAATCATCAGGTGGATGGAGGTTAATGCAACTTTAATTGAGTGGGAGGGAAAACCAGCCACTTTAAATTTAATTACAGACATTACCCGCCGCAAAGAAGCCGAGGACGAGATAAAAAAAGTAAGGGATGATTATCTTGATACAACCAACCTCACTGGTGATATCA
>CAZGDY010000060.1:0-9911 GCA_964524965.1 uncultured Clostridia bacterium
TGAAAAAGTGAAGACATCTCTTGATGAGGCTGAAATAGAAATTCCTTTTCCTCATCTTAAACTGTATTTTGATGAGCAAGCTATGGAGAAAATGAAGCCCCCCTCATAGTTTGTTTTTTCTTGAAGGAGATTGTTAAATGAATAAAAAAGGAAAAAATAATTTAAATTCTGATTTAGAACTTCTGAGGTCTATAAAAGAGTTGAGAGAGGGTTTTGTCAACGCTGATCCCTGGAGGATACTCAGGATTCAGGGGGAGTTTGTTGAAGGTTTTGATGCTCTTTCTGGGATCGGTCCAGCGGTGGCTGTCTTTGGTTCCGCAAGGCTTACTTCAGACAATTCTTACTATCAAGCCGCTGTAGCTACTGCCCAGAAGTTGTCCAGAGCAGGATTGGCTATTATTACTGGAGGAGGGGGAGGGATAATGGAGGCTGCTAATTTGGGTGCTTACAGAGAAAAAGGCTCATCTATAGGTTGCAACATAGAACTTCCCGAAGAGCAAGAGTCCAATTCTTACCAGAATCTTTCTTTGCAGTTTAGATACTTTTTTGTGCGTAAGATGATGTTTGTGAAGTACTCGGTAGCTTTTCTTATATTTCCCGGGGGATTCGGAACCATGGATGAATTCTTTGAAGCCTTGACCTTATCTCAGACCGGAAAAATAGAACATTTTCCCGTTATTCTTTTTGGTTCATCCTACTGGGAAGGTCTGATTCAATGGATGTGCAGCTTTATGTTGAAAGAAGGTTGTATTGGAAAAGAAGATTGTGGTCTTTTTAATCTGGTAGATGATCCAGAAAAAGCAGCGAATATTATCATTGAGAACTCTAAAAAACAAGGTTATATATAGTTTAATAAGGCTTCTCAATATTTGATATAGAGAGATGAAAGTAAGAGAGAAAGATATTAGTGAAGAAGACATAGATAGGGTGTTCATAAATATAGAAAAGGGAAAAGAAAAATTCAAAGTAGTACTGGACGCTAATATTATTGTCTCTGGAGGTAAGCAACGTGTTTTGCCTCTAAAAGGTAGGAAGGTATAAAATTCTCTCGTCAGCTCAATTTTTGAGAATCATCTCCCAGGAAGCATTGCCTGGGAGTTTTTAAGTAAGTGGTAACTGATTGATGTTTTTACTTTGGCTTAAGAAGAGTATCCGCATACCCAACCAACGGGTTAAAAACCTAGCAGGCTGTTTATGAGAGTTTTTTAAACCATTTTAAAAAAGCCTGTGGGCGCATAAATCATAACACTCATCACAGGTAAAGCTGATAGGCACGGAAATAAGTTATAAAAAATTGACATTTTTTTGTGGATTATTATACTGAGAGAATATACACTTAATAAAATAGGCTTTTAACTCATTTACCTGCATTTGAAAGCTTAAGAGCACAAAAAAAGTTCACTGATGAGTTATGAGAATGCAGCTTAGGGGAACTTTCATCTCAACATCAATTGTGCTTCCAATAATTCTTTTTCTATATGCCGGTAAGAGGGTGAAAAACTGAAGCTCTCTTGGACCAGAGTTTGTCTTTTCTTTTGAGAGGGCAAATAAGAATGAGAGGATAGAAAGAATGAAAGACCAGGGTAAAATAAAAAATGAGTTTATGGAGGAGCTAACCAGGTTTCACCACCGAGTTAGTGAACTGGACGCACTGCAGAGTGAACACAAAAAGGTGGAAGGCATACTGCGGGCCTCTGAAAAATATAGAGCCATTTTTAAGACCACGGGATGTGCAACGATAATCATTGAAGAAGATAGCACCATTTTCTTAGCAAATAAAGAATTTAAACAGCTTTCTGGTTTTTCTAAGGAGGAGGTAGAGGGCAAAAAGAGCTGGACAGAGTTTGTCGCAAAAGAAGATTTGGAAAGGATAAAAGAGTACCACTGTCGGCAAAGAGTTGCCCCAGATAAGGCTCCTAAAAGTTGTGAGTTTCGTTTTATTGACAGGAAAGGCAGCTTGAGGGATGTATTCTTAAACATTAGCATGATTCCAGGGACGAATAAAACTGTAGCCTCTTTTTTAGATGTCACTGACCGAAAAAGGGCAGAGACAAGAATAAGGAAACTTTACTCCCTGCAGCAAGTTATTCGGAAGACAAACCAGGTCTTGTTAAAAATTAAAGATGAGCCTCAACTTTTCCAGCGAATTTGTGATTTGCTTGTACATGTGAAGAATTTTAAAGTGGCCTGGGTAGGGCTTTTGCAGAAAAAAACTTTCACTATAAAACCAGTTGCTCGAGCAGGACTCAAAAAAGGGTATCTTTCCACTCCCAGGGTTACCTGGGATGATTCTAAGTATGGAAGAAGTCCTACCGGAATGGCGATTAAAAGAAGAGAACCTTTCATTATGAGGGATATACAAAATGATTCCCGCTATGCGCCGTGGAGAAAGGAGGCTCTGGAAAGGGGATATGCATCAAGTATAGCCTTGCCCCTGTTACATGGGGATAAGGTAGTGGGAGCTCTTACTATTTATTCTGGGGAAAAAGATGTATTCGGAAATGGGAAGGTAGAATTTTTAAAAGAAGTGGCAGAGAACATTCACCTGGGGATAAAAATGATGAGACTGGAAAAGAAGCTTGAGGAGAATCTTAAGAATATGCGAGAATATCTGGGAGGGATTATCCGGGCAATGGAGTTGGCTGTTGAGAAAAAAGATCCCTACACTGCTGGTCACCAACAAAGAGTATCCGATCTTGCCCGGTCTATAGCAACTCAGATGGGGCTTCCCAAAGAAAAGGTTGAGGGGATCCGTATCGCAGCAAGTATCCATGATATTGGTAAGATAACTATCCCTGCAGAGGTTCTTACTAAACCGGGCCGACTGTCCGAAAACGAGTTTGCTATGATAAGAAATCATGTTGAAGTTGCTTGTGAGATAGTAAAGGAGGTAAATTTCCCCTGGCCCATTACCAACATTATTTTCCAGCATCATGAAAGGTTGGATGGTTCCGGATACCCCCAAGGGCTAAAAGACCATGATATTATCCTTGAGGCTCGTATTCTGGCTGTAGCTGATACAGTTGAGGCAATGTGCTCTCACAGACCCTATAGACCGGCACTTGGCACAGATAAAGCATTGAAGGAGATTGAGGAAAATAAGAGCATACTTTACGATTCTGAAGTAGTGGATGTATGTATAAGACTTTTCAAAGAAAAAGGGTTTAAGTTTAAATAGTCATTAATTAAAAAAGATTTTCTGGTAGAGTCCTCTGATATTTGAGATCATAACAGGTTGACAGTTGTTGAATCATCTTATCTCCTCATCAGGAGAGGATTTCATAAAATTCGGGAAGGGAAAGATGAAAATGATAAAGCAAGTGCTTTTTGCTGTGTTATTTTTAGATTTGATTGTAAGTTCTCCATCCGCAATTTTGGTCGATGAATTTGGAAAATTACTGTGTATTTATGCAAAGAAACTATATCTTAAAAGATTAAGGGGGGTAAGAAATAGGAAGTTTAACTTAAGAATATCGAGACTGACCAGTTAAGTTAAACTAAAGTTTGGAATTAATGGTGGTGCAAGGTTCTTAATTTCAGGTAATAAACGTATATATCTTATAACCGCAACTCATGTAGCTGGAGAGATGGCTATGGAGATTGGATCCCCTTTATTTTTTTCTATGTTACTCTTTTTCTTTCTTCTCTGTCTTCTTTACGATTGTCCTAACTACGCCGGCAACGATCCAGCACACTAAGGCGGCAAAAATAGAAAGGTTAGTGGGGAGTAAGCCGAAGGCCGCTCCGGCTAATATCAATATGAGCCCCAATGCTCCCAGAACTACGGCAATACTAGTTACTATATTTTTACTCATTTTCCCTCACCTCCGATCGCTAAATTTAAATATGTAAGTTCGTTCTGTGTCTAGAAAACTTTCAGGAGCGATTTAATAAGAACATTTGTACCATTTTTGGCGAGCATGAATACCAATTATTGCCCACGACGAGCTCTGTTTTTTTTTGTTATATCTTTCAGATTATTGCGCATTGAGGGTTTCGTACCGACCACCCAGGTATTTAGACAGGAACCTTTCTGCAGTGGCGTAAAACTTGAGGCGGTTTTCCGGTTTGGTAAATCCGTGACCCTCATCGGGAAAGAGCAGGTACTGATATTCGATTCCCTTTTTTTCCATTGCCTCAACGATTTGTTCGGCTTCTGCTTGTTTAACCCGGGGATCGTTAGCTCCCTGGGCAATTAAAATAGGAATTTTTATTTCATCCACCTTAAAGAGTGGGGAGCGGGATTTTAGGAATTCTTCTTCAGTATCTGGATTACCAATTCGTTTGTGGAATATTGCCAGTAAAGCGGACCAATAAGAGGGTATAGTCTGAATCCAGCTCACAAGATTGCTGATTCCTACTCCATCAACTGCACAACAAAAAAGATCGGGGGTAAAAGTAGCTCCCACTAGGGCAGCATAGCCACCGTAGGACCAGCCAAAAATAGCGACTCTCTTTGGATCGGCAATACCGTTATCAATTGCCCAATTGACGGCATCCACCAGATCGTCGTGCATTTTACCGCCCCACTCCTTATTGCCAGCATTTAAGAACTTTTTGCCATAACCAAAAGAACCACGGAAATTTACCTGGAGGCACACATAACCCCGGTTGGCTAACCACTGGACTTCGGGGCGGTATCCCCAGGTATCACGATACCAGGGACCTCCATGTACGTTTAACACCAGGGGCAGGTGAGCTCGATCTTTCCCCGGGGGAAAAGTGATATAGCCATGAATAATCAATCCATCTCGGGATGTGAAGGATATTGGTTCCATTGGGGCTAAGCTATACTTTTTTAAATCAGGCATGTGGTCAAAAAGGAAAACTCCTTTTTGTGTTTTTCGGTTAAATGCATAATAAGACACCGGCCCGTTATCCTTGGTGAAAACTACCAGCCAGGTATCATCAGAGTTATCCCGGCCAATGATAAAGAAGTCTCCGTGATCAAGATCGGCGATTACTTCAAAATCTTTTCTTATCGATTCATCCAAGAGCATCAACTTTTTTCGTGCTTTGTAGAAGCTAACAGCTTGAATCTCATAGGTATCCGGATGAATCATTATCCCGCCCACGTCGTACTGGGGGTCTTGAGCGATAACTTCCATATTTGTAGTGGCGATTTCCATCTTTACCAGGCGGCCAGCATTGACCTTTCGGGAATCAAGTAAATAAATATAGTTACCATCTTTAGAAAAACTAACTGCACCACTATTTACGCTATTGTCCGAGTCCCAGCTACTTAGTTTTTTCCAGGGGGTTTCTTCATTTTCTCGAATCATAAGGTCAAACCCACCATCAGGTGTTGTTGCCATGGCACCCCGCACCTTAAAATGTGTATCTGTTACCCAACTGGTAAAGTTGCCCGGATTTTTGACCACCAGTTTGAGTTCACCGGAAGTTAAATCAAGATGATATACGTCATGTACCTTTGGGTCCTCTTTGTTCATGGCAATGAGCAGCTCATTAGGGAAATGTTTGTTGCGGGAGACAATCTGAACCTGGACATTGTCAAATACTGCAAAGTCTTTAATTTCATTTGTTTGCACATTGACTCCATAAAGACGCCAATTTTCGTTTCCACCAATATCTTGAAGGTACAAGAGGTGTTTGCTATCTGCCGCCCAGAAATAAATGTGAATTCCTCTATTATTATCTTTGGTGAGAACTCTGTCATTTTCGGCGCCAATAGTTTTTGCCCAGATGTTTAGTACATTATTGACTGGAGCAAGATAAGCTAAAAGGTTTCCATCGGGTGAGATTTTAGGAGAACTCTTAACAGGATTTCCAAAAAGCACTTCTCGGGGGATGAGTTCAGATTCACGTGCTGAGCAGGGGGAAATTAAGAGTACTATTCCAATCCAAAACATAATGGGAAAAACCCAAGACGATTTTGCATATCGCATTATTTTTTTCTCCTTGATTTATTTAAGTTTCGAATCTGCAGCTATTCGCCTATCAACTTGTTATGATTGTAAATTAAAAAGGTCAAAAATAAACGACAATCAGTTAGTAACGCAATCCACTATAGGACTATATACTACAGCGTATAGCAAAAAATCTAAAGAAACTAGAGAAAAGCTTACTTAGCGTTGTCTTCGTTCGATACCAGCTAATAGGATTCCTGATGATATCAAAAGTCTTGGGTCGATGGAAGGCTCCGGCTCCACTATTGTCATAGTATATTTAAGTACTAACGGATTGAAATGTTGTTTAATTTTGGCAACTTCTCTACCAGTTATTGAAAGGATAACATATGTTTGAGGGATTAAATTAGTGCTTCTGCTCAAAAGAGCTTTTACTGTGCTACTTTCAGTTAGTTTTCCAATTTCCTGACCTTCCTTAGAAAGAAAAATCCATTCATCCTTAACAATGGATTTGAGGCCTTTTCGTTTTATAGCTCCAATAATTTCTCCTGTAGTTGCATCTTCTATATTAAAGGTTGCACTAATATCAAGAATCTGAGGAGTTTTAATGGTTAATAGTTCTTTCATCTGAGGTTCATTTAAGTAAACTCGGAAATCCTCTCTCAGTTTGAATGCTTTTTGTTTTGAATAGAAAAGAAGGTTTTCTTTATCATCGTATACATGAAAAGCTCCTCCAAATAACTTAAATACCTTTCTACGAAATAGGTAATAATTGTACTGAAATGCGGGATGAAGTTTCGCTCTTTTTCTCACTGAGCATCTCCTTTTAAATTTGCGCTAAGACGTGGCGTATAGCAGGTTACGCAAAAAAGTTAAATTTAAAGCAGTGGAAAAACTTGAGTTGAGTGGTTTTGTCTTATGGTTGAAGTATGGGCATCTATCAGCAATTAGGTTCTTTTAAAAAAGTAATTCGGGCTGTATATCAGATTAACATTTCTCGGCAAAGAATTTCTTTTGGGAGCAATAAATAAACTAAAAAAATATAAATAATGACTTATGTCGATATAAACTTTAATCAAAATAATAATTTGTCTATTATAGCAAATAATAAGCTTTGATAATAGAAGATAAACCTTTATTTACCTAACTATCCCGGCTGAATCTTTATAACTAAGGATAAAGTTCAGCAATGCTTTGGCTCCATCGTAACCATTCAGCCGGGTCATTATTTTTATCTGTTACCCTTGCTTTGATACATTAACTGCCTGAGGACCTCGTTCACTTTCCTGGACCTCAAAAGATACTTTATCACCTTCCTGAAGACTCTTGAAGCCACTACCAGTAATGTTAGAAAAATGCACAAAGACATCTTTCCCGTTTTCTTGTTGGATAAACCCATATCCTTTGCGATCATTGAACCATTTAACTGTTCCTTCTTCTGCCATATCTATCACCTCCTTGCAATAGCTAATTAATTGATAAATAAATTCTTGTTTTTTGATGGTCTCTTAATTATTCTCTGAGGAAAAAGTATTTTCTTTTTCTCCAATAGTTAATTTAAGAAGAGACCTGGTCACTTCTTCTCCCTTCGTTTTAAGAGAATCACCGGGTTTTACGTCTATAGCTCTACCAAGGAGTACGGTAATATTACTTAAAGGCAAAGGAATACAGTGATTATCCCATCGTTTTTTTAGTATGAATCCTCGGTGAGTTTTAAGTGCTAAAGGGATAATTTTAGCTCCTGCCTCCCGGGCAGTATAGATTATTCCAGGTTTTGTTTGATGTGCTGGTCCTTGAGGTCCATCAACAGCAATAAATCCTAAGTGACCGTGTTTAATTGCTTCAACAAGCTCTCGCAGTGATTTTCTAGTACTTGATGTTTGTATTATACGGTAGTTAAATACGGAGAATAATTGAGCCACGTAGTTCCCCCGGAAGGACCAGCGAACTAAAGTCACGGGGTTATCTGTATAAAGAGAAGTAAGCAGTAATGTATAACTGCCGTGCCAAAAGGCAAAGATAACTTTTTGTTTTTCTTTTTCAATTTTTTGCAGATTTTCCTTGCCAACAATGGTGACATTGTTTGTTTTGGAGATTAAAATTAGAATTAGTTGTGCGAACCAAATGGGAGTTTTTATCGGGAAAGTATGAAGTATAATTTTTCGAAAGAAAAATCTGTAGAGGTATCCACGGATTGCTACGTTTAAAAACACTTGTTTTCCAACTATCTTATACGTATTTTGTTGAATAACAGTGTTGAGTACTGTTCCGAAAATAAACCTATAAGCTAATATCTTTGCGTACTTTCTATAAGTGATGAACTTCATAATCGATCTTTTGTTGATGTAGAAGAAATGATGTTGTGCTAACAAAAACACATAACATATTTTGTTTTACCAGATAATATGGAAATAATTTTCCATATTAAATTTTTTCCTTGTTGCTTTTGAGTAGTGGATGCTTCCACTCTCTTTTTTTTCCTAAAATATTGTTGAACATATTAACGTCATTAATTTATAAAATTGAGTGGGTTTTTGCTATCAGGGTAGGTTATTTCAAGACGAGCTACATAAGCGAGTCTTAACCTATCAATAATTAGCTATTTTTTTTACCCAAAGAACTTAACGGTATTATATTCTGTTTTATTTCTTTGTCAATAGTGCGAATTGCTTGTTTCTCTCCAGTTTTTATCAAATATTGACAGGCGCTTATGAGAAACTAAATTAAAAATAAATAATGTTTTACAATTAGAAAAAAACCAACAAGTAATAAACTCAAGAGAAGTGTTAAAGAGAGATTTAAAAAACTAAAATATCAGCTTTATTTGTCTATTTTAATCGGGGGAAATAAATGTTGATAAGATGATATTTATGGGCTTATAGCAAAGACAAAAGTTGAATTTGAGACTAGCTAGATTAATTTATTTAAGAAAAACTTGGAAAAATAGGGCAAGTTTGTAGTTAGTCCTAAGATTGAATTTGGTAAAGCAAATGAATCGATTATTCTAATATGTGATGTAAAATTTGGGGAGAGGAAAATGAAAGTCAAAGGGGTATATGGTAACAATGCAAAACAAGGTGGGGATTTTCTTAATTAATTAAAATTTAAGTTTAGTGATAAAATATAACTTCGAACTCTTTGTTTTCTTTTTTTCAAGGATGAGTTGTCGAATATATTTAAATATATTTGTCTTTTTTTTAGTTTAATCAAATATTTTGCCAGGATTTAAAATATTATTTGGGTCAAAGGTAGTTTTAATTCCTTTTAACATTTTAAGGTGCATTTTACTTAATGCCATGGGAAGATATTCTTTTTTAATGGCTCCTATGCAGTGCTCCCCAGATATTGTCCCTCCTCGTTTTATGCAATCCTCATGCAATAAGTCCCTAATTATGGGATATTTCTCTTGCCACTCCTTTTCTTCTAATTGTTTAAACTGTTTTCCTTCCTTTTTAAGTTTTGTAATATAAGTATGTAAGTTTCCATCGGCTACATGACCATGAGTTGGAAGCCATACACCATACTCCTTGGAAATTTCAGATACTCTTTTTACATGATTTACTATTTCAGAACAAGGAACTGTAAGATCTAATGTCTCAAGGTTATTTGGTTTTAAACCTTCATAGATAGCACTTCTAATTTCTAAGATATTTTTCTGTTCTTTTTTGCTAATTGCTGCTACAATATCTTTAGCCTTATTAGCTGTACAAATATTGGCTACCGTTTCAGATAATCCATATAATTCCTCGTCAGTGGAGCCGTCTAAAATTATCATTAGGAATGCATCTTCTTTTTTGCCAGGCCATTTTTTCCCAAGCAACTTTTCTACAGAAGAGAGTATGTCGTTTTGTATAAATTCTATAGATAGAGGCCGGATACCCTTTAAAATTATTTCTGGAACAGTCTTAACAGCATCATGCAATGATTGATAAGGAATAATTAGAGTTATTGTTTTCTTAATGGGGGGCATCAGGAGTATCACTGCCTTACTGATGATACCCAAGGTACCTTCGGAACCAATCATCAGATGCAAAAGACTATAGC
>CAZGDY010000061.1:0-9900 GCA_964524965.1 uncultured Clostridia bacterium
AGCAAGACAGAAATTAAAATAGCTGAAGGAAAAGTGGAGGAAGCTGAACTTGGTTTAAAAAAGCTTAAAAAGGATATTGTTACTGAGATGCAAAGCTATTTTCTTGATTTGGAAAGAGGGGAAAAGAGGATCGAGTTTTGTCGACTTTCCCAAGGAAAAAGTCAGAAGATTTTAGATGTAGCTAAAAATATGTTTTGGCAAGGGGCGATAACTGAGCAGGAGCTCAGAGAGAAAGAGATATCCTTAAAACAAGCTGAGATTAATCTTTTAGATGCTATAGTGGATTATGAAGTTATTAGAACCAAATTATTAAAGAGTTCAGGGAAAAGGGTTTAAAATGAAAAAAGGCAGAAAGAAGTTGATTTTTTGGATTGTGATAGCTGGTGTTATAGTTGTTATTGGAATGATTTTTACCTATAAGTTTATTTTTCCAAACGAGGAGCCGATAGATTTTCAAACATCAACGATTGCTGTTGAGCGGGGAGATATTACCAATATTATTTCCGCTACTGGTTTTCTCTCGGCCCAGGCCAGCGTGGACCTGATTAGCAATAAAAGTGGTGCAGTGAAGGAAATTTTGGTGGCAGAAGGTAAATTTGTCAAAAAGGGAGAGATCCTGGTTCGATTGGAAGATGATGAGGAACGCCTCTCACTCCTTCGGGCAGAAAATGTTCTACAAGAAGCTCTTTTGGAATTGGAATTAGCCCGGGTGAGCCAATCCTCGTCCAGCGATATTAAGAGGAAGGAAAGAACGGTTGCCGAACAGAAACTTGAGCTTGAGCTTAAGAAAAAAGAATTAGAGGATACGGTGCTCAAGGCACCTTTTTCCGGTATCGTCTCTAAGATCTATGTCGAGGAGGGAGAATTAGCTTTGGGGGCGAATGTCTCTGCCTCGGAACCTATTCTCAGGCTTGTTGATATCAGTCGGCTTTTTACTGATGTAAACGTTGATGAGGTCGATATCGCTAAGGTACGGGTGGAACAAAAGGCAAGAGTTACCGTAGATGCTTATCCAAATGAGATTTTCTTAGGAAAAATCAGCTCCATTGCTCCTGAAGCTACTACTATTTCCGGGTTAGTGGTCATTGAGGTTACGATAGAGCTTGAGGAAGCTCTTGCCAAGTTAAAACCAGGGTTTACCGCCAGTGCTGATATTGTTGCAGCGGAAGCTCAAGATGTGATTATTGTACCAATAGAGGAAGTGACAGAAAGAGATGGGCAGTATTTTGTGATGGTGCTCCAGGGTGAGAAATCGTCTCATCGCATGGTACAAGTAGGCATTTCTGATGATACCTTTATTGAGATAACTAAAGGTTTACAGGAGGGAGAGGTGATTATTGCTTCGGGTATGCAATCACTCATTGAGATGAGAAGGGCACAGCAGGCAGGTGAAAGTTCCAGATCGTTTGGACCCGGCGGTGGCGTGCGCCAACTGTCTCCCCACTAATTTTTACTGAGAGCCGATGATTAAAGCAATCAATATTACTAAGAACTATCAAATTGGAAAGGTATGTGTCGAGGCCCTGCGGGGAATAACTCTGATGATTGAGGATGGAGAGTATGTTGCCATTATGGGACCGTCAGGCTCCGGTAAATCAACCCTTATGCATATTCTTGGCTGTCTGGACAAACCCACATCTGGTAAATTTTTCCTCGATGATGCAGAAATAGGAGCACTTAATGGAAATGAACTGGCCGTAATTAGAAACCAAAAAATTGGGTTTGTCTTCCAGCGATTTAATCTTCTTCCTCGCGCCAGCGCTCTTCATAATGTTGAGCTTCCCCTTATCTATGCTGGTGTGAGGCCAAAAGAAAGAATTAAAAGAGCACGAATGGCTCTGGAGAAAGTAGAGTTAGCCGATAGATTAAATCATCGTCCAAGTGAGCTTTCCGGCGGTCAGGTTCAAAGAATTGCTATTGCCCGCGCTTTGGTGACGCAGCCCTCGGTAGTACTTGCCGATGAGCCTACCGGAAATCTTGACAGCGTAACCGGCGAGGAGATTTTACAGCTTTTTCAGCAACTACATGAGGAAGGGCACACTATAGTGATGGTGACGCATGAGAAGTATGTAGCCGAGCGCTCCAAAAGGACAATTCATCTTAAAGATGGTCTGATAGAGAAAGAGGAAAGAAATGGCGAAGGAATAAGAAAGTGGAGCTGAAAGAGGGTATTAAGAGTGCTCTTAATGGTTTGTTAGCCAATCGATTACGCTCGTTCCTTTCTATGTTGGGAATCATCATCGGCATTGCTGCAGTTGTTACCATCATCGCTGTATCCGAGGGCTCTCAACAGATGATTCTTGCAAATATTCAGGCTTTAGGAACTAATCTTATTACAATATCTGCTGGGCGTGAAGGAGGTGCTTCAGGAAGTAGGTGGCGGCAACTCACCGATATTTTCACTCTAAAAGATGCGGAGCTTATTCGGACTAAGGCCTCAGCCGTAGCCGGAGTTGCTCCAGTGATAACCTCAAGGCTTCTTCTGCAATATGAGGACAAAAATACCAATATCACGGTCTACGGAGTTACCCCTGAGTATGAAGAGATTCTCAATTTCCATGTCCAAACCGGACGATTTGTCACAGAACAAGATTTGAAGACCTACGGGAAGGTAATTATGCTTGGTCAACAAGTGGCTGAAGATCTTTTTGGTGAAAAGGACCCTGTAGGTCAAAGCGTGATAGTTAACGGTCCTTCAGGTAACAAATACAAGTTCAAAGTAGTGGGGCTCATGGAGTCCAAGGGACAGGTGATGTTTTTTAGGTTCGACGACCAGGCCTTTATTCCGATTACCACCGCTCAGAAACGGCTGCTTCAAACTCAATATATTGAGAGTATCTCAGTCCAGGCTCGGGATGAAGAGAGTACCAAGATGGCTCTTGAACAGGTCGATGCAATTTTTTATCAAAAATTCCAGGATGACACCAAGTATGCTATTACCTCTCAGGAAGAGATTCTTTCCACCATGGAAAATATCACCGGTATCTTAGCTATGATGTTGATTGGTATTGCAGGTATTTCGCTTCTGGTGGGAGGAATTGGAATTATGAACATAATGCTTGTTTCTGTTACCGAAAGAACTCGAGAAATTGGTATCCGAATGGCCGTAGGAGCTAAAAGAAAAGATATCCTCCTCCAGTTTCTCTGGGAATCAATTTTACTTTGCCTGGTTGGAGGAGGAATAGGTATAGCGTTGGGTTGGACCGGATCTAAAATTATTTCTTTAGTGAGCTTTAGCGCTATGCCTGGTATGGGTTCAATGCAAACTATTATTTCTTTAGAAGCCATGCTTTTAGCTCTTGGTTTTGCCACTGCCGTAGGTTTATTTTTTGGAGTATATCCAGCCAATAAAGCTTCTAAACTTGATCCTGTAGAAGCCCTGGGATATGAATAAAGTTTCCCAATGTTAAATCTTAAAAACCCGACCCCACTATTTTCTTAACCAAATAAACCGAACAAACTAAACAAACCATTTTACCCCTTGACAGGATAAATTTTTTTATTATAATTATATGTGAAGAAACTCACAAACATAAGAAAAGGATGGTTATAATGCTTTTAAATAATGAGAAAAATGAAATACACCGAATGTTTTTAATTGTGCAGAATATCACAAATGTCTTTATCCTTCCCTTTTTTTTGCTTAGTATTGTGAGTTTATTCACAAATAAATTTATCATTTATTCCTCTTAAAAAGCGGAAATAAATAAAATTTGTTCCATTAGTAACGGATGATAAAAATGAGAAGTATTTACAAAAAAATCTTAATTATCAGCTTATTAATCATTTTTCTATTGATCACTTTTTCTTCCTGGGCCAAGATACCTTTAAATGTTTATTCGCCAGGTATTGTCTCGTCTCTGCCCTTTTTCTGGATTAAAGAAAAGGGATTTATGAATGAAAAGATGGATTTGAAAATCGAAATATCGACTGACCATCAAAGAGCTTTATCGTTAATCACTCAAGATGAGATTCAAATGATAATTACTGGTGTTAATGTAGGGGCTTTAGCTTTCAATAAGGGAATTGGCATAAATCTTTTAAATGTAAACGTTTGGGGTGTTGATTACCTGTTAACTTATGGGTTTAAAGTAGAACATTGGGAAAATTTTAAAGCTAAAACTTTATGTTTGCCTTTAAAGGGGGGACCTTTGGATTTTGTGGTAAGGTTCCTCGTCCAAAAAGCGGGGGTAGATATAAATAAGATTAATCTTGTTTATATGCCCCCTTCCCAGGGAGTTAAATACTTTCAAGCTGGTAAATTAGACGCTATTGTTTTACCAGAACCTCTGGTAACAATTGCTTTAAAGAAAACTCCTTCTGCTTTTGTTTCATTAGATATTCAAAAAGAGTGGGCTAAATCTCACCAGGGTGATCCTAAAATTCCCTTTGTGGGGCTTTTTAGTTCTTCTTCTTTTTTACAAGAGCATCCCGTTCTGGTAGAAGAGTTTAAATATTTTTACCTTCAAGGTGTAAAATGGGTAAATCAAAATACAAAAGAAGCGGCAGAGCTTGCCCAAAAACACTTAAAAATTCCATCTTCCATATTTGAGGAAGCTCTGGAAGGTATCGATTTTGAGTGTATTTCTTCGGATCAGTCCCAAGAAAGGGTCCAAGAATATTTTAATGAAATGTTGGAAATATATCCCGAACTAATAGATGGGAGATTACCTGATGAGAAATTTTACCGATAGTTTACTTACAAAATCTTTAGGTTTAAGCGGTATTGTGATATTGGTAGTTGTCTGGAGTTTATTTTCCCGAGGTATTAATTCTCTTATTCTTCCATCTCCTCTGGAAGTTGGAAAAGCGCTTATTGAGCTAGCAAGGAACGGCGAGCTCTGGGGAAATTTTTTAATTACTTTTAAGAGAACTTTAATTGGTTTTATAATTGCTTTTTTAGCCGGGGTAGGTATTGCTCTTTTGATGAAGAAAATCTTTGTTTTTCGCCGGATCTTTCAGCCTTTAATAATTTTTATCCAAACTACCCCACCAGTGATTTGGCTTGTATTTGCCGTACTTTGGTTTGGAATAGCCCAAGATATAACTCCCATATTCATCATATTTATCATTGTTTTCCCGATCATTCTTATAAATTTTCTGGAAGGTTTGGATTCCCCCAATGAAGAACTTATCCAGATGGCCAAAGTTTATAACTGTAAAAAAACTAAATTATTTTTCAATATTCTTCTTCCTGGAATAACCCCTTCTCTAATCTCTTCGGCGAAAATTGGACTTGCCTTTGCCTGGAAATCCACAGTCCTTGCTGAGTTTTTAGGGAGTTCAAGCGGAGTGGGATTTATGTTAAGCGTGGCTAATAATTTATTGGATACAGCAAAAGTTTTTGCTTGGGCCTTAATTCTTATTTTAGCTATGTTAGCTTTGGAATATTTAGTTATAAATCCAGTTAAAAAAAAGGTTAATTTATGGGCAGAATACGCGAAAAGTTAATCGATCTGGTAAAAGTTAATAAAACTTATGGCTTTCTAAAAGTTTTAGAAGATGTTTCTCTTCACCTTTTTGAAGGAGAAATTGTATCCATTTTAGGGCCTTCTGGATGTGGGAAGACCACCCTTCTTAATATAATTGCCCACTTAACTTTGCCAGAGAAAGGTGAGGTGAGGGTAACCAAGGGTAAAAGAATCGGCTATATGTTTCAGGAGCCCCGACTTATTCCCTGGAAAAATGTGGAACAAAATATTCTTTTTGCTCAAAAAAATTACTTACTAAGAAAAAATATCGCCCAAAAATTAAGGGAACAATTAATTCGCAAAGCAAAGATGGAGGACTTTATTCATTGTTTTCCTTCTCAGCTTAGCGGAGGAATGAAGCAAAGGGTTTCCTTAATCAGGGCTTTTTCCATAATGCCCCATATTTTGTTATTAGATGAGCCTTTTAAGTCTGTGGATTATAAAACTGTCCCCGTTATTGAGGAGATTATCAGAGAAAAATGCAGAAAAAAACAGCAAGGCATACTTATGGTTACTCATGATTATAGAGAAGCTATGAAATTAAGCAGCAGAGTGTATATTTTTTCTCAAAGGCCCGCCAAAATAAAAGAAGAAATCGAAACAGGTGTACCAAAGTTGTCTAATTTTTCTTTATCTTCATGGAATCATTCCTTGAATTTATCTAATCAAGAATTAATAAAAGGTGTTCAGGCCAAGGTTGGAAAAAATAATTTTAGGAGGCCTTATATGAAGTTAAGAGAAGTAATAAATTCTTTAAAGCTCCAAAACTTGACTCCCCAGCTTTATACAGATGTTTCTATTACAGGCTGTCATATCTCTGATGTGATGAGCGATGCTTTGGCTAACGCTTCAGAAGGAAATTTATGGATAACTCAGCAACAACACCAGGTAACAATTGCTCTTGCTTTTTTGAAGAGAATTCCGGCTGTTCTTCTTGTTAACGGCAAACAGCCCTCTCCAGAGACGATAGAAAAAGCAAAGGAAGAGAAAATAGTTATTCTGACAACACCTTTGTCTTGTTTTGAGATCTCTGGTAGGCTCTATCAGCTGGGTCTTACAGAAAAAAAAACAATAACTAAACTCACAGCACTAAATTAGAGGTAAAAATGCATGATCTTTCTCTAAATATTCTTGATATGGTGGAAAATTCTATTGATGCCAAAGCAACTAGGATAAAAATTTTAGTAGAGGAAAATCTTGTTAAGGATAAGCTTCGTATAACCATAGTTGATAATGGGGTGGGAATGGACAAAAAAAATATTTCAAAAATTACTGACCCCTTCGTTACTACAAAAACTTGCAGGAAAGTGGGGCTGGGCCTTCCTCTTTTAAAAGTCAAGGCCCAGCAGTGTCATGGGGATCTAAGTATAAGTTCTTTTTTAGGGAAAGGGACAACTATTAAGATAGTTTTCCAGTATGCTAATATTGACCGTCCCCCTTTAGGAAATATTGCTTTAACCCTGATGTGTATTATTTTAGCTAATCCTTGTTTAGATATTATTTATCAGCACAGTGTTGAGCGGGTATTTTATAAGCTGGATACAAGTGAAATAAAAAAAATTGTAGGAAAAGATTGTTTCAGAAAAAAAGATATCCGCGTCTTAATCTCCCAGGACATAAAAGAGGGGTTTTCTAAAATTGAAAAGGAGAGAGAAAAAAGCTTTAAGAAAATATATGGTTACGTACCCAGAGTAAATCTTGTATAAAAATCTAATTTAAAGGAGGAAAAGTATGCAACAAATGGCAGCTAGTAATCAGCTTGAGTTAACTGAAAAGGAGCGAGAAAAGTTTGCTGATTTTGAAAAATGGGTCAATGAATACCAAGAGGAACCTGGCGCATTGATTTTACTTTTAGCTAAAGCGCAACAGATTTTTGGGTATCTTCCCAAGTCAGTTCAAAATTACTTAGCTCAAAAGTTGAACAAGCCACTTAGTGAGGTTTATGGGGTTACTACCTTTTATACATTTTTTACTCTTTTCCCCAAAGGCCGACATAGCGTCCGAGTTTGTCTTGGAACTGCTTGCTACGTAAAAGGGGGCAAGAAAATACTTTCTGCAGTTCAAAAAGAGTTGGGGATTGGAGTGAGAGAGACCACTTCAGATAGAAGATTTTCTTTAGAGGTGAATCGTTGTATGGGAGCTTGTGCTCTTTCTCCAGTGGTGCGGATAGATGATGATATATATGCCAGAATTAGTG
Organism: uncultured Clostridia bacterium; assembly: GCA_964524965.1. GTDB lineage: Bacteria > Aerophobota > Aerophobia > Aerophobales > B3-G15 > Kmv34. Next base: position 7,669 of record CAZGDY010000061.1, read on the forward strand.
CCAGTAGAATACCAGAAGTATTAGCGAGGTATAAATAATGCATTCTACACTTTTGTCTTTTATAGGAGGACTTTACATGAAAAGGATAACTTTAGAGGAACTTAACCGTATAAAAGGGCAGTACAAAAAATCTTTAAGTGTACGGAAAGGAGAAGGAGAAAACAAGGTCATAGTACACATGGGAACCTGCGGGATTGCTTCGGGAGCAAGAGAGGTTATGAGCGCTCTTTTGGAAGAGGTAAGTAAAGAAGATGCTCCTGAGGTTACCATTACTCAATCGGGTTGTTTAGGTTTGTGTGATCGAGAGCCCATAGTTACCGTGATGCGAGGAAAGGGACCTTCGGTTAGATATTATCGGATGACCCCTGATAAAGTCCGTAAGATTTTTAGACAGCATCTTGTAGATGGGCAAATAGTTAAGGAGTTCACACAATAAAAATTAATAAGGGGTGAGGTATAAGTTATGAGCATATACAGGTCCTATGTTTTGGTTTGTGGTGGTGGCGGGTGTTTATCCTCAGGTGCAGGAAAAGTTAAAGATGCTTTTATTACAGAGATTGAAAAGCTGAACTTAGACAGTGAAGTTAAGGTTGTTGAGACAGGATGCATTGGTGCTTGCGATCTTGGTCCAATTGCTATTGTTCATCCAGATGGAACATTTTACCAAAAGTTAACCTCAAGGGATGTTCCTCTTATTGTTAAAGAGCATCTTTTAAAAGGGAGAGTGGTAGAAAAATTTACTTATAAACTTGCTGATGGGAAGGAAGGTAAAATTAGCTATGAAGATATCGATTTTTTCCGATTTCAACAGAAAAACGTCTTACGGAACTGCGGTGTTATTGACCCTACTAGTATTCAGGAATATATAGCTGCTGATGGGTATCAGGCTTTAGCTAAAGTTTTAACATCTATGAGTTCGGAAAAAGTTATAGAAGAAGTTAAAAAATCAGGACTAAGAGGAAGAGGTGGAGGTGGTTTTCCTACTGGCATAAAATGGGGATTTGCCCGAGGAGCCAAGGCTGATCAAAAATATATCATCTGTAATGCTGATGAGGGTGATCCTGGTGCTTTTATGGATAGAAGTCTTTTAGAAGGAGACCCTCACAGTATAGTAGAGGGATTAGCCATAGGTGCTTTTGCCATAGGAGCCGATCAGGGATATGTTTATGTAAGAGCTGAGTATCCCCTGGCCTTAGAAAGATTAGAGCAAGCTATTAAGCAGGCCAGAGAAGGCGGACTTTTAGGTAAAAATATTTTGGAATCTAATTTTTCTTTTGATCTTGATATCAGAGTAGGGGCAGGAGCTTTTGTCTGTGGCGAGGAAACAGCGCTCATAGCATCCATTGAAGGAAGACGAGGTGAGCCTCGTCCTCGACCTCCTTTTCCTGCCTTATCAGGTCTTTGGGGCAAGCCTACGATCATAAATAATGTAGAAACACTTGCCAACCTCTCTTTAATTATTTTAAGAGGAGCAGATTGGTTCAATAAGTTAGGAACAGAAAAAAGTAAAGGAACTAAAATATTTGCTTTAGCCGGTGATATTAAAAATACGGGGTTAGTAGAGGTTCCCATGGGAATACCCTTGGGAAAAATTATTTATGACATTGGAGGGGGAATTCCCAAGGGGAGAAAGTTCAAAGCAGTACAATGTGGAGGACCTTCAGGGGGATGCATCCCCAAGGAATGTCTTAATGTATCTGTTGATTATGAATCACTGGAAAAGTTAGGCGCTATTATGGGCTCAGGTGGAATGGTCGTAATGGATGAAAATACCTGTATGGTTGATATCGCCCGTTTTTTTCTGGAATTTGTTCAAGATGAATCTTGCGGAGAATGTCCTCCCTGTCGCATCGGTACTAAAAGGATGTTGGAAATCCTGACTCGTATTACCGAAGGTAAGGGAGAGGAAGAAGACATAGAGCGTCTTATAAAATTGGGAGAGAATATAAAAAGAACTGCTTTATGTGGTCTGGGACAAACAGCTCCCAATCCGGTGTTGAGCACCATCAGACATTTCAGAGAGGAGTACGAGGCGCATATAAAATATAAACGATGTCCCGCTGGTGTATGTCAAGCGCTATTCCGTTCACCCTGCCAACACACTTGTCCGGCTAACATTGATGTTCCAGGCTATGTGTATTTAATTTCTCAGAATAAGTGCCAGGAAGCGGTAGCTCTAATAAGGGAGAGGAATCCTCTGGTGGCAGTGAGTGGGCGTGTGTGTTCTCACCC
>CAZGDY010000062.1:0-9802 GCA_964524965.1 uncultured Clostridia bacterium
ACATATAACTTATACTGATCTTATAATTAAAGCATATGCCAGAGCTTTACGTAAATTTCCGAGATTAAATTCCCATTACGAAAAGGGGCAAATAATTTCTTTCTCTAAAATAAATTTAAATATGGCAATAGCAAGGGAACGGGGTTTAGTGGTTCCAATAATAAAAGACCCTGACCACAAAAATTTATTTGAAATCGCCCGAGAAAGACAGAATTTACTCCAAAAAGCTTATGAAGATAACCTATCTCTTGAAGACATGGAGGGAGGAACTTTCACTTTATCTAACTTAGGGGTTATGCAGGTTAAAAACTTTTGCCCAATTATAAATCCACCTCAGGTTTGTCTTTTAGCTACGGGAGAAATAAAGGAAAAAGCCATTGTCATTAAAGGTGAAATTACCGCGGCGCCTGTAATGGAAATGACTCTTTCTTGCGATCATCGAGCAATCGATGGGTACCTTGGAGCAAGATTTCTGAAGGAAGTAAAGAAAGGCTTGGAAAAACCTGCGCTCCTTTTGCTCTAGGAAACTAAATTAAACCGAGAGAAAACTTAATAAAACTATGTTTACCGGAATAGTAGAGGAAATAGGTAGAATTTCCAGGATAACTTCTTTACCTATCCTTCAATTTACGATAGAAGCAACTAAAGTTACGGAAAACCTTGAAGTTTCTCAGAGTATGTGTGTAAATGGTGTTTGTCTGACTGTTACCTGGAAAAAAGATAAAAACTTTGAAGTTCAGATAATGCCACATACTTTAAAAAAAACAAATCTTAGCTTGCTAAAAGTAGGAGATAAAGTTAATTTAGAAAGAGCTCTTTCACCCAATTCTTTTTTAGGTGGCCACTTTGTAACCGGAGATGTAGACGGACTAACAAGATTAGAAGGAATCCAAAAAGAGACTGCTCAATGGACCTTAATCTTAAGTTCTCCCCCTGAACTAAAAAAGTATATCGTATCTCAAGGCAGAGTTACTTTAGAAGGAGTGAGCTTTACTGTAGCGAAAAAAGAAAAGGAGATTTTCAAAATAAGCCTTATCCCTTACACTCTTGATAACACAAATTTACGATATCTTAAAGAAAAGGACTTTTTGAATCTGGAGGTAGACATTCTGGCAAAATATGTGGGCGAAATCATGATAACTAAAGGAAAAAAAGAGGAAAAAGAAAATTTTAACTTTATGCGAGAAGCAGAGTACTAAACTAAATAAAAATGTTCACACAAACTAAATAACTATGGATTCTTAAGGGTATGAATAAAATGAATAATTTAAATAACATAGAAGACGTTTTAAAAGATTTTAAAAAAGGAAAAATGACCATTGTAATTGATGAAAGAAATAAGGAAAGCGAAGGAGATCTTGTTATTCCTGCTTCTTGCTGTACCTCGGAAACTATAAATTTTATGACTAAATATGGCCGGGGTCTTGTTTGTATAGCGATCACTTCTCAACGAGCAAAAGAACTCACTCTTTCTCCTATGGTTAAGGAAAGTACTTCCCTTAAAGGAACCATCTTTGCTATTTCTGTTGATGCCAGAAAAAATACCACTACAGGTATCTCTGTTTCTGACCGTGCCCAAACCATCAAAACAATAATTGATCCCGCTACCAAAACCGAAGATCTGTTAAAACCAGGACACATTTTTCCTCTTATCACTCGCCAGGGAGGAGTCCTTATCAAAGTAGCACATGCGGAGGCAGCTGTTGATTTAGCAAGACTTGCCGGGTTTTATCCCGCAGGAGTTATCTGTGAAATAATAGATGAAAATGGCCGGGTAGCAAAACTCCCTAAACTTAAAGAGTTTTCCCAAAAACATAACTTAAGTATATGTACTATAGCTGACCTGATAAATTACAGATGGAAAAAAGAAAAACTGATAAAAAAAGAAATCGCTACTTCACTGCCCACTGCTTTTGGAGAATTTACTCTTATAGGTTATAGAAGTTTGGTAGAGGGTAGAGTTCATTTAGCACTGGTAAAAGGAGAAATAAAAGGCAAAGAAAATGTATTTGTCAGAGTGCATTCCCAGTGTTTAACTGGAGATACTTTTAAGTCCCTTCGCTGTGATTGTGGTGAACAACTTAATGCTGCTTTAAAAATAATATCCCAAAAGAAGCATGGGGTCCTTTTATACCTTAATCAAGAAGGAAGAGGAATTGGACTTTTAAATAAACTTCGAGCCTACCAACTACAGGACGAAGGCATGGATACCATACAAGCAAACCAAGAACTTGGTTTTCCTCCCGATCTAAGAAATTATGGGATCGGAGCTCAAATTTTAGCTGACCTCGGGCTGCACAAAATAAAACTTTTAACCAATAACCCTCGCAAAATTGTGGGTTTAAAGGGTTATGGGCTAGAGATTGTGGAAAGGATACCTCTGGAAATGAAACCTACCCAAGCTAACAGATTTTATTTGGAAACCAAACAAAAAAAACTGGGGCATATGTTAAATTTACCCCCGTTATAACTAAATTAAGGAGAAAAAAGTGAATATATACAAGGGGAAAATTACCGGAGAAGGATTAAAATTTGGAATAGTTATCTCCCGCTACAATGAACTTATCACTAATAAACTACTTGGAGGTGCTCTTGATGCCCTGTTAAGACACGGCACAAGAGAGGAAGATATTGATATAGCCTGGGTTCCCGGTGGTTTTGAAATTCCCGCTGTAGTTTCTAAAATGTTGGGAAAAAACAAATTTCAGGCTATTATTTGCCTGGGAGCAGTACTAAAAGGAGACACTCCTCACTACCAATTGGTAGCAGGACAAACTGCCAGGGGCATAGCTGCCTTAGGAATACAAGCAGATATTCCTGTAATATTTGGCATAGTTACCACCGATACCTTAGAACAAGCTATTGAAAGAGCGGGAACCAAAGCTGGAAACAGAGGATGGGATGCTGCTATTTCAGCTATGGAAATGATAAACCTTTATTCTCAAATGAAGTGAAAAAAAAGCTAAAAAACATAAAAGACCTTATGAAATGGGCCAGTAATTACTTGGCCTTGAAAAAAGTAGAAAACCCTCACCTTGTGGCAGAGATTATTGCCGAATACATTACAAATAAACAAAGAATAAATTTACATCTGGAACCTAACTTATATCTGACCAGGGAAAAGGAAAGCTTATTTAAAAAAAACATAAGAAAATGCGGACGAAAAGTCCCTCTCGCCTATGTCACTGGCGAGCAATATTTTATGGGACACCGCTTTCTCATTAAACCAGGGGTTTTCATCCCTCGTCCAGAAACCGAAATCCTGGTAGAAAAAGCCCTCCAGTTTCTTGAGAGAATAAAAAAGAAAAATTGTCAACAACCTATAATAGTAGCAGACATAGGCACCGGTAGTGGAAATATTGCTATCAGTATAGCTAAACAAATAAAAAATGCCTTTATTTACGCCACAGATATATCTGAGTTAGCTTTAGCCGTAGCAAAAGATAACGCTCAAGCTCACGAAGTTTACCAACAAATAAATTTTCTTTTGGGGTCGTTATTTTCTCCTCTGAAAAATAGAAAATTAGAAACTAAAATAGATCTGGTGATTTCTAATCCTCCTTATATTGAAAAAGAGCAAATGAGATATCTGCCAAAGGAGGTGAAAAAAGAACCTGAGTTTGCTTTGGATGGAGGTAAAAACGGATTAATTTTTTATGAAAAAATAATCCCAACTTCCCTCCGATGGTTAAAAAAAAATGGGGCTTTAATGTTCGAAATAGGTTACAGCCAATCTGAAAGGATTAAACAAATAATTCATAAGTCAAAAGAATATCAGGGCTTGTCCCAAATCTTTTATGATTTAGCAAGTAATCCACGGATAATATCGGTTCAAAAAATATAATAGCTAAACCCTTTTAAAAAGTGCTCTATAAAATTATTGAAAAAATAAATCTGCGGTATGAGCGAAGAATAAAAATCATCGCGGGAATTTTTTTTTGTGCCCTTATCCTCATTTTAATAAGAGTTGGGTGGATACAAATAATTCAAGGAGAAAGATTTTTCCAATTATCTCAAACTTCCCGATTAAGGTTGATCCCTCTCCCTAATCCTCGGGGATTAATTGTAGACAGAAAAGAAAGGATAATTGCTGACAACACTGCTTCCTTTTCTTTAGGAGTAATTCCTGAAAACTTTAATCAATCACAAGAAATCCTTCATAAACTAAAAAAAGTTTTGCCTGATCTTGAGATACAAACCAGCGAAAACAAAATCAAAGAAGCGCCCAATCCTTTTCGCCCTGTCGTCATCCGTGCTAATTTAGATTTATCTAAAGTAACCTATCTTTTAGAAAGAGAACGGGAATTTTCCTCTGTGGTGATACAAGCTCAGCCGATAAGAAATTATCCCCAGAAAAAACTCTTAGGAAATATTGTGGGGTATCTAGGAAAGGTCGATAAAGAAGAGTTAAAAAATCTCTCGGCGTTAGGAGCAGAACCAGGAGATCTGGTAGGAAAAACAGGGATTGAGAAAATTTACAATTCTTACCTTCAGGGTGAAAAAGGAGGTAAACAAATAGAAGTTGATGCTCACGGTAGATCCTTAAAAATCATTTCTGAAAAAGCTCCCTTACCCGGGAATACTGTCTGTCTAAACATAGATCTTGATATTCAGAAAATAGCTAAAGAAGAAATGGGGGAAAGAAAAGGGGTGGTTTTAGTGTCTAATCCCCACACAGGTGAGATATTAGCTATCCTCAGTTCACCTTCTTTTGACCCTAATTTATTTGCCAAAGGAATCTCAGAAAAAAGATGGAACCAACTTTCTCAGGATCCTGGTAATCCTATAAAAAATAGAGCCATAGGAGGAGAGTATCCCCCTGGCTCAATTTTTAAAATAATACTTACAACAGCGGCTTTGGATGAAAAAAATATCTCTTCTAGTAATATCTTTACCTGTAACGGATCTTATAAAGTAGGCGACAGATTTTTTAAGTGTTGGAAGGAAGAGGGGCATGGTAAATTAGACCTTGAAGAAGCACTAATCCACTCCTGTAATGTTTACTTTTACCAATTAGGATTAAAAATAGGGGTAAAAGAAATTGTGCGGTACGCCCAATTGTTTAATTTGGGGAAACTCACAGGGATAGATCTTGTTTCAGAAAAAAAAGGATTTCTTCCCACTTCCAACTGGAAAAGAAAGACCTATAAAGAATCATGGTATCCAGGAGACACGGCTAACCTTTCTATCGGACAAGGCTATATCTTGGTAACTCCTCTCCAAATGTTAAACATGATAAATGCTATAGCTAATGGAGGTTACTTTGTTCAACCTCACCTGGTAAAAAAAATTGTCAATAGCAAAGGTGAAATTATTTTTCAACCTCATCCTGAAAAATCAAATAAGGCCTTTCTGCCAGATTCTACATTAAAGTTCTTGGATCAAGCTTTAGCCGAAGTAGTAGAAAAAGGCACCGGGTGGAGGGCAAAAAACGAAATAATAAAAATAGCTGGGAAAACAGGCACCGCCGAGCTGGCGGGAGACCAAAATCCTCACAACTGGTTTATTGGATACGCCCCTGCAAATGAACCTACTTTATCTATAGTAGTTCTAGTGGAGAACCGAGAAGAGGAAATTTCTATTGCCCCTCAAATAGTAGGAAAAATACTCTCAAGAATATTTGAAAATAAGGAGAAAAAAAACAATTAAGATGCAATCTTATAAAAGAAAAATAGATAAGTACTTACTGATACCAACTCTTGCTCTTGCTTTCTGGAGTGTGTTTCACCTTTATACAACCTCCATTGATACTTCTTGCTACTATTTTTACCGTCAACTTACATGGGTAGGATGTGGAATTTTTTTTCTTTTTTTCTTCTATCTTTTACCGACGAATATATGGTCAAAGTTAGCTTACTTTCTTTATGGAGGAACAGCTATTTTTCTAATATTAGTGATTATTAAGGGGCAAAGTATCTACGGAGCTAAAAGATGGCTGGAGGTAGGTATCATTGGATTTCAACCTTCTGAGCTTGCCAAAATAACTCTCATTATCCTGTTAAGTAAGCTATTAGCTAATCAAGAGAGGGTAAAATGGAAAACAATAGCTCTAACTTTTCTCTTAGCCCTATTTTTATCTTTTTTAATTGCCATTCAACCAGACTTAGGAACATCTTTAATTGTTTTTTCTCTGTGGCTAATTATTTTATTTGTCTCTGGCATATCCTTGAAGAAATTCTTAGTTCCAATAGGAACAATTATTGCCTCCCTTCCTATTTTTTACACCTTCTTTCTCCGCCCTTATCAAAAAATGCGGATTCTAACTTTTTTCGAACCTCATAAAGACCCTCTAGGCGTAGGATGGAGCTCTCTCCAATCTAAAATAGCTCTTGGTTCGGGAAGACTCTTTGGTAAAGGAATAGGCGGCGCAGCTCACACAAAACTTAAATACCTGCCCCAACCTTTCACTGATTTTATCTTTTCTAGTATAGGTGAGGAATGGGGATTTATAGGAACGGCATTAATAATAACTGCTTATTTAATTATAATTGTCCGAGGAATGCATCTTGCCTTAAAAAAAGGTAATAGCTTTTGTGGACTTTTTGCCCTGGGATTTACCACATTAATAATCATACAAGCTTTTGTTAATTTAGGAATGGCTTCTGGAATCATTCCTGTTACAGGTGTTCCCTTGCCATTTATAAGTTACGGTGGAAGCTCGATATTACTTTTTCTCTCAGGTACGGGAATTCTTCTAGCCATCAACCGAGAAGAGTAATAAAAAAGAATTTTCTTAAAACTGGGAATTAAATAGTTGACATTGCGAACTTCCTAAAGTATATTTTAGAAATCTAACTTCTGAGATGAAAAAAATAAATCTCATTGAGGACAAAAATGGAAATTTCCCAAAGAGTAGCTACCACAGCACCTTCTTCTACTTTAGCTATATCTGCTAAAGCTAAACAGATGAAAAAGGACGGTAAAAAAATTATTATTTTTTCAGCCGGAGAACCAGATTTTAACACACCGGAAGCGGTTAAGAAAATTGCAATAAAAGCTATAAAGGAAAATTATACAAGGTATACTCCGACTGCTGGTAATCAAGAATTAATTATAGCTATAAGTAAAAAATTTCGAGAAGATAATGATTTAAACTACTCTCCATCTCAAATCGTCGTAGGGAATGGAGCTAAGCAAATCATTTTTAACGCTCTGCAAACAGTATGTAACCCTGGAGATGAGGTTATTATACCTACCCCTTACTGGGTCTCTTACCCCGAACAAGTAAGATTAGCAGGAGCAATTCCCGTGTACGTAGAATTAGAATTTGAAAAAGAGTTTAAGATAGACCCGGAAAAGCTTAAAAGAGCTATTAATCCTAAAAAAACAAAGGCTATTATCTTAAATACTCCTCATAATCCCACGGGCGGAGTATTTAGTAAAAAAGACCTGGAAAAAATAGCCCAAGTAGTGGAAAATATTCCCATGTTGGTGATTTCAGATGAAATATACGAAGAGTTTGTTTATGAAACTCCCCATATCAGCTTTGCTTCTTTGACAAAGGGTTTGTACAAAAAGACCCTTACAGTGAATGGTACATCTAAAACTTATGGCATGACAGGATGGAGAATAGGTTATGCCGGAGGACCAGAGAATATCATCCAAGCTATGATAAAAATTCAAAGTCATTCTACTTCTTGTGCCAGTTCTATATCTCAACGTGCAGCCTTTGGTGCTCTCAATCTACCCAAACAAGAAGTAAAAAATCGGATTAAAGAATTTTCTCAGCGGAGAAAATTAATTGAAAAAAAAATAAGAGAAATTAAGGGAGTTAAAGTCAACAGAACCAAGGGAGCCTTCTATGTATTTCCTGACTTTACTGAATTTTTAAGAACCTCCTGTGGGGAAAAACAAATCAAAAATTCATTAGATTTAGCTAACTATCTATTAGAAGAGGCGGGTGTAGCAGTTGTCCCTGGCTCAGCTTTTGGACTGGAAAATTATTTGCGATTCTCTTATACGCTTCCCCCTGAAGAAATTAAAGAAGGATTAGAGAAAATAAAACAAGCTATAGATAAATTAAGGAGCTAGCTATGGGAATGACCATATCTGAAAAAATACTTGCCGATCACTCAGGAAAAAAACAAGTAAAACCAAATGAATTTATCCTGGCTAACGTTGATTTAGCCTTTGCTAATGATATTACTGCTCCAATTGCTATCGAAAAATTTAAACAGTGGAAAGCTAAAAAAATTTTTCATAAAGAAAAAATAGTGCTCATACCTGACCATCTTACTCCCAACAAAGACATAAAAGCTGCTGAGCAGTGTTCTTTAATGAGAAAATTTGCCCGGGAATATAAAGTAAAGAATTATTTTGAAATAGGAACATGTGGGATAGAACATGTTTTTATTCCAGAACAAGGATTTATTGTTCCGGGAGACCTTGTTATAGGAGCTGATTCCCACACTTGTACCCATGGAGCTTTGGGAGCATTTGCTTGTGGAGTAGGAAGTACCGATTTTGCAGCAGCGATGGCAACAGGAAAAATTTGGTTTAAAGTTCCTAATAGTATTAAATTAATATACACGGGCGAGCTTCCTCCTTGGACTACAGCTAAGGACCTTATCCTCTATACCATAGGCGATATAGGCGTAGAAGGTGCATCTTATATGTCGATGGAATTTACGGGCTCTAGCATTTCCAAACTTCCTGTTTCTGCAAGACTTACAATATGTAACATGGCTGTTGAAGCAGGAGCAAAAAATGGTATAATAGCTCCGGATGAGCTCACTCTTAACTATATAAAAAAGAGAACTAAAAAACCATATAAGCTTTATAAAAGTGATCCAAAAGCTATTTATACTGATATCAAAGAATATAAAGTAAAAAAAATTGAACCACAAATAGCTTTTCCTCCTTTACCCTCAAAAACTAAACCTATCTCCCAAGTCGGGAATATTAAAATAGACCAGGTTGTAATTGGTTCTTGCACTAACGGCCACCTGGAAGATCTAAAAATTGCTGCTGCTGTATTTAAAGGTAAAAAAGTACACTCAGAGGTAAGAGCTATTATACTTCCTGCTACTCCTAAAATTTACCTCCAATCTCTCAAAGAAGGCCTCATCGAAATATTTATTCAAAGCGGATGCGTAGTAGGACCTCCCACCTGTGGTCCCTGCCTGGGAGGTCACATGGGTGTTTTAGCAGAAGGAGAAAGGGCAGTAGCTACAACGAACCGTAACTTTGTTGGCCGCATGGGGCACCCAAAAAGTGAAGTTTATTTGGCAAATCCAGCTGTTGCCGCAGCCTCTGCTATTAAAGGTAAAATAGCTCATCCCAAGGAGATATAACAAATAAAAAAATTTAATTTTAAATAAGTTTAATTTAATCTCTGGAAATAGAACAATGAAAAAATTTTATCTCTTCTAAAAAGAAATAAGGTTATGCTTACAAAGTAAAATAAGTCAATACAAAAATTAGAGCTTAAATTAAACTTATTGATTATGAATTATCAATTGTATTCTTGACAGCAAAAAAAGGTATGTTAAAATATACAGGTGAAAAGAATTGGAATAAAAGTTAAAGTAGGATTAAATAGGGATAAATAAGAAATCGTGTACAAGGAGGTGATGTGAAAGAAGATGACCGAGAAGAAAAGAAATTTTTTTAAAACTAAGATAAGGAGGGGTTGAAAGATGTTTAGGCATAAAAAAAGCCAGGGGAGATTATTGAAAGGCTTGGTAATATTTTTGAGTTTTGCGATTTTATTCTTGGGAACATTACCAGCTCTGGCTCAACAAGAGCCCCTGGAAAAACAACTTACAGAAGCAAAATATACCATCACTGATCAGGCTAGAAT
>CAZGDY010000063.1:0-1141 GCA_964524965.1 uncultured Clostridia bacterium
GGAAAAAAGGCTTTGAAAATAAAGAAAAGGGGAAAGCTATCAAGACAGTGTTATATCCTGTAGATTAAATTGTTACCAAATAAATTTTTTAGGAGATTTAGCGATGATAAAAGTATTTTATGCAGGAGATGTGGTTTTATTTATAACCCATTTTATAAAGGGCATAAACGCATGGACTGAGGGAGGAGTTATAGATGGCGCTCATTATTTAATAGATGCTCTTAGCAAGGATTCGCAAATTGAAGTAACTCATTTACCTACCCATCTTGTGCAAAGTAAATTTCCCTCCACCTTGGAAGAGCTGTCTAATTATGATGTGGTATTTATAAGTGATGTGGGGACAGATACTCTCTATGTCTATCCCGAGCGGGCTGTCATTCCTATGGGTAAAGATCGTTTGGTATTGATTAAAGAGTATGTTCAGCAAGGAGGAGGTTTTTGCCTGATTGGGGGATGGATGTCTTACGGAGGGAAAAGTGGTCAGGGAAAATATCATGGCACTCCCATAGAGGAAATCCTTCCTGTAAAGATTAGTCCTTTTGATGACCGAGTAGAAAGTTCGGTAGGGGTAAAACCAAAGGTTGTAGTGCCGAACCATCCTGTAACAGAGGGAATCGATTGGGACAATGCTCCTGTTTTATTTTCGGGGTATAATAAGTTAGAGATGAAATCAGGAGGAGAGCTTCTTGTGAAGTGCAATGGTGATCCCCTAATTGCTGTGACTACCTGCGGGAAGGGTAGGACTATGGCTTTTGCTTCTGATTGTGCTCCTCATTGGGGAGCTGGACTAGTGAAATGGGAGTATTGTTCCCATTTTTGGATTAATACAGCAAAATGGTTAGCCGGACCTAAGGGTTAAAACTTGCATTTACAACCTATATCAGAAATTACAAAAAGAAAAATTATGTAGATAAAAGTAAAAGAATTAACTATTAGCTCATTTGCTGAGTACGGAGAGCTCATCTAGATACCTAATGGAAAGGCAGAATCCAACTTCATAAAGACGGGTAGAATGACATTATCAAAAGAACTGAGCAGGTAGACTTCTAAGGCGGGGATAGAAAGGCAAAAAAACCACTGGAGGTTAAGTAATTTTAGGTTGCTTGTGAGAATCGTGAGGCTTGCCCCATTTGTACCAGGC
>CAZGDY010000063.1:1151-3856 GCA_964524965.1 uncultured Clostridia bacterium
AACTTGAGCAGGTGACCTCTAAGACAGGGGTAGAAAGGCAAAAAAAATCATTGGAGGTTAAGTAATTTTATATTGCTTGTGGAAATCGGGAGATAAGACATTTAAAATAGAGCTAGGACTATTATTTATGCTCCAGCAAGTATTCATTATAAGTGCAGGAATTATGGTGATAATACGATGCAAATTTTTTTATGTATTTATACCCACTTTATTGGATAAGCAAGTGAAGGGGTATATAAAAAATTCAAAAGTACAGATAAAATAAAAAGGAGCTTAACGTGAAAGCAGCTTTACTCATAGCACCCTTCACGCTTGATATCAGGGAAATCGATAAACCTAAACCAAAACCAGAGGAAGTCCTTATTAAGATGAAGACAACCGGTATATGTGGGTCAGATCTTCATGCCTATCGGGGAACACATCCCTTTCGCAAACCTCCGGTAGTTCTTGGCCATGAACTTGCCGGTGAAGTAGAGCAAGTAGGTATGAGAGTTAAAACAATTGAAGTTGGGGATGTGGTAACCGTAGAGCCGTGGATTTACTGTGGCAAATGTCCGTACTGTTTGGAAGAGAGGTACAATCTGTGTGTTGATAAACGGGGTATGGGCACATCTGAATGGCAGGGTTCTTTTGCTGAATATGTAGTAGCTCCAGAAGATACTGTTTGTAAACTCCCTGAGGGGATGTCTTATGAAGAGGGTGCGCTTATTGAGCCTTTAGCGGTAGGTGTTCATATTGTTCAGGAAGCGAAATTAAATTTGGGAGAAAGTGTGGTTATATTTGGAGCAGGAACGATTGGATTGGCTACCCTTTCTTGCTTAATTGTTGCCGGTATTACCAGGATAATTGTCACTGATGTTGAGGACTTTAATTTAAAATTGGCTTCTCAAATAGGAGCAACACATATCGTGAACATCAGAAAAGAATCTTTGGGAAAAGTAGTTAATGAAGTGACAGGAGGAAAAGGAGTTGATTTAGCAATTGTTGCTGCAGGAGTTGAGAGTTTGGTGGGAGATGCTACTAAAGTGATAAGAGGAAGAGGAAGGGTTATTGTGCCAGCAATTTTTAGTGAATATGTAAAAGTGGATATGTTTCCTGTAATGTGTGGCGAAAAACACATTCAAGGTGCAATGACTTATACAGGAAAAAATTTTGCTACAGCTATTAATCTTTTAGCTTTAAGTAAGATAAGCATTAAACCTCTTATTACTCATCGTATTCCCTTGGACGGGGCTGGAAGAGCTTTTAATATATTAGACAAGAAAAAAGAGAAAGTTATCAAAATTCTCTTTACTTTTTAATAAGATATCCAAATGTTTTATAAGAGGCTTTTTTCTAATTAGTTATTTTGAGACAGAATATATAGGGGCAAAGAATCAAATAAAGGAACTTTAGATAGTGCTATTGTATTTTTTTTGCCACAGGGCTCTTTCTTATTATAGGTTTTTTATCTTAATTATGAGAATGCTTCTTCCTGTTGTTCCCGCTATTTCTTATTATCTTATTATAAAAAAAAGGAGGAAATGATATGAGTAGGTGTTCCCGTATACCAGGGTTTTATAAGTTAAATTTAAAAAAAAGAATTAAAGAACTTGAGAGGTTTTCCAATTTAAGCGAAGAAGAAAAAAAGGTACTTGAAACGCAGGGGGCTCTCACTACAGAACAAGCAGACAGGATGATTGAAAATGTTATTGGAACATATAATCTTCCTTTAGCCGTAGCTGCTAATTTTTTAATTAACAAAAAAGATTATTTTATTCCTATGGTTATCGAAGAACCATCTGTGGTAGCTGGGGCTAGTTTTGCAGCAAAGTTAATGAGAGAAGGAGGAGGTATCACTACTAGTAGTACCGGGTCCATTATGATTGGTCAGATTCAAACAGTAGATGTTGTAGACCCCTACGGAGCTAAAATGGACATTCTTGCTTCTAAGGATAAAATTCTTGATTTAGCTAATAAGCAAGACCCTATGCTGGTAAAGTCAGGAGGAGGAGCTAGAGATGTAGAGGTAAGAATTTTGGATCATACTCCTCAAGGACCTATGTTGATTACCCATTTGTTTATCGATACTAAAGATGCTATGGGAGCTAATGCTATTAACACTATGTGTGAGGCAGCGGCACCTCTCATTGAAGAAATAACGGGGGGTAGAGTATATTTAAGGATTCTTTCTAACTTAGCTGAAAAACGGTTGGTAAGGGCTAAAGGGATGGTGCCAAAGCAAGCATTAGATACTAAGTTATTTAAGGGCGAGGAAATAATTGAAGGAATTTTAAAAGCATACGCCTTTGCGGTGGCAGATCCTTATCGTGCCATTACTCATAATAAAGGCATCATGAACGGTATAGATGCTGTGGTTATAGCTACTGGCAATGATTGGAGAGCTGTTGAAGCTGGTGCTCATATCTATGCTGTTCGATCCGGACAATATCGTCCTCTTACAGTATGGGAGAAAGATAAAAAAGGAAATCTTATTGGTAGTATTGAGCTGCCAATGGCAGTAGGTCTCATTGGAGGTGCAACTAAAGTACATCCTATGGCTAAAATAGCAGTTAAAATTTTAGGAGTAACATCAGCAAATGAATTAGGAGAAGTAATTGCTGCAGAAGGACTGGCTCAAAATTTAGCAATTCTCAGAGTGCTTGCTACTGAGGGAATTCAAAAAGGTCATATGGCTCTTCATGCTAAGAATGTAGCTGTGTTGG
>CAZGDY010000063.1:3866-9740 GCA_964524965.1 uncultured Clostridia bacterium
CAGGTGAACTCATTGATTTAGTGGTCGAAAAAAAGATTGAAGAGAAAAAAATTAGATTGGATAGGGCAAAAGAATTGGTAGAAAAATTAGCTAAAGATTAAAAGCTGATGAGAATATGCTACATTTTGAGTTTAAAATTAAAGAATAGTGTGCCGTAGAAAAATAAGTAAGTGTTCTGGTTCTAGCTTGTTCGAGCTAATGAGTAAGAGTTATTATAGGAAAAGAGGGGGGAAAATGGCTATTTCTGATTCAATAACAATTGTTGAGGTTGGACCGAGAGATGGTTTACAATATGAATGTAAATTTTTCCCAACGGAGAAGAAAATCCAGCTTATTAACTTATTATCGGAAGCAGGATTAAGGAGGATTGAGGTAACTTCCTTTGTTCACCCTAAGGTGATTCCGCAATTAAGGGATGCTGAACAGGTATTGGCTAAAATAAACAAGTGCGAGAATGTAATTTATAGTGCATTGGTTCCAAATGAAAAAGGATGTCAAAGGGCTTTAAAAACAAACATTAGCGAAATTGTTTTTTTCGTATCTGCGAGTGAAATACACAATCAAAAAAATGTTGGTATGTCCGTTTCTGAATCACTAAATAAAATGAAAAAAGTTTCAAGGATGATTTTGGAGGCAGGCAAAAGCATACGAGGTTATATAATTACAGCATTCGGGTGTCCTTACGAGGGCTCAATATCGTTGAGTCGAGTGAGAGATATTGTCAATGCCTATATTGATGTGGGAGTTTCCGAAATTTCCTTAGGGGATACAACCGGGATGGCAAATCCTCGCCAAGTAAGAGCAGTGGTTGAAGCTCTGAAAGAAAAGGTAGAAGGAATATCTCTTGCTGTTCATTTTCATAACACCAGGGGGACAGGACTGGCAAACGCCTTAGCTGCTTATGAGGCTGGAGTTTCCATTTTTGATAGTGCAGTAGGGGGACTGGGTGGATGCCCAGCTGCTACTGTTAGTTCTGTTAACATGGGGAACATTTGTACGGAAGATCTGGTTAATATGATGGAAGAAATGGGAGTATCTACGGGAGTCAACTTCAATAAATTAATTGCTGCTTCTGCCTTAATTAAGGAAATCCTTGATATGGAACCGCCTAGTTTCACATTTAAAGCAGGGAGACCAATCTGGAAAAAAAGAAATTAACTAAATTTATATGAGATAACATCAAAAATTAATAAAGGATTGAAGCACTTTTTTTGAAAAAATACTCCAACCCTTTAATTAGCATATTTTTTTTTGGATATTTCATCCATCAACTTTGTAGAGTTACCAAATAGCTCCGGGATATTGAGAGGAATATCCGTAAAATGGAGCGTAACCCATACCTCTCATACCATAGTTTTCCATGCCATAGCTTCTCATGCCTCCCATGCCATAGCTTCTCATGCCTCCCATGCCATAGTTTGGATAACTATGTCCCATATAAGGTGTTCCATAGGAACCAGAGTAGGGGTACTGGCGGGGTCCTCTCCGACCTAAACCTAAACCCAAGCCAAGTCTTCCTCTTCCAAGCGTGGGATTAGAAAACCCCGGCATATTAAAACCAGCACAAAAACCTGCTGCTCTACCGGTCATGGACCCCATTCCTCTGGGTCCAGTTCCATCTCCGCCTGGCATTTTCGTACCTCCTTTTTAAATAATGACTTTTTTACTTATTTTTTTAAGAAATATACATAATTTTTTACAGGTAACTTGTAAATAATTATATACAATATGTTATAATAGTCAATAGGTACTTTTTTAAAATTTAAAAAACCTTTTACCTTTTTTAACTTCTTTTTCCAAAGATTTTACTTCCTATTCTGAGGATGTTTGCTCCTTCCTCTATAGCAACCCGATAAGAATTAGTCATCCCCATGGAAAGATAGCGCATCTTTACGTTTGATAAATTGAGCTTTTTAATCTCATCAAATAACTTTCTGGTTGCGGTAAAATAAGACCGAGAATCTTCTGGATTTCCAGACCAAGGGCCCATGGTCATTAGCCCCATTATTTTTATATTTGAAAGAGCTGAAATTTCTCTTATTAATGTAACTGCTTTTTGCGGTAACGCCCCTGATTTTTGAGATTCCTTGCCACTGTTAATCTCAATTAATATGGGCATTATTTTACCAATTTTAGCGCATCCTTTATCGATTTCTGCTGCTATTTCAAAGGAATCAATAGTTTCAATCATATCAAATATCTCTAAAACTTTCTTTCTGGTGAGGTCATGTTTTCCCATCCCGGGGATTCCAATAAAATGCCATTTTACTTTTTTCCCTATTTTCTGATAAGCTCTTTTTGCCTCTCCAATAAAGTTTTGACCAATAATTTTTACCCCAGCTTCAATGGCTTCCAAAACCTCTTCTGCTTCTCTTCCTTTTACCGCTGCTACCAGTTCCACTCCATCTGGTAGCTGGTTTAGTATCTCTTTTACATTTTCTTTAATCATTGTAGACCTTTTCTTCTGTTTTGCACTGGGCAGAAATAAACTGGGTATCGCTCTTTTTTAAAATATTTTTTCCTTTTTCCAAATCTGAAAAGTTGCAATCGGTAATCACTACCTTATATTTACTCATAGTTTTTATTTTTTTGTGAAATTCCCCTTAATTACTGGTAAAATATAATTAAACTAACTTATTTTTAATCCAGAGCTTCTTTTATGTATGAAAATAGTAATTTGTTATTAATTTCTGGATAAGTTTACTCTTTGTCAAACTGAGGCAAAGTTAACCCTCCTGAGGGAATTATAAGAAAGCTGGCATCCTTTCCATGTTCCTCTAAAGCCATTGATATAGCCTGATTAACTGATTTTGCTGGGATAAAAAATAACTTTTTTACTTCATCCGGAGGCAAAGAAGAGACCATTATTACTTTTGCTTTTTCTAACAGCATGCCAATTACGGCAGCTTTGTGTCCTCCTATAACAAATTCTTTTTTTATTCTTTCTACGGGGTCCTGAGGTGATTTAGCTTCAATCATCCATTGCTGGAAAATTTTATTTCCCAAACCCTCACCACACTCAGCTACTAAAATTATAGTGCCATTTTCTTTTACGGCATATTTAGCATTATCCAAGGCTTTTTGAGCTTGATATACATCGATGTCTTTAGGGTATCCCCCAGTGCTTACAATTACTACATCAGCTTTTTCTCTAATAGGAACTTTAAAGTAACTATCAATAAAGCTGCATCCTATTCGGTGAGCTGCAATTTTATCTCCGGCAACAGCAGCTATAATCTTTTTTTGAGGGCTAACAACAACGTTCAGGATAAAATCAATTCCGACCTTTTCTCCTACCTCTTCAATTGCTTTTCTTGCCGGATTACCTTTTATTTTTCCGGTACTAGATTCTGGAGAAAGCATCATTTTATGAGTGTAAGTTACCGACTCGGAAGAAGATACTCCAGGCATTATTGATTTTGCTCCTCCTGTATATCCGGCAAAATAGTGAAAGTCAATGTTTCCTAAACATATCTTGACATCTGTCTGGATAACTTCCTTTAATATTTGAACAGGTGTTCCGTTTTTAGTTTCTCCTAAGTTAAGGCAGTTTTCTTTTTTGTGGTCTAAACATTGGTATTGCTCATAGATTTCATCCCCTACAATACTTTTTTGTTCTTTTGGGGTGTGTTCTCTATGTAGTCCCAGGGCAAAAATTATGGTAATGTTTTTCTTTTTTACTCCGGCAATCTTTAATCTTTTAATGAGAGGAGGAAGCATTTTGCGGGAGGGAGTAGGTCTTGTTAAATCACTTGTGATTAAAACAACTTTACTTTTTGGGGAAACTATCTCAGGTAGTAGTGGAGATTTGATTGGGTTATTGAGGGCCTCTTCGATGAGAAAATTCTCACTTTTAGAAGGAGAGAATTTCTTAGGTAAAAGAGTTCCCAACAGGTTTTTTCCATTTATTTTAAATTTTACTTCTTTTTTCCCATAAAAAAGTGTATATTCTTTTTTACTCATTTTTACCTCTTTATTTTCCTTGCGGGGCAGGTGTAAAGGTATGTTATACATTTTATATTCTCCTTGTCAACGAATAATTAACAAATCAAATTGAGTATTGCTCTTGTCACTCCAGGGGGACTTTGATATAATAACGAAGTCAGTTTTCAGAGTTTGGGTTAAATTTACCGTTAGAGGAGAAGAATGTGGATTATGACATAAAAGATATCAAGCTTTCCCCACGTGGTAAAGAAAAAATAAAGTGGGCTTCCTCAAATATGAAGGTTTTAAATGTTATTAGAGAAAGATTTTCTGATGAGAAACCCCTGAAGGGGATAAAAATTGCTGCTTGTCTTCATATAACTTCAGAAACCGCAGTTTTAGCTTATACACTGAAAATTGGTGGCGCGCAGGTTAGACTTTGCGCATCTAATCCTCTGTCTACCCAAGATGAGGTAGCGGCTTCTTTAATTAAAGATTATGAAATCGAAGTTTTTGCCGTTAGAGGAGAAAACAGAGATACTTATTATGAACATATCCAAAAGGTATTAGAAATTGAACCAGATGTTACTATGGACGATGGAGCAGACCTTGTCTCTACCATCCATTCCCAGAGGATGGATCTTGCAGATAAAATTTTAGGAGGGACTGAGGAAACTACCACCGGGGTTATAAGATTAAGAAGTCTTGCTAAAGAAAATAAATTAAGTTACCCCATAATAGCGGTTAACGATGCTAAGACAAAGTATCTTTTTGATAATCGCTATGGTACCGGACAATCAACTATTGATGGGATAATGAGAGCAACAAATTATCTTTTATCAGGCTCTACTTTTGTTGTTTGTGGATATGGCTGGTGTGGAAGAGGTATCGCTATGAGAGCGCGAGGGATGGGGGCAAAAGTTATAGTGTGTGAGGTAGATTCTCTTAGAGCTTTAGAGGCAGCAATGGATGGATTTTGGGTAATGCAACTGGAAAAGGCTTGTTCCCTGGGAAATATATTTGTTACCAGCACAGGAGATGCAGAAGTAATAAGAGGAGAGCACTTCTTATTGATGAAGGATGGAGCAATAGTAGCTAACTCTGGACATTTTAATGTAGAAATTAATCTTGAAAACTTAAATGAGATTTCCTTAAATAAAAAAAAGACTCGTGATAATGTCGAGGAGTATCAGTTAAAAAATGGGAAAAAGATAAACCTTTTGGCTGAGGGCAGATTAGTTAATCTTTCAGCAGCTGAGGGGCATCCATCTATGGTGATGGATATGAGTTTTGCTAATCAGGCTCTTTGCAGCCGATATTTAGTTAAAGAAGGAAAAAATTTACAAAAAAGGGTTTATGATGTACCGGAGACGATTGACCAGGAGATTGCACGATTAAAGCTCAAAAGTATGGGCATCCAGATTGATGAGCTTACAGAAAATCAAAAAAAATACCTATCCTCCTGGCAGATAGGAACATAAAATAAATATTGAAAAAATAAGGAGTTTAGCAATGATGGCGGTTGTTGAGGTAGGCGGAAGGCAACATAAAGTATCCCCGGGAGATAATATAAAAGTAGAAAAAATGGCTTTCGAAATTGGAGAGCAGGTAGTTCTGGACAAAGTTCTCATCCTTAAAAAAGATGAAGGGGAGCTAGAGGTTGGTAACCCCTTTCTGGATAACGTTAGGATAAAAGCAAAAGTTACGGACCAGGGTAAGGATAAGAAAGTTATCGTATACAAATTTAAGCGTCGTAAAAATTATCACAGAAAGCAAGGTCACCGTCAGCTTTTTACTTGTCTTGAGATAGAGGACATTTTGTGGGAAAAAGAAGAAGAGAAGAAAGAGGATTGAGATAGCTTTTGGATGAATATTAACCTGATTTGAACCAACCCTTTTTATAAGAAAAAAATTAGTGGAGAGGTGGCTGAGTGGACGAAAGCGGTTGAT
>CAZGDY010000064.1:0-9732 GCA_964524965.1 uncultured Clostridia bacterium
AGCTGCGTTTTTATCGGTAAAAGCTCCTAAACCAGTGGATGTTGAAATGCTGGAAGAACAGTAAAAAATATAAAAAAATGGGTAAAGGTAAGGTTTAGCTTTATTTATAAGTACTTGTTATATTTTTATCCCGGGGATACTTCCTTTTTTTAAGATACTGATGATGAGTACAGACACAATAAAAATCATTCCTTGTACGATACCTTTAATGAATAAGGGCAAACCCATCATTGTCATGCCATTAGATAAAATTGCCAGTAGCATTGCAGCAGTTACCGTCCCCAGAGCGTTGGGAAGACCTTCTTTGAAGAAAACTGCACCCAAAAATGTAGCAGTAATAGCTGGCAAAAGATAATTCTCCCCCAGTTCTGGCTTGCCTGTACCAAACATTGAACCCATAAGTATTCCAGTCACTCCTACCATGATTCCCATAATCAAAAAAGCAAAAAACTTAGCTTTGCGAGTGTTTATGCCAGCGTGAAGAGCTGCTTTAACACTTCCTCCCACAGCATAAAAATACCGCCCTGTAACTGTATAATCAAGAATAATTACCACAATCAAAGCGCCGATGAGGAAAAAAATTGCTGGAAAAGGCATAAAACCACCAACCATACCTCTACCAATCGAAGCAAATCCAGCGGGCATAATGGCATAATAGATAAATGCACCACCTGTTATCCACTTAGAAATCCCCAACAAAATTCCCATCATTGCTAAAGTAGCAATGAGCGAAGGTATACCAATGTATATAATATTTATTGCATTCAAAATAGAAATAGCAACAGCCAGTCCAATGGAAATGCCCCAAGCGAGAAATAAATTCAAACCTAACCCACCTATTAAGATAAGACTGATAATACTGCAGATAGCTGCAGTTGCCGCAAAAGAAATATCAAATTCTCCAACTACAACTATATTGGTCAGCCCTAAAGCCAATAATCCAATCAGACTCCCCTGGCCAACAAGTCTAAAAACATTCCGAGTAGTTGCGAATCTTGGCTGCATAAAAGAAAACACAATAAATAAACCAAACAACAACACTATCACTCCATATTTTAAAAAAAACGTTGCTACGGCATTACTTTCGGTCTTTTTTATCGCATTGCTTTTGGATTTACCTGTTTTATTGCTGTTTATCACTTCTTTTTTCAACTCCATATATCTTTCTCCCCATAAAGCAATTTTTGCTTTATATGTAATAACTTAAAATAAAGATTCCTTTGGAAAACCTATCCAGTTTGCTTTTTTCTAATAATAGCCAGCATACCAATAGCAACAAGTAATATGGCCCCCTGAATTATATCTCGGGCAAAAAACGGTACATTATTCATTGAAAATCCATTTGCCAAAATAGCCAATAATATCGCAGCTACTACGGTCCCTCGAGGATTATGAACACCTTCTTTTAAAAAAGTAGCTCCTAAAAAACAAGTTGTAACACCAGGTAGAAAAAAATTCCTCCCCATGTTTGAATTGCAAACATTAAGCATAGAACTTAAAGTTATTCCTCCAATACCCAACAATAATCCTGCGATAATAAAGGCTATTAATTTTACTTTTTTAACATTAATACCTACGTGAAGAGAGGCCTGGGGATTTCCTCCGATGGCATAAATATACCGACCAATCGGACTGTAATCTAATAAAAGTATTAAAATTATCGCTGCCGCTATAAATATAACAACCGGAAAAGGAATTAATCCACCTATCATATATCTTCCAAGAATAGAAAAACCGTGTGGAAAAACAGCAGGATAAGTATCTCTGCCTCCTGTTAATCCCAGGGAAATTGCCGACAAGACTGTCATCATGCCAAGAGTTGCAATAAACGACGGAATCCCCCCGTAGATAACACTTGCTGCGTTAACCAAAGAAAGACCTACGCCAAATGCAATAGCAATGGTCCACACAACAAATAAATTATCCACGCCTCGCATTATTAAAATTACCGGGATTACCCCACAAAAAACAGCAATAGCTTCAAAGGAAATATCAAATTCTCCGATAATTATTATTACCCCTAAGCCCAAAGCTAACAATCCCAGGATACTTGATTGCCTTAGAATAATAAAAATATTAGTTAGCGTCATAAATTCGGGTACCATAACTGAAAAAAAACCAAAAAGAACCAGGGCAACAATAAGTATGCCATACCGCCCAAAGATATTGCTTACTGTCCGCTTTTGCCTAATATACTTTTGCGGACTCCTTGTTTTTTGGTCTTCCTTACTAACTTCTTGCTCTGCCATTTACGATTTTCTCCTTAAAGTAAAACTTTCTATTTCTGTAGCACAACGTACCTTTGTAAAACAGCAACAACCTCTAAAAAAAGATTTAATTCCAAGCTTTTTCTTCATTAAATCTTGCCTTACTTAATTTTTTAAATTTTTTAAAATAAAACTTGCCAACTTCTTCCTTATATCTTTATACTTTCCAGAAGGGAAAGAAAATGCAATTCTCTTTCCCTTCTGGCATGTCAACTTTTTACAATATCCTATTGATTATCTTAACCTTCTAATTTGTATGGCTCTCCCCAGAAATACCAAGCATCTTTGTCATTAGGATCATAATATGTATCAGCAAAAATCTCATGAATAGATGCACCTACTGGAGGAAGAGTTTTTTCTGTCGTTAGAGCTGGAGCACAATAAATATACCGGCCCTCAGGAATCATAGAACCCTTTTCTTCCGGACCAATACCCTTAACCTGTATCTGATCAATGACTTCCAACAAAGTGTGTAGAAATAACTCGAAAGATTGACTCATACTGGCTACGAAAGGTGAACCTTTTCGTATTTCTGCATAAGCTTGCGTTCCACCATCTATGCCGGTTGCAAAAATATCATCTCTCGTATATCCTGCCTGTTCAGCCGCTCGAGCAGCAAACATTCCCACCTGGTCCCAGCCACCAAATACCCAATCCAAATCATCACCATATCTGGTGATGTAATTTACCGCTATGTCAAAAGAAGCTTTTTCCCATCCAGGCATCGGTAAATCCTCAAAACCAACTACTTCCAATCCAGGGTAAAAATTTTCAGCAACTGCTACAACAGGATAACATCTAGGACCTGCATTTGCGTGACCTTTACGAGTTACCGCAAGTATTTTACCTCTTTGATTCTTTAATAAATTGTTGATACCATAATAAAACATCTGCATTCCTACCAATCCATTAGGCTGAGTAGTACTTGCAAAAACTCCATCTCGGACCACGTTATCCAAAACATATGAACCAATTCCTTTTTCTCTGGCCTTGAGAATAAGGTCTGTCACATTTTCCATCTGTAAATTACCTAATATCATCGCATCAACATTTTTATTAATAAAAGTGTCCAGAGCATCACGCTGGAGATCACCGGTTTCAGCATTTCGTATCGATATCACTTCCCACCCTCGACGTTCAGCTTCTATTTGAAGATGGTGCCACTCTCTCTGGCTAGATTCCCAAGCCATAGTGGGACATACATAACCAATGTACAACGGCCGATCTGTAACCACTCGAGGCATCGGCAGGGGCACATCCGAAGTAAATGTTTCCATTTCTTCTCCAAAAACTGCTCCTACGCTAACCACTGAAATAACCATGCTTACAACTAACAGCATCAGTAAAACTTTTTTAATACGCATTTCTTTTCCCCTATAGATATTTTTCATTTTGAGCAACATAGCTCAAGTTTTTCTGAGAACTACCCGAACAAAAAAGACTTATTTAACGCTTTTCCTGCAAACTTTTTTTGTATTGGGTTAGACTAACTTTGTTTTCCACCTCCTTTTTTCTGTATTATTATAGACATAATTGAAATAGGCAAGGGATTATCTTTTTTAGTTTAAATCTCGTCTTTTCTTTTCCCCTTGATATTTCACATTTCTCTTAAGTATTTTTGAGAAAGAACCGCAAAAAATCGTTAGGAATGAAATAATATTTCCTCAAATTTGTCAATTTACTTAGTGCTCTTTTGTAAGGATACTACAATAGTAAGATTAGTAAATGAAGATGACGCAATTGCTTTAGAAAATCTGTGGAAAGTTCTAGGCAGTTGAAGAAAACGCTTTAAAAAGGATAAATAAATAGCGCTTCTTGATTTCCAAGACTTTTTAGATTTAAGAATATGATCAAAGAGCATTCCCCTCAAAAAACCATAAAGCATCTCAGAATCAACAGATTAATCTTTCCTTTCGGTTATTTTCCTTAAGTTTTTTTAAGATAATTTTTTAAAATAGCAAAACAGCTGTTTAAGCCGCTGGCTTAACAGTTAAAAAAAAGAAATTAAAATTGTAAAGAGAAAGAGATAAAAGAATTTCCATTTCTCCTAACACTCATTATTTCTGGATTATGAGCACTTTCATAAAGCATATTATATCAATTTTTTTTTGTCAATAGTACCAAAATACTTGTGTCAATACAAAGTAACTATGTCACCCTTTTTGCAAAGTAATTATCGAGAAAACTAGTTTTTATCAATAATAATGAAAAAAGAATTTATTAGGTATTCTCTTATCAATAATAAGGAATACAACAGGGTGGTTATTCCTTTTTATGAGTTATTGACTCCAGGAAAAATAAGCTGCAAAAAAGGAAAAAACTCATCGATATTTTAGGCCTATCCCCAGCATAAAATAAGATGATGTAAACAGCAAGATAATTAGAAATTCATTATTTTACTGTCAATCAAGACTTTATTCCTACTTAATATAGTTTTTCTTGGGCTTTAATAATATATTTTTGGGCAGAAGGATGACCGGGATATAATCTTGTTACAATTTCCAACTCTATAATAGCTTTATCATACTGTCCATTCCAAAAGAACCTCATTCCTTTCTCAAAGTGCTCATTTACAGGTCCTGGAATGTTAGCTATATTCATTTCACGTAAAAATTCTTTAGCTAGATTGATTGGTATCAAGAAGTTGAACCCAGCAATTTCTTGTCCGGTTGTTGGATCTATTGATCCAAAAGTTGCAATACCAATAACTTCCCCCTTCTCGTTAAACGCAGGACCACCGCTGTTGCCATGGGTTATAGCCGTATCGGTTTGGAGCACTTTTAATCCACCTTTGGTGGTTTTTTCTGCACTTATAATCCCGGCAGTTAAAGTAGGTTCAATCTCGCTTTCCTTCTCGAGTAAAGGATGAAATGTTGCTACACCCGGATATCCAATAATAAATATCCGCTCTGCCAACTGAACCTCATCTGAATCACCTAATTTTACCGTAGGAAGATTATCCTGCGATATCTTGAGTATAGCAACATCATTTCCCATTCCACCTCTAAACACGGCATCAATGGGACTTCCCACTTTTCTAATGTCGGCCTGACGGGCAACGCTAAGCATATTCACTCCCGGAATAGTAACTCCTAGGGCTGCATAAATACTTTTTTGACTGTTGGTGACTCTTCCATAATCCATAACATAATCAGCTATTGATCTCATCTCCTGCTCGTCTGGTTCTAGCCCGGTTGCTTCTCTGTAATAATCAAACTCTTTTCCAATGGCTCTGTCTATAAGATTATATCTAATCAGTTCATCGCTGAAGGAAACAACATGGGCATTAGTTATAATGTAGCCATCCGATGTCACTACAAAACCTGACCCACTAGCACCGTATCGAACCTCCCAGCTATACCACTCATCAGTTGGAACCAGTTGGCCAGTATCAGGATCAACATCAGCTATGGGCATAACTACCGTGCCCTCAACAACGCTTTGGATGAAGACTACGCCTGGTTTTTTTAAAATCGCTATCTGCTGGGGAGTCAAGAGAAATGATGGTAAATCTGGTTTACCTTTCTCCTCACCCAGCCACACTACAATATCCTCGGCACTGTATAGATTCATTTTTTCCACTTTTGGAACAATTCCCAACTTTACCATCAATCGCTGTGAGATCTCTCTGGCTTGAGTTTCTGCCTGTTCCACATAATGTATGGTTATCCCGGTTACATCCTCAGCTAATTCAGTTAAAGTGTACACATGGTAGCCACCTTCTTCAATAGTTTTTTCTATGGTCCTGATCCTTTCTAAATCATTAACATTGCTGATGAGACTCACACTATAGGACCTGTCAGAGCTTATAAAGTAACTTAGCGGCTGGGTAGCTCCCACGCGATGGATATTGAGTGCCGTCACATCCGACTCTATAGCAGCAGCTAAGATAAAGTAAATTTCACCTTGATTGGCCTCTATAAAAGGCTCGATCCCGCTATATAATTCTTGATATTCTCTTGGTTCTTTTGTTGCACATATACCAATAGCATCACAACTTGCGCGGTCTTCCTCTCCATTCCTGTGGAAATATCCCAGGATGAAATCATGAAGGAAAATCCTCGTATTATCTTCCGGTACTATGGCTGAAAACTTCAATATAATGTACCGCAACTGCGAGGGGTCCTCAGAAAATATAGTTTGAGAACTATCCCCGTAATAGGTTGTCAGTGAAGTGGTAAAATAATGGTCAATAACTTCAAGATCTTGCAACTGTCCAGCCGGAATTGCATTTGCGGTGTTGGCCAAAACCATGAGGCTGATCACCAGTACTCCAACAAGTATAACCACTAATAACTTCGCCGTAGCAAATATGTTTTTTATGTCTACTATAATTTTAGTTCGTTCTTGAATTTCTCTCATTTCTCACACCTCTCACTTAATAAATTTTAGCCCAAGGACTATATTTACCTATCACCTCTTTTAAAACTTAATTATCAAAATAAGAAAAGCTATTTGTTATTTTACTTAGAACCTCTCATTTGTCGAAAATAATCTTTAATCTATCCATTGGTATTCCGATATTGTTTGGTGATAAAGCTAATCTAGGGACCTTCTTCTGAATTAAATACTTTACTTTCGCCGAAAAACCCTCAAAAACCCAACCAATATAGGGAACATCCATATAATAAATAAAAAAGAAAAAAAAGATGAAACTGTTTTCCCTTTCTTTTTCGGTTTTATTAGCTCTCCCTGGGGTTCTGAAACTAAAGATACTTCTCCTCCTTCTTTTATTTCCTGGGCAATCACTGTACTGGTTAAAAATTGAGATGGTATCCAGCCAAGATAGTTATTCCTACCAGTTGCCTCCAGCCAAACCCATCCTTCCTCGCCACCAAGTTCCATACTTACATTTGCTTTTTTGTAACCGGGAAGGTATAAAAGGGCAGCTGCGTGCCCAGGAGCAATAACTATAGCTGATCGATAGCCGGCCATCTTATATAAATTGGCTAGTAATACGGCATAATCTTCGCAATCTCCTCTAGCCGGTCCTTCCTGGATACTATACGCTAATTCATCAGCATTTTGAGCAAATTCCCTATAGCCAAACTGCTCCCCATCGTGCATGTAGCGAACTTTATCTCTGGCAAACTCAAATATTTTCTTTGCTCTATGCTCATCATTTGAATACTTAGTTAAAAATTCTTTTCCCCACTGAGAAGCAAGACTATCACTTTTCCCAAGACTTTCAAAAACTATAACCGGGCGAAAACCATTCGACATAACCTGAAAATAACCATCCGCCCCTTGAGCTCTGGTTCTGCAGATTCCCCAAGAATCGTAGATTTCACCATTCTTTTTATAAAACTGATTACTATAGGCCTGGATAGTTATCAACCAGCTTAAAAAAATAACTCCTGTTATTATTACTACTTTTCTCAACATTTCATCATAAATTATAAAGACATAGTTAAAGCGGCATGTAGAACAATTCCCAGAAAAACAAGATAACTAAACACGTATATCCCTATGGCAACGGAGTTATCCTTAATGGCCAGAAACCGAATCTTGGGAGTTAGTTTGTTAAATATATTAAAAAGGGCCATCGCCACCAAAAGACTAACAAAGAAATTTATAGTGAGTAATTCAAGCCTGTTGAAATCTATCAAGCTGGCAAATAACGATCGCCCCATCGCCATGGGAGAAGTTGAGACTCCATGAATTATACAGCCCAGAAAAATAATAAATCCAGCAATAAAAAAAGCGATAGAAATAGGATTTTCTCCTATCTTCTCCCTTTCGCGAATGGCAGGAGTAAGAACATCTAATATCCTAATCCCCAACCAACCAAGAAAGGAACAGAAAAAAGTAATTATTACTACTCTGATTACCCAAAAAATAACTAAAAGATAAAATGAAACTACAGGACCTACATTCATTTTTTATCTCCTTTACTAAAGTTAAATTAAAAAACTTCTCAAATAAAATTAAAATAGAAGAAATTTCACCTTCTGTCAAGAAAAATTAAATTATATTATGGCACATACAGCTAAACCCTGGCAAATACTTTAAAAAAAGAGCTTAGCTGAATAACTTCTGAAAAACTGAGATAGTATTTTCAATGTCTTCCCAGTTTACATCAAGGTGAGTGACTATTCGAATAAGTGAGTTTTGCATAGCTAAAACTAAAACCTCTTTTTTTTGTAACTCCTCAACTAACCTCAAGACTGTCCAATCCTTTCTTTTAACTCCAAAGTAAAATATATTGGTTTCTAATCTTTGGGGCTCGATTTGAATACCAGAAATCCCAGCCAAAGCTTGGGCTAATCTTTTAGCTTTCTTGTGATCCTCAACTAATCGCTCGACATGATAATCCAGAGCATAAATTCCTGCAGCAGCTAAAAATCCTATTTGCCTCATTCCTCCCCCGTACATCTTTCGAAAACGTCTAACCCATCCAATAAACTCTTTGTTCCCGGCTATCATCGAACCAACAGGCGCACCAAGACCCTTAGATAAACAAAGAGTCACTGAATCCACATGTCGAGTATATTCTACAGGGTCTATTCCCAGAGCAACAGTAGCATTAAGAATTCTTGCTCCATCCATATGAAGAAACAAATTGAATTTTTTAGCTATTTTTGAAATTTCCTTAACCAACTCTAAGGGATAAATTGTCCCTCCCCCTCGATTATGAGTGTTCTCAAGACAGATAAGACGTGTTATTGGGCGGTGATAATCAGTTTTATCTCTAATAGCTTTTTCAATTTGTTCAGGGTAAATAATTCCTCTTTGCCCGATTAAAGGATGAAGTTGGACATTAGATAAAGCAGCTGCTGCTCCACTTTCGTCATTAAAGATATGAGAAAGTTTTTCTACAATCACTTCATCACCTGCTCTGGTATGAGCCCTAATTGATAACTGATTGGCCATTGTCCCTGAAGGAACAAAAATTGAAGCTTCTTTTCCTAAAAAGTGAGCTGTTTTTTTTTCTAAAGCGTTAACTGACGGATCCTCTCTAAAAACATCATCCCCAACTTGGGCCTGAAACATTGCTTCTCTCATACCTGGAGTTGGCTTTGTAACTGTGTCACTACGCAAATCTATCATTTTTTTTCTCCTGCAATTTTTTAATCTTATCTTTTCAAAAATAAAATTAAAAAAGATCTTTCCTTCGGTGGGAAAGAGAAGGTAAGCTTTCTTGGATCTTTTGCTGATAAGATAAATCTATCCTGGCAAAAATTACGCCCTCTTTTTCGGGAGCTTTAGCTAAAATTGTTCCCCAAGGATCTACTATCATACTTTTCCCCCAGTATCTTTTACTCTGGGAACTTTTTACTATTTGATTAGGAGCAATCACATACAATTGATTCTCTATTGCTCTTGCCCTCACTAAAGTTTCCCAATGGTCCTTTCCCGTTTCAAGGGTAAAAGCGGAGGGAATAAAAACAACTTGAACTCCCCCTTTAACTAATCTTCGATAAAGCTCAGGAAATCGAAGATCATAACATATGCTAAAACCAAA
>CAZGDY010000065.1:0-1967 GCA_964524965.1 uncultured Clostridia bacterium
CCCAAATCCTGATACTCAAGATGAGCCATATTTTCAATCAAAGTCCCCGGAGGGGGACTGGCTGAAGCTACACTTGTGCTAAATAAAATAAGAGACAGGATAAATATAGCTTTCCAGATTATATTTTTAGTAGTTTTTTGAGTTAGCATTTATAAAATAATTGATTCATTTATTTTTTTATATACACTGTTCCGGCTTTATCTTATCATCTTTATTGCTCGGGCGCCCGGGCAGGAATTTTGCCTGCCCGGGATTAATTGCAATTTATAGTACCCATTTTTTTAATAAAAAGCCGGTGTCATTCATTTATCTCATCTTCATTAATTTACCTAATCAATAGTTACGCTAAACTGAACAGTAAGTGTTCCCGATGGTCCAAGATTGTAGGTATAAGCACCTGATCCTATGAGTACCGCAGTTCCAGTAAATTGGGCTCCATCTCCGTCAGCATCATCGGTCTTACCAACTCCATTTACCAAGATGCTTTCAGCTACATAAGTGGTATAAGTAGGTATGGGATCAGTTATTACCACGTTAGTGGCTACTCCAGCTCCTATGTTAGTAACAACTACGTTGTAGGTTAAAGTGGTCCCCGGCGATTGATTGCCGACAGGTGAAACAGATTTTACTATCGTAATTACGGGAGAGGTAACTGTGGTGGTAAGGACCTCCGGATCAGTAACTGATGGGTCGGCAGCTGAGGTACCGGTGATTGTAGTCACATCAATTGTTCCGTCAGCCAGGCC
Organism: uncultured Clostridia bacterium; assembly: GCA_964524965.1. Taxonomy (GTDB): domain Bacteria; phylum Aerophobota; class Aerophobia; order Aerophobales; family B3-G15; genus Kmv34. The sequence goes on from CAZGDY010000065.1 coordinate 747, forward strand.
TGTTGGAATAGTAGTTACTGCCAATAAATTTAAAGATTGGTTTTGATTTAATGCTCCTGTGTCAATGATTCCGTTTGTGTTGGTATCGGTGAGAATATAATCACCATTAGTTCCCGGAACTCCATTACCATCTACATCTCTCCAGATAACCCAGCTCCATCCAGCTGTAGAAGTAAATGGCAGGTCAATAGTATCAGGACTATTTCCGGTGTTGGTAGCAGTAAAAGGATACACCAGGTCATCTCCTGGATTACTAAAACCGGTTCGGTCCGGGTCAAGTAAAACACCAGGAAGTTGAGCTACAGTTGATTCTGCAGTATTAGTTTGTACCTGAGTTTGGGGCACTCCCCCCACCGAGTAATCACCGGTAGCTAAATTACTTATAGTGGTTCCTTCTGGAACCCCACTGTTAACTACAACTTGGAAATAAAATACTTTATCTGCTCCTGGTGGTAACAAGGGGCAAGTTCCGGTAATAGCACCGGGAGTAGAAATATTGTAATCAGCTTCATCTCCGTCTAAGGCATCTGTTTTAGGAGTAGCGTTTGTGTAGCTCACACCCCAGGTAGCACAACGAATACTTTCGGTAACATAAGTTGTATTAGTAGGGATGTAGTCAGTTACAGTTATATTACTGGCGGGAGCAGCCCCGGTCATAGTAATTCGAACTGAGTAAGTTAAAATATCTCCTGGTTGTGGCCCGCTAATGGGATCAACACTTTTTTCTATACTCATAGTGGATGATTCTACAGTAGTGGTGTACACACCGCTATCGCTAACGCCTGTATTAAATTGCGAGGTAGCGGTAAGCGTCATTATATGGGTATCTCCATCCAGGGCTGTATCAGGAACATCTACCACAGCAATCAGATAAAAGATGCTTCCCATAGATAATGCTCCGGTAGCTGAGACTTCAGTTGTCTCGGTCGGGTCCCAGATCCCGTTTCCATTTGCGTCTAAATAGATATGAGTTGTCCAGGCGCTGGGGACACCGGTTAAATCTAAATCAAATGTGTCAGTCCCGTTACCGGTGTTGGTAACTGTTGCACCGTACCAGGCAGAGGTGTTTTTGGTAAAGTTTTTATTTCCTGAATCAGGGCTTACATCGACTCCTGCCACCTGAGAGACTGTGGTGGTAACTGTATTGGAGTACTTAGTGGGTAACGCATTCCCGTTCGCATCCTTATAATCCACCTGAGCCTGGTTGCTGATAACTGTTCC
>CAZGDY010000065.1:2067-9684 GCA_964524965.1 uncultured Clostridia bacterium
TTTTTTCTCCTTTTTTACTTTTTTTATTTAACTATTACTTCAAAGCTGGCTTTTCGTGATTTTCCGGGCCTAATCTCCCCGCTAAAAAGCCAACGGATATGGGTGTACATACCAGGGGTAGCTAATTTTACCTGGATAGTTCCATCTAATTTTTTTATTTTGTAGGTTAGGGGAGGATATTGATAAGTATTTCCCCCATCAATGCTGAAGGTTATCTTGGCCATATCCCCGCTGGCACTGTCGATTATGTATTCAGTGCCTTCCGGAATAGGGTCGGTAATTACAACCTCTCTTATTAATTCTTCTCCTTCGTTGGTGCAGGTTAAATGGTAAATTAAAATATCTTTTGGATTTATAATCAGCTCAGTTTCTTTTGTGATAGTCTCAGTTATTTTTTCTCCGGGTAAAGTTTTCTTTTCTAGGGTTAAATTCACGGTGATGTTGGTTTTTTCAGGGGAAAGGGTTTTTTCCTGAGCTGTAGCAGGAATAATCAGGAGTCCTGATAAAAAAAGAGTTCCCATTAATAGTAAAATAACTTTTTTCTTCACAACTTTCTCCTTCTGGATTTAATTATCCGTTTAATCAATAGTAACCTGAAGACCGGTTGTGTCTTCACTTCCGGGCAAAAGAGTTGTTCTTGTCCAGAGAATATGGGTCACCGGTGGTGCATCGGAAAAATCAAAACTTAGTCCCCCATCGTGGCTAAATTCTGTAGTGACGGGGAAAGAGCTAATAGTGCTTCCCGTAAGATAAGTGGTATAGGTGGGAATGGTTTCCAAAATGAGTATATCAGTTGCTTCCGCCTCACCAATGTTTTCATAAGTTAAGATATAGGTAATCACCTCACCCGGGGCGGCGTTAGATTTATCAACATTTTTAATAAGGGAAAGCTCAGGGCCAAGGACATTTACCGGAGCAATATTGCCGGTAGAGGTGGGACAGAAATTTGTCCCATAGACCGAAGCGTTATCGTAAAAAATACCTCGCTGAGTACCGACGCTCACCTGAAATAAGAGAGTTAAACTACTGGCGGGTGGGATTGTCCAGCTACCATCCCAGGTTAAAATATCTCCATTGATATTGATAGTAGGGTTAGCTCCTGAGGCAGCGTTAATTAGTGTTGTATCGGAAATATAGTGAAAGTTTGTAGGAATGATATCAACCAGAGAGATAATATCGGCAGAGATGATGCCCGTATTGGTAACTTCAATAGTATAAGTAATATTTTCTCCGCTGCTCACAGTATCCGGGGAGGCTCCTTTAGTTATAACAATATCAGGAGTTTCCACGGTAAATCTATCGTAGGTATACCAGGTGCCTGGGTTAAAGGGGTCCTCCACCTGGATATAATAAATGCCGGCTTCAGCAAAGCAAAGAAGAGGCCAGGTGGGCGAGGGGTCTACCCTTCCGGTGACACTTGGTACCGTGCCAAACCAAACGATAGTAAATGCATCGGGGGCAAGAATTCGTACATCAAGAGTTAATGAGCTATAGGGCCAGCCGTAACCTTTAACGTACATTGTCTCGTTTCTGTACCAGATTCCATCCTCTCCCCGAGGAGGAGTGTCCCTAATATCATAAAGAGTTCCATAGAGACCATTTCCAATCCCTCCTAAGGTTATGGTAGTTGTATCATTAAAGTTAATCTCATCAGCGCTCATAAAATCTTTGTTGAACTGGTTACTTGAGGTGCCGGTGGCGTAAAATAATCGTAGGGGAGTTGATTCAGTTAAAGGAGCTGGCGCCCCGGGATCAGAACTGGAGAAGGCATTAAGTGGTGTTTGCCAGTCAAGATAATACATCTGATTGCCTGAGGCATCATATCCGGCAAAACTAACCCGGGTGTATCCCAAGGCAGGCTCAGCTAAGGTATACCAGTTCGCTACATCAGGTGCTTGGTCTTGCCCGGGGGAGGTATTGTATAATACCATCACCGAATCACCACCATAGGCAGGTCCTGCCATCCCGTTCATTACTAGAGCCCAGTCCAGATAATCATCCTGAGTAGTTTCAAAGACAACTCCCCAAGCGTACTGTTGGTAAGGAGCACTGCCACCGGTAGCACTAGGATCATCACTAAGTAGCATACGCACATAAATAGTTTGATAGGTGCTGCTATAGTATATATAGATTGAATCCCAAGCTCCTACACTGCCTTTTGTACCACCGGAGGATATGTCTGTAGCAGAGGGTGTCTCATCCCTTGTTACATCACGGATGCTGTTCCAATCGTTGTCAGTATAGGCAACCCAATTGTTTTCACTGGGCCAGGGGGAGGCAGCGTAGGTCGGCATAACATGCAAAATTACACAAAAAAACAGCATCAAAAACACAAAAATATAACATTTTCTCATAACCGTAAGTCTTTGTGTAATTATTTAAACAATAACTGAAATCTATTGCGGCGCTTGTTCGGTTAGATTTGTGACGGATTGTATGTCCTGCAATACAATTTAAAAATTAGGTTCGACATTCGTTAGTTTTTGTAGAGTATTTCTCTGGGAATTTGATTGTAAGTGTAACTGATTATCATGGTTTTGTCAAGTATCAATTTATAACTATATTGGAAGGTATTTTACAAAAATTTCAATTTTTGCTATGATAAAACTAATTATTAAAATATAACTTAAGATTACAGGGAAATGCTATGTTAGGGGAAGAGCTCAAAGAGGCTCATCTGGTAAATAAAAATAGCTTCTATCTTAAATTGCCTGAGTTTACCGATAATATAATATTTGGTGATAGTTTTTTTTGTAGAGAATCCCTTGAGAATGAGAAAGTAATTCATTTAAAAGTAAAATATACTAATAACGCTAACAAATGGTATAAGAACAAAGTCCCTTAAATATTTTTTCATGAAGGACTCTATAAGGAAATCTTGCCTTTGGGTTCTATTTACCGCTTCTCTGCGGTGAATCTTAATCAAATTTTCAGAGCAGTCAGAAAAAAATAAACTTTGGTAGGATAGCGATTATTCTGATAGCTACTGCAATAATATGATTTTGTCGTGAAAACTTAATTATACTAAAGGGAGGTGAGAGAAGGAAAAGAGGATCAATTTAGATAACAAGGAGAATAAATTGTAAAATTAAGGAAAATATTTTATTTAGTAGCATTGAGAATAAAAATAAGTTTATCTCCTTTTATCTGAGGTTGCTTTTAATTTTTATAAGGAGGAGAAATATGAATCATAGAAGTAAATTAAAAAGGATCGGTGTATTAATTTTAGTTAGCTTGTTTTTTTTAATAGGCATCGGTTCTGCGGTAGTTGCCAGCGAGAAAATTGAGTTAACTTTTTGGTACGCGGGGCCAAAATATGGGGCAACTTATGAAAAGATCGCCCAGAGTTTTTATGAAAAGTTTCCCAACATTAAGATAAATTTTTACAATCAAGACCCCACACGTCTTGCTGCCAAACTTGTTGCCAGTTTTCTTACAGAAACAAACCCTGATTTGATTAGTGATGGTCCTACTCGGGTTTTTGATGTTGAGATTAAGTATCAAGTATGGGAAGACATGAACCCCTGGATTGAAAAAGACCCGGAATTGGCTGCCATAGTTTCTAAATTAGACAAATCGGCAATGGAAATAACCAAAATGGGAGAAAAACAGTGGGGTCTTCCTTCTGCTAAAATGCTTGTTTCTTTGTTTGCCCGAAAAAGCTGGTTAGAAAAGTTTGGTTTTAATCTTCCTAAGGACTGGAATGAGATGTTGGAGATAGCTGATGCTTTTACTTTTTTGGATCCTGATGGTAATGGTAAAGACGACACAGTTGGCTTCGGGGCTATGTTAGGAGTGCCCGATTGGCATATCACTTATCAAACCTTGAAATTCATACATGCTGCCGGAATGGAAGGGTTTATGGACCCTGATGGGAATCCTATTTTTACTGGAGAAGAAGGAGTAGGGGTTGTGCAAGAGATAAGAGATTGGGTTTACAAGTATAAAGTTATCCCATCGATAAACTGGATTTATAGTGAGTTGTATGCTGGAGTAAAAGGGGGAACTATAGGAATAGGACGCTGCGCATCCTGGAATCCTCCTTCATTTGATGAGTGGTTAGACAATGACTATCTGGTATTTGCTTTCCCTCCCAAAACAATTGACCAAAAAGAACCTAATTATCAGGGTTTGAGTATGCATACAGCTGTCATGGCGGAGAATTGTAAAAATAAAGAGGCGGCAGTAGCTTACTTAAAACATTTTCTTAGCAAAGAATCTCAGACACTTTTTTACGCAGAGCAGGGTTTAGCGGCCAGAACAGATTTAAATTGGGATGAGTTAACAGCTGATAATCCACGCAAAGAGTTTTTCACTCAAGAGTTACCTGCTAAATGGTCCTCTATTAGACTTCACCAAGCGACCATGCCTTATCGGGAAGTGCTTGCCGAGTCTCTGGGTAAAATCTTTGCTAATCCCAGCTTAGATATAGCCACAGAGCTTGCAATTGCCGAAGAAGAGATAATCCAAAAGATTAAAGAACTGGAATAGATTTATAGTAAATTTTACCTTTAAAAAAGATGCTCCCGGGGGGAGATTTTTATTCTCCCCTCGGGCTGCACTTAAAAAAACAAGTTAGCTTTCAGTAAGTTTTTCTATCGAGCTCGGAAAAGGGAATTATCTATGTCTAACAATACCTGGGTCAAGCAGCTTTTCAGGGAGAAGATTGCTCTTTTTTGTGTGCTTCCCATGCTTATTATTTATATGATATTTAGAATTTGGCCTGTATTTGAGGCTCTACGGCTGAGTTTAATTAAACTGGAGTTATTTGGTCCTTCGGAATTCGTTGGTTTAAGTAACTATATGAGGCTTTTGCAAGATAAAAGATTTTATGATGCTATGGGAAGGACCTTGATTTATACCGGCTTATCTACGGCCCTTTTAATTCCCATATCTTTAATAGTGGCCTCAGCTATAAATTTAGGAGGGCTTAAAGGGAAAACCATTTTCAAAGTAATTTATTTTTTACCAATAATAACGGCTACCCCGGTAATCGGTTTTGTCTGGAGGTCGATGTTCGATCCTATGTTTGGTCCGGTAACTCATTTCTTGCAATTAATAGGTTTGCCTAAGATAGCTTTATTGGAAAGCGAGAAATTAGCTCTTTATGTAGTTATTTTTGTGGGTGTTTGGCAATATATTGGGTTTTATATGATTATTTTTCTTGCCAATTTACAGATGATTGATCGAGGATTATACGAGGCGGCGAAAATTGACGGAGGAGGAGACTGGCAGCTATTTAGATATATAACTTTACCTTTATTAAAACCAGCTCTGACCCTGGTAGTTCTTATGTGCATAGTCATGGGGTTTCAGATGTTCACTTTGGTTTTAATTATGACCGGAGGAGGACCAGCTGTTAGTACTCAAGTTGCTGCTCTTTATGCCTATAAACAAGCCTTTGGATTAGCTTATTACGAATATGGAAATGCCATCGCTTTTGCTTTGTTGATAATAATATTTGTCGTAGCTTTTGTTCCTACTAAAGTTTTTAAGTTGTAGATTATACTGAGTAGGGGCAAACTTACTTATTTTAGAGTTTAATAAAAGTTTTCAGAGTGAAAAATAAGGTTTTTTACTTATAGATAGCTAAAAAAACCTTTTAGTAAAGATTATTTAAAAAGATAAAGAAAATTGATTTTTTTAAAGTTTGAAAAATATCTACATTTAAGTGAAGAAAAATGAGGTAAGGTGAAAAAAGATGAAAACTCAACCCATTAAGTTAATGGGCATCTATATTTTTCTTATTATTGGAGCAATTATTATGCTCTATCCTTACTTGTGGATGGTGATTAGCACATTCAAGGGAGCAAGAGAGTTTTATAGCAGCGGCCTTTCCCTTTTAGTAAAAAATCCTAATATTGATGTATATATCCACCTTTTTAGTGTACCTGATTATCCAATAATGCAATATTTGATAAACAGCGTAGTGATAACTTTTGGTACTGTTTTTTTTACCATGCTTACGGGAATTTTAGCCGGCTATGCTCTGGGACGAAGAGCGCTTCCAGGTAGAAAGCCAATCCTCTTCATATTTCTTGGATCTATGATGCTCCCTGCCCCCGCTTTAATTATTCCTCTTTATTTCGTGGCTCATCATTTACATCTTTTAGATACCTATCCTGGCATTACACTTGCTCTTGCTACTTTCCCTCTCCCTTTTTTAATAATTTATAGATTTCTTAAAGAAGTTCCCAGGGAACTGGAAGATGCGGCAAGAATTGATGGAGCAGGCGAGCTACGAATTCTATGGACAATATTGGTTCCATTGGCCTCACCCGCTATTTTTTCCGCTGCTTTATTATCATTTATATGGACCTGGTCAGCTTTTATCACGCCTTATATCCTCTCCACCACCGAAAAATGGTATACCCTGCCCGTATCGCTATTCCATTTCAATAATATGGTAGACTTTAGACTGCAAGAGTTACTTGGTGCGGCAACTATAGCTACCATTCCCGTACTCATAGTATTTTTAGTTACCCAAAGAAGGGTTTTTGAAGGAATATCGGGAGGAGTAAAAGGGTAGTTTTGAGATATTCGGGAGACTGGAGAAGATAAAAAAATCTACGACATTTTCGTTGCTTTAATGTGCCCAGTATCATTACAGCCAAGTACTTTTTTTGTTTGACAAGTAAATAAGAGTTGGTAGGTTATTACCAGTAAATATTTAACAAGGTAAATCAATATAAAATATAAATTTTAGCATGATAACGTAATTGATAGAAATAAATACCTCTATCGCAAGATCGTAAAGTTGTGGGATATTAAATGTAGAGATTGAATCCAAGTTGTTTTAAATTGTGCTGGTATTAGAGATACTTTTGGATTATTTTTGTTGTTGCTTTGTTTCTCCTTATTCAAACAAAACATTCATCATTTCGCCTCCAAAACCTTTTACTCCAGAGAACATTCTATAGATGGGAAACCTTTCAAAAACCTACTTGGGCAAGATGCTTTTGGTGATTTATCCTTTTAACTGCATTTATATCTTAATTTTAAGAAAGAACCATTATTAGGAAAATTGTTGAATTTGTTTTTGGAAAATTCATCGTTTTTCTTTTTTTAGTGGAACTAGCAGGTATTCAACAGTGATTCCTTATGAATATGGGTAGAAAGAAAACTGATCTTTGAGGCAGATTAAGATAGTTGAAGCTAAGTGGGGGAAATTAGAGGTCTTCAGATACTTTTCCCAACACATACACCTATCCATCCTTTTTAAGTAAAATAACTCTAATTTATTTTCCCACCCCTAAGTATTTTGCTCTGACTTATTTTCATCTAAGTTAACAAATCCGGTTAAATACAATTTTATTGGAGATTATCGGCTATCCTAAATTGGTTAAAAATCTTTAAAGAGGGGTAGAATTATTTAAAGAATAGAGTCCGAGAGTTAAATCTAAGTATACACAAGAGATTACGAGAATAAATAAAAAGTTCTTTAAAATACTAAAATCTTTTGTAATCTGACAACTCCTGAAAAGAAGATTGAATAAAAATAAATATTATACTTATTTGTGTTCCTTTCGTATATCCATTTTATGTGAACTCAAACCCACAACGTTTTCAATTACCGGATTCAAGCCATGCTCTTTGGCAAAATGCAATGCTTTTTGT
>CAZGDY010000066.1:0-2191 GCA_964524965.1 uncultured Clostridia bacterium
CTCCCTCTTCTATCATCTTTTCTACTTGTTTTAAGATATTTTTTTCTGTCTGGTATTTTCCTCCGTCATAAAAGGAATTCGGGGTGAGATTTAAAATACCCATTACAGCAATTTTTTTTGTTAAATCTATGCTGGTGTGGGAAAAATTTAAAACAAAATTCGATGTCTGCAAATATCAAAACTCCTGCTAAAAATAAACGTTTTTCTCAACTTATAGCTTTCCCCTCCAAAGGGGGCTCAGGTACTATATTCTTTATTTTCTCTCTTACTACTTTTCTTTTTGTCTTTGGTTCAGAAGTTTTCTGGGGAATAATTTTTTTCTGTGTATCATCAACGGTTACTTTGGTCTTCAAAATTTCTTTAATATCACTTTCTTCGAGAACTTCCTTTTTCTCCAACGCTCCTGCAAGTTCAATGAGCTTGTTTTTATTTTTCTCCAAAATATTATGGGCTTCACGATAAGCCTCATCTACTAAATTGCTAATTTCTTTATCTACCTCATAGGCCAGTTCTTCACTGTAATTTCTTTCTTTTAAAAGATCACGCCCAAGAAAAACCTCTTCACCTCCACCGTGCAAAGCTACGGGACCAAGTTTCTCACTCATCCCATATTCAGTTACCATCTTTCTCGCGATGTGAGTAGCCTTAGATAAATCATTCTGAGCGCCTGTGCTTACTTCATCGAAGATAAGCTTTTCACTGGCTCTCCCCGCAAGAAGAACAGTTATTTTATCCATCAATTCAGACCTAGTAGCTAAATATTTATCTTCAATAGGAAGTTGTAGTGTATAACCAAGTGCAGCTGAGCCCCGCGGAATTATAGAGACTTTATGGATAGGATCAGCATTGGGTAAAAGATTGCCTACGAGAGCATGGCCACTTTCATGATAGGCAACAATCTTTTTCTCTTTATCTCTCATTACCCTTGATCTCTTCTCTGGCCCTGCGATAACTCTTTCTATAGACTCCTCCAGCTCATCCATTTCCACTTTATTTTTATTACGTCTGGCGGATAAAAGAGCAGCTTCGTTAACTAAATTTTCCAGGTCAGACCCTACAAAACCCGGGGTCCTACGAGCTAAAACTTTTACATCAACATTTGCACCAATAGGTTTGTTTCGCATATGGAGCTGAATTATCTTTTCTCTTTCCTTAATATCTGGAATATTAATGGTTATTCTTCTATCAAATCTACCTGCTCTAAGTAAAGCTGTATCAAGAACGTCAGGACGATTAGTAGCACCTACAACGATAATTCCCTCTCGGGGAGAAAACCCATCCAGCTCAACTAAGAGTTGATTCAGAGTTTGCTCTTTTTCATCGTGCCCTCCTCCTATTCCTGCAAACCTTTGTCGACCAACTGCATCCAGCTCATCTATAAATATTATGCAGGGAGCATTTCTTTTACCCTGGTCAAAAAGGTCTCTAACTCTTGCTGCTCCCACTCCAACGAACATTTCCACAAAGTCAGAACCGCTTATACTAAAAAAGGGCACTTCCGCCTCTCCGGCTACAGCCCTAGCTAAAAGAGTTTTGCCGCAACCTGGTGGCCCAACTAAAAGTATTCCTTTTGGAATCTTAGCTCCCAATTTTTGAAATTTTTGGGGATTTTTCAAAAATTCTATTACCTCTTCTAATTCTTCTTTAGCCTCTTCTGCTCCAGCCACATCCTTGAAAGTAGTCTTATTTTTATCTTTAGAAGCTACTTTTGCTTTACTTTTTCCAAATGAAAGTGCTTTATTTCCTGTAGTCCGCATTTGACGAAATATCCAGAACCAGATACCTATAAAAATAATTATTGGTAATATCCCTCCTAATAAATTCATCCACCATCCTTCCGTTTCTGGAACTACCTGTATTTCCACATTATTATTTCTTAGCACATTGATAAGTTCAGGATCATCGGGAATATAGGTGGTAATGGTTGCCCCCCCAACTTCCCCATTAATGAACCTACCTTTAATAATAACCTTCTCTATTTGTCCGCTTTCAACCATTTTGATAAACTGGCTATAAATTATCTCTTGTTCCTGCGGCCCAGAACCTACCCTTATAAAATTAAAAATTGAGATAACCACAAGAAACACTATAATAAGCAGAAAAAGGTTCCTACCAAGTTTATTCCTTAGCGGAGAGGGAGATCCTTTTTGAGGAGATCCTTTTTGAGGAGATCCTTTTTTTTGACTCTTTT
>CAZGDY010000066.1:2291-9546 GCA_964524965.1 uncultured Clostridia bacterium
GGAGATCCTTTTTGAGGAGATCCTTTTTGAGGAGATCCTTTTTTTTGACTCTTTTCTTTATTATTCATTTAAATTTTCCACTTTTATTTTAGTAAAAGTAAGAGAAAATGCAACTGTGGAAAGCATAATGTCTACCAGAAGAAACTTCAAAAATATTACTTAAGTTTTTCTATTACTGCATCGCCCATTTCCCGAGTTCCTACTGCAGCAGGATCGTTGGGAGAAGGTTTAAAATCATAAGTTACCATTTTCCCTTCTTTAATTACTTTTGCTAAAGCTTTTTCTAATCTATTAGCTGCATCTATTTCATTCAAATGGTAAAGCATTAAAACTGCGGATAAGATCATTCCAGCAGGATTCACCTTGTTCATCCCCTTATATTTGGGAGCACTCCCATGAGTAGGTTCAAAAACAGCACATTCATCACCAATATTTGCTCCGGGAGCAACCCCTAATCCTCCAACTAAGCCAGCGCACAAATCAGAAACTATATCTCCATATAAGTTAGGAAGCACAAGTACATCGTAGTGCTGAGGTTTTTGTACTAATTGCATACACATATTATCTATTATTTTATCGTCAAACTCAACTTTTTCCCGATAAAGCTGTGCTACTTCTCTTGCTACAGTTAAGAAAAGTCCATCGCTGAATTTCATTATATTAGCTTTATGCACACAGGTCACTTTTTTTCGATTATTTGCAAGAGCGTATTCAAAAGCGGCCTTTACTATTTTCCTAGTTGCCTCAATTGAGATAGGTTTAATGCTTATGCCTGAGCTCTGGCTAATTTTTTCACCTTTTGTCTTGTACACAAAATCTATAAATTTTTTTGTGTCCTCTTTCCCTTGTTCAAACTCAATTCCGGCATATAGATCCTCCGTATTCTCTCTAACCACTACAATATCTACCTGGGAAAAATTACTTTTTACTCCTGGATACAACTTATAGGGCCTAAGACACATATAAAGATTTAGTATTTTCCTCAAAGCAACGTTTACGCTTCTGAATCCTTCTCCTATCGGAGTAGTCACAGGTCCTTTCCAGGCTACTTTGTTTTTTCGGATGGACTCAATTACTTCTTGGGGAAAAGGAGTACCATATTTTTCTATTGCTGGTTTTCCAGCCTCAACTACATCCCAGCATATTTTTACTCCTGTAGCCTCCACACACTTTCGGGAAACTTCGGTTATCTCTGGTCCTATACCATCTCCTGGAATTAAAGTAACTTTATGCATAATTTCTTAACATCTTTCCCCCATAAAGGGCAGTATTTCCCAGCTCTTCCTCTATCCGTAAGAGCTGGTTATATTTAGCTGTTCTTTCACCTCGGGAGCAAGAACCAGCTTTAATCTGACCAGTACCAAGGGCCACTGCTAAATCAGCTATCGTAGTATCCTCAGTTTCTCCTGAACGATGAGAAATAACAGCAGTATAACCACTATCTTTGGCCATTTTTACGGCCTCGATAGTTTCAGTTAAAGTTCCAATTTGATTAAGTTTAATTAAAATTGAATTAGCAATACCCAACTGAATTCCTCGTTTTAGTCTTTTTGTATTAGTAACAAAAAGATCATCTCCTACTAATTGAATTTTTTTTCCTAATCGTTCTGTAAGAATTTTCCATCCTTCCCAATCATCTTCAGCTAATCCATCCTCTATGCTTATTATAGGAAATTCTTTTACTAATTTCTCATAAAAATCAATCATTTCTTCTGAAGATAGCTCTTTTTTCTCTTCGGACAGCAATATGTATTTTCCATCTTTATAAAAGCTGCTAGCCGCTGGATCCAGAGCTATAGTTATTTCTTTACCCGCCTTATATCCTGCCAGTTTAATCGCCTCTACTAATAACTCAAGTGCCTCTCTATTGGAAAAAAGATTTGGTGCAAAACCACCTTCATCCCCAACCGCAGTACTATATTTTTTTTCTCTAAGTACTTTTTTTAAAGTATGAAAAGTTTCCGTTGACCACCTTAAGGCTTCAGTAAATGTAGGTGCTCCTACGGGCATTATCATAAATTCCTGTAAGTCTACGTTATTATCAGCATGCTCTCCCCCATTTAAAACATTCATCATGGGAACAGGCAACACTCTAACTTGAGATCCTCCTATGTACCTATAAAGAGGAATTCCCAAAAATTTTGCTGCAACTTTTGCAACAGCTAAAGATACCCCCAATATGGCATTAGCTCCAAGATTTCCCTTGTTCTCCGTACCATCGAGTTTTATCATTATATAATCGATCTCGCTTTGCTGGAGAATATCCTTACTTTTTAACTTGGGAGCAATTATTTGATTAACATTTTCAACAGCCTGTAAAACACCTTTCCCCATCCACTCATCTTTCCCATCTCTCAATTCAACAGCCTCATGTTCTCCTGTAGATGCTCCCGAAGGAACAGCAGCTCTTCCCCAAAAACCATTTTCTAACAATACATCGCACTCTAGGGTAGGATTACCACGTGAGTCAAATATTTGTCGTGCTTTGATGCTCGATATACGAGATTGCATAACTTCCTCCTCACAAATTCAACTAATTTCCCAAACAAGCTAATTATAAATATCTTATTTTAAAAAAACAATTGGAAACTTTTTCTTTAATAGCCCCTCATTTTTATCCCTTTTCAGATTTTTTTGGGGAAATCTCTGAAAAATATCTTTTAGTAATCTCACCTGCCGCCGAGAAAGTTAAAAAATACCTTGAAAAAAATAACAAATAAATTTTTTAAAACTCTCTCATAAAATTTTTGGCATTGTTCTTAGGAAAAACACACTCGGTAAGTTAAGTTAAGAGAATTCTTTGAAAAACTGAAAATCTATTCAGCTTTTTCTATAAGAACCTGGTCCCCATCTTTTACCGTTTTGAAAGCTTCCAGGTCACCCTCAACCTTTCCAAGAAGAATTACCTCGCTAGCTGGGCGTATTTCAGTTTCTGTACTCGCCGGAGTAAGACCAAAAAAAATACAAAAAGCATCAGGTGGACAAAAAGCAATATCACCCTTTTCCACTACTTCTTTAGTTTCGCCAGACACAGTTTTTACCGAAATAGAAAAATAAATCTCATCGCCCCAGCGATTAGCCTTAGCCTTTACGGGTAACACCTCCCAAACAGAATTAACCATAGCAGAGGTATTTAATTTAGCTTCTCTTTTAATTCCCTTTACCGAAATCTTTATCTTTTTCACTGCCGCTCCCTTTCTCTATAGTTCTTAAGTTTTTTTTTAATAGCTTCATCTAAAAGCGAAATTATCTGAACAGCAAAAATCCCGGCATTAAAAGCTCCCCATTTATCTAAAGCCATGCATCCAACAGGTATTCCGGGCGGCATTTGAACTATAGAATAAAGTGCGTCTATTCCTTGTAAAGCTGATGTGGCAAGAGGAACTCCTATAACTGGCAAATTAGTATAGGCCGCAATTACTCCTGCTAAATGAGCAGCTCCTCCGGCTCCAGCAACAACTACTTTTATTCCTTTTTCTTCTAATCCTTTAGCAAAAAGAGCTGTTTTTTCAGGCATACGATGAGCAGATAAAACCCTCACTTCGTATTTTATATCAAATATCTTTAAGGCTTCGATACATCTTTGCATTATTGGGCGATCAGACTCACTACCCATAACCACACTTATTAAAGGGGATGACATATCAAACTCCTTAATATACAACCTTATTTAACGGATACTCAACTATCCCTTCTGCTCCTACACTTTTTAACTTGGGAATAAGATCTCTTGCCTGCAGTTCATCAAGTACAGTGTCTACAGCCCACCAACTCTTTTCTGATAGGTGAGAAACGGTCGGCCTGCGCAAAGCAGGCAAAAGGTTTAAAACTTTTGGTAAATTCTCATCCGATATATTTAACTTCAATCCCACTATCCCGAGTCCATTCACTGCTCCTTCAAGTAAAATGCTTAAACTCTCTATTTTTTCTCTTTTCCACGAATTTTTCCATGATGAGAAATTGGCAATTAACCAAGTAGATGACTCAATAACAGTATCTATTATGCGAAGATTATTTGCCTTAAGAGACCTTCCTGTCTCTGTAAGCTCAACTATAGCATCTACAAGGTGAGGCGGCTTAACTTCTGTAGCACCCCAAGAAAATTCTACTTCAGCTTCAACTTTTTTTCCCTCAAGATACCTTTTAGTCACTTCCACCAATTCAGTAGCTATTCTTTTTCCTTGCAGGTCCTGTACTCTTTTTACGGGAGAATCTAAAGGAACTGCCACTACCCACCTTATTTTACCTCGACCTCTTTTTGAATAAGAAAGCTCTTTTATTTTTTTAACCCTTATTCCTCTTTCCATTATCCAGTCATGCCCGGCAAGACCTGCATCAAGAACACCTTTCCCCACATAAAGAGGAATTTCTTGAGTGCGGATGAGCATAAGTTCAATTTCTTTATCATCCATAGACAAATTATAAGTTCTTTCCGTTGTTTCAATCGTGTATCCTGCTCGATGAAAAAGTTCAATGCTCATCTTCTCAAGACTACCCTTAGGTAAACCAAATTTTATCCTTTCCATAGCATTATTTCCTTATTTATATTCACAACTTTAATTTATCTTTAGTTTTTAGGTATGTCCAATTTTTCCAGTTCTTCTTCAACTTTATGAATAACTAATCTATTGTCCTCTACCATTATCATCTTCTCATTTAAAACTTCAGTCTGACCCTGGATGGAGAGAAGAAAAGTAATTTGATTAACTGCCTCAGAAGGGCTAATATAACGGAGTGTAAAAACCTTTTCTTTAGGATGGGAGTTATACTCCTCGATAATAGAGACAGCCGCATCCATTAAAGAAAGTTGATAAATACCATCTTCTATTAAAAGAGCATTTTTTTCCTTTTCCACAACTAAAGAACCTCGAGAAGATAAAAACACCTCAATTGTAGCTCTGGCACTCTCAACAGGTGTAGAGAAAAATTTATAAACTTTTTGTTTTTTCTGGGCTTCAAAAGTTCCCATGTGGTTTAATATAGACTCAACAAGATCAATTTTATCTTCTCTGTCTCGCACCAAAATTGAATTTGGTGGAGCCTCCATAGGATTTATCTCAATAACACCCTGAGAAGAAATAACTTCTGTTATCTGTTCAGCAACTTCTGGAGCCAAAGCGTATGTTAAATGAAAAACTTTTTTAGTCCTTCCTTCTATCTCCCGGGGCTTCAGTATATGAGGCTTTATAGTTATAAGCAAATTTTTTTCCTCAACTTTATCTACCCAGCTCTTAAAAAGATTTCCCACTATAGGTAAATGGGAAAGTATAGGTATTCCAATGGTCTGCTTAGTTTTTTCTTTACTAATAAGTCCCCCTATTACCAGAGACTCACCATCTTTCACGGTAACATTAGTCGGAGATATTTGCCGCTTAAAAATAGGATGCTGGGCACCAAACTCAGCAGTGATTTCATAATCACCTACCAATGGAATAATGGACATTTCTACCAGATCTTCCCCTACTATCCGGGGCAAAACCTGGAGCACTATTCCTACTGTAGCATAAGCATAATTTTCTACTGGCACCCTTACATCACCTATTGTCTCGTAAGTTATTGAACTAAGATAAGGGACTTCTGTAGTAACGTATATTCCAGCAACTTCTCCAGAAAGAGTAACTACCCGAGGACTTGATAAAATTTCAGCTTTACCCTCGGTTAAAAGCATGTTAAGAACAGCTTCAAATCTTTCTTCTCCCGCAAGCCGGTAAAAAGTAAACCCAAAAGACCCCTTCCCTTGATCAAGATCAGTCAAAGTTTTGGGTCCAAAAGCCATGCTACTTCCTTGTCCTAAAGGACCAATAGGAACCTCAAGTCCGGTTAACCTTTCAAGATAAGTGCCAAATTTTTGGGTTATTTGAGTACTCACTTCCACAATTTTAGCCTCAATTCTTATCTGCCGAGCTTGGGTGGGAAAGTCGGGAAGAATCTCTTCGATATTTTTCACCTGCTGACGGGTAGATTTTACAGTGATCCTCCCTGTTGAGGGGTCTACCCAAATAGAAGATTCGGCAAAAGCAGAGACTGAACAAAAAAGAAAGATAAAAATCATAATTCCTATACTTGTTATTTTTTTCTGCAATTTATTTTCTCTCATAAAATTGGTTCCCCCCCTAACGCTATTTTTTACCAATAGCCCCAATATTTCCAAGATCGATAGTAGGGGAGGCAATTCTCATTTGCATCCATCCCCCTTCCTTTAACTGCAATCCTTCTACCTCTTCTATGGGTACACCTATCATATTAGCAATAGTTAATGCTATTCTTTCTACTGACCCCTTATCTATATAGAAGGTACGAGTAGTCATCTTTGAAGCCCAAATGTCGGAGTTAAGTTCCTGAACAACTTTATCAATCATAGGAAAATTTCTTTTTAAGTCCCTAACATACATAACAGTTGGAAAAAGGAAAGAGGCAGAAGTGGTTTCTTTGTTTTCCACGTCTTTACTAGATTCTTCTTGAGGCACTATAACTATATCCTCATCTTTATTTTGCTTTTTTTCTAAGAACAGATCAAAAGTTACATTGCCAAAATCAGATATAACAGGTTCCAAAATAGTTTTTGCCTCTTGAACTGATAAATAAAGTAATTCATATTTTTTGGTAATTATTTGATTTTCAATTTTATCTTCATTCTCAATAAAATTTGTTATTTTGTCTATAAACTTTTTGGCATCAACTACAAAAAGAGCATTGGTCACATCATCAACCTTTAATTGTCCCTCATCAGATAGAAGGTCAGACACTTTTTCCGAAAGATAGGTAGCTGAGGCATATTTAAGAGTAAATGTTTTTTTATCTAGGATAAACACATCCTCTTTGTTCACTTTCTGGCTCATTAAATATAAAGGATAGGCAGCATCTTCTACTGTAATAATCCCTTTTTCAGAATCAACTTCTATTTTTCCCTCAGCAGAACGACACATTGAGATAAGAGCAAGTAACTCATCGAAAGAAAGGTAATTAGCTCTGAAAGAAGCTTCTTCCACCTGGAGAGAAAATTTATCAATTTCTTCAATGAAACTTTTTGCTCTATCAAGAGGATAAGGAGCATCAATAATCAAAATCTGATTTTTATCCTTGACCAGATTTAAGTCACCCTGCGCTGAGAGATATTTTTTTAAAGAAGGTGTAATGTCCTCTGCTAAAGCGTATTTTAATTGAAAAATTTCCTGATGGGGAGAAAACGCATCTAGAGAAGTTATCATTTTCTGTAAAAGCTGAAGTTGAGTCGGAGTATCATTAATAACAAGAG
>CAZGDY010000067.1:0-9358 GCA_964524965.1 uncultured Clostridia bacterium
ACTCTTACCTTTTTACCTTCCTCTTTAGCCCGGTAAATTATGGACAAAGCTGTTCCATAACCAGCAGTGGCCAGTGCTCCCGCATTGCAATGAGTTAGTACTGTATCTCCGTCATCAACAACTGAGACACCTTTCTCACCAATAGCTCTGTTACAGTTTTTATCTTCCTGCATAATAAGAAAAGCTTTCTGCAAAAGTTTTTGTTTAAGCTCAGTTAGAACAAAATTATCGCTGTTTAAAACAACTTGATACATTTTATCAAGAGCCCAAAAAAGATTAGCAGCGGTAGGCCTTGATGATTGAAGATATTTACACGCTCTTTCTACTTCATCTTTGAAATCACTGAAATTTCTTGAAGTTGAATTTTGTATTCCCAAAACTATTCCAAAAGCTGCAGCTACTCCCAGAGCAGGTGCTCCTCTTATCTTCATTTGGCAGATAGCTTCTTTTAATTGTTCAATGCTATCTAAGCAAAGAAAATTTAATTGCTGAGGTAGTTTTGTCTGATCGATTATTTTTATCTTTCCCTTTTCCCACTCAATAGGATTAAGAGACAATTTTCCCTCCAAAACTGTAATAATTTAGTTTTCCTAAAATAATTCTTTTTAAGAAAAAATTTCCCCTCTTTTCTCTCCTGGGGTAGTGTTTTTTTTAAAACTGGAGAAAAGAAAGTTACTTATTTTAACAAAATCCTCAACCTCCAGTTGTTCTGCTCTTCTTTTTTCCGGGATTTCACACTCAGCTAAAATATTCCTCACCAATGGCCGAGGCAAGCTTAATTCTTTGGTAAGACAGTTAAGTAAAGTTTTTCTTCTGGCAGCAAAACCTGCCCTTACCGTATCTAAAAATAACTCCTCATTCTTTGCCCCATCTTCTTTTTTTGATTTAATTCTAACCACAGTAGAGCTTACCTTAGGAGCAGGATAAAAAGCTTGAGGTGGAATATCTATCACTTTTTCTATATCAGCATAATAAGATACGATTACGGTCAAAGCTCCTCTCGTTTTATTTCCCGGGGGGGAAAGAAGCCTATCGGCAACTTCTCGCTGAATGGTAAAAACCATCATTTTCCACCACTTTTTCCTAACGAGGTATAAAAGTAACCAGGAAGTAATATGATAAGGCAAATTACCAACTACTTTGAGATTATTTTTATTATAGAATAATTTATCCAAATCAAGTTTAGTAATATCCTCATTTATTACCTCTAAATTACCTAAGTTTTTTAGTTGACTTCTTAAAATACTACACAATTCTTTATCTATTTCTACTGCCCAAACCTTTTTTGCCTTCTTAGCTATGTGATGAGTTAAAATCCCTGTTCCGCAACCAATCTCCAGAACAAGATCTTCTTTCTCCGGTTCTATTTCTTGTGCAAGACGCAAAACAATTTTTGGATCAATTAAAAAATTTTGAGAAAGAGATGATTTGAGGGAAAAATCATATAGTGCCAGAAGATTCTCAAGTTTCTCCTTCAGTTTCATAAAATTCGGCCTCTTTTATCCGAGGGAAAACAGGTATACCTTTTTCAACCTCCAAACCAGGAGGAAGTTTACCCCATTTAGTTGAATCCCTTATCGTTTGCTCTTGTATATCAGTCTTCATCCCTAATTGCTTCCACATTTTTTCAGCTCCCTGAGGAATAAAGGGAAAAAGAAGTATTGACAAAATCCTTATCACTTCAAGCACATTATAAAGAACAGTATTCATTCTTTCCTTTTTTTCGTCCTTTGCTAATTTCCAGGGAGCACATCGGTCAAAATACAGATTAGTACCTCGAACTACTTCCCAGACAGAGCTAAGAGCTTGAGAAAACAAAAGTTTACTCATGTCATTTTCCAACCGGGAAGGAAGCTGGCTTACCTTCTCCCTAAGTTCTTCATCTTGAGGAAATTTTTGCCCGGGATGAGGCACTTTACCCTGAGAATAATTTATAACTAAAGGTAAGGTGCGATTCAAGAGATTGCCAAGGTCATTTGCCAAGTCGCTATTTACTCTTTTGATAAAAAGGGAAGGGGAAAAATTTCCATCTTCTCCAAAGGGAACTTCTCGAAGAAGAAAATATCTAAGATAATCCGACCCAAACGTATCTACTATCCACTCCGGGTCAACTACGTTTTTTTTGGATTTAGACATCTTCTCTCCTTTTACCATCCACCATCCATGAGCAAAAACCATCCTGGGTAATTCTAAACCAAGAGCCATAAGCAAAGCAGGCCAAATTACCGCATGGAACCTCAAAATGTCCTTACCCACTAAATGAATATTTGCTGGCCAAAAAAGAGAAAATTTTTCCTCTCCCCGAGAATATCCCAGAACTGAGATGTAGTTAATTAAAGCATCCACCCATACATATATGCTGTGGGTTTTATCTATAGGACAGGGAATACCCCATTCAAGATTTAACCGGGTTATGCTCAAATCTTTTAATCCTTTTTCTATAAATTTTACCACTTCATTTCGTCTAGTTAATGGGAGCACAAAATCAGGATATTTAGAGTAATAATCAAGTAAAGGTTTTTGGTACTTTGAGAGACGGAAAAAATAGCTATCTTCTTGGAGTTTGATGACTTCTCTTTTACATTCCGGACAAAACTTTCCTTTTTGTAGCTGAGAATCAAGCCAAAAGCTCTCACAAGGCGTACAGTACCATCCACTATAAGTCCCCTTATAAATATCACCCTTTTCATAAAGCTGGGAAAAAACATTTTCAACAACTTGCGTATGCCGAAGTTCAGTAGTACGAATAAAATCAGAATAAGAAATAAGAAGTTTATTCCATAATTTCTTAAATCCTGCAGCCATTTTATCTGCCAGCTGCAAAGAAGAGAGATTTTTTTCTTTGGCTGCTTGAAGAATTTTACTACCATGCTCATCCGTACCAGTTAGAAAAAAAACCTCATTTCCTAATGCTCTCTTGTACCTTGCCAGGGCATCAGCAACAATAGTAGTATAAGCATGTCCTAAATGAGGAGCACCATTCACATAATAAATTGGCGTCGTGAGATAAAACTTCTCCACAATTTTCCCCTTTTTTAAAGATAATCTTAACAAATCACTGTCTGCTGTCAACCTTACCTGCTTTCTCCGCTAATTAAAGTTTAAAAATACGTTGTTTTTCTAACCTGGTATTTTGCAAGAATCCCTCGTCTTTAAAACATGATTCACAATTATGTTTATTTGTTTTTTATCGATGCAGATTGCCCATTTTTCTGAATTTCTGAAAATCTTTCTGGTTAATTTTTTTAAGTTTTGCAGCGGATAATGAAGCCAACAGGATAAAATTTAACCGATTGGGAAGTTAAGCTATGTTGAAAAAAAATGGAAAAAAGAGTATAATTTAAAATAAAAGAGGAGCTGGTATGGAAAAAGCGATAAAGAGAGCCCAGATTCTCAGTGAGGCACTCCCTTATATTCGCACGTTTTCTGGAAAAACTGTGGTAGTGAAATTTGGAGGAAGTGCCATGGATAAAGTGGGTATAAAACAGGGAATCGCAGAGGATATTATCTTAATGAGATACGTTGGTATAAAACCCGTTGTCGTTCACGGAGGTGGAAAAGCTATTTCCAAACTGATGCAAAAATTAGATATAAAACCTAAATTTATTGAGGGAAACCGGGTTACTGACCAGGCGACTATGGAAATTGTAGAAATGGTGCTTGCAGGAAAGGAAAACAAAGAGATCGTAGCTTTGCTTAATCTTTGTGGTGGAAAAGCAGTGGGCATAGAGGGAAAAGATGGTGGACTAATCCTTGCTCGAAAAATTTCTGAAAAAAAATTAGGATTAGTGGGAGAAATAGAAAAAATAAACCCTAAACTTTTAGAAATATTAGAAAAAGAAGAATTTATTCCAGTCATTGCTCCTGTAGGGATGGATAAAGAAGGTAAAACTTTGAATATAAATGCAGACATAGTAGCTGCTGAAATTGCCGGTGCACTACAAGCTGAAAAACTCATATTTTTAACTGACGTTGAAGGAATACTCGAGAACTTTTCTAAACCAGAGAGTTTAATTCCAACCATAACCTTAAAACAAATACAGAACATGCTGGAAGAAGGGAAAATTCACAAAGGTATGGTGGCGAAGGTAAAAGCCTGTCAAAAAGCTTTAAAAAAAGGGGTAAAAAAAGTCCATATTATAAATGGAAAGACTCCCCGTTCTCTTATTCTCGAAATATTCACGAATAGTGGAATTGGTACCCAAATTCTACCCTGAAACTATTTTACTTTACTCATATTAGATAACTTTCTCTAAAACTTGGGTTAACTGTTCATCACTTAAATCCCGGGGATTTTTACTCATGCTGTTGCTTCTTGAGCTAACTACCAAATAAGGTATGTCTTCTTTTTTTATATTCCATTGTTTAAAATTAGATGGAAGATTTACCCTGCCTAAAAGTTCTCTAAAAACCTGAGGTAAGTTCTCGCTTTCCCCTACATTTATTTTGTTCGCTATCATCCCCATTTTTCCTCTGCAAGCACACAGATTATATTGCAAAACGTGAGGTAATAAAACTGCACAGGCAAGTCCATGAGGAATGTGATGACAAGCTCCCAAAGGATGAGAAAGCCCGTGTACCGCACCAAGACCAGCATTAGAAAAAGCCATAGCCTGGAGAAGACTTCCCAGAGCTACTTTTTCTCTTATTTGGATATCTCTTCCTTTTTTTATTGCCAGAGGCAGATTAATAAAAAGAATTTCTATTGCCCTAAGAGCAAGGGTATCGGTTATAGGATTAGAGGCACGGGAAATAAAGCATTCAACAGCTTGAGTAAGAGCATCCATTCCAGAACAAGCAGTAAGATGAGGAGGACAAAACAAAGTTAGCCCGGGATCAATTAAAGCTACTTTTGCGATCATGAATGGGCTCCGCAAACTCTTTTTTATTTTTCTCTTGGAGTCAGTAAGAACAGCATTACAGGTTATCTCGGCACCGGTCCCTGCCGTAGTCGGAACAGCTATAAAAGGAATACCAGGAGCCTGTATAGCTCTTCCATGAAAATAATCCTCTACCTTTTCTTTCCCGGGAGCCATAATAGCAATAGATTTAGCTGCATCGATTACACTTCCTCCCCCCAATCCTATAACTACAGAAACTCTTTGTTTTCTGGCTAAATCTGTTCCCTTATTTACAATCTCCAGAGAAGGGTCGCTTTCTACTCCTTCAAATAAATTAACAGTTACATTCTCAGATTGAAGTTGCCTGCACACATTATCAAGAACGCCTGCTTTACGCATTGCAGAGCTTCCTGTTACGAGTAAAGCTTTTTGTCCAAAAACAAGAGTTTCCTGGCCAAGATTATTTAAAGCACCTTTTGCAAAGATAATACGTGAAGGGTACCTCAATAAAATCATTTATTAACCTTCTTTTTTTGTAATTTCCCCAAAAAAAGTAACTTCCCCTTGAAATTGAGCTTTAGTAATTTTAATTTATTCTCCACAAATCTTGTGAGGAATATATCCGGATCCAAGAGCCTCTTCTTTAGTTTTAAAGACTACCCTATGATTGCCCTTTATCCTTTTTGCTTGCCAACAACCAGGCTCATGGAAAAGATTTGAGTGTTTACTTGCCACATAAAAGGAACAAGGCTCTATTTCTCTTGCTAAAATAGTATCTTCTTGCTCTATTAATTCATAATCAAGAGGAATTAATAATTTCTTCCTCGCTTTCTTAGACAAAGCATCAAGAGAAACAAATAAATAAGGTAAAGTCCTTTCAGACGAACCAATCCTCAACCACCCTGAACGATGAGCACCAACTATTAAAGCTCCAATTCTACCTTTGGGGTCTTTAGCTAATTGACTCCAGGAAGAAGCAAGGCGAGCTTTTTTTCCATCGGCGCTAAGAAGAGTCTTTATCCGAAAACGTCTTTTTTGGCCCCACTCATCCTTCAAGCAGACAGTATTTAGTGGAACGTACTTTCCTGCTACCTGAAGAGAAAGCGTCCCTGAAGATTTCCATTGCATTAAAAAAAATCCTTTTTACCAGTGTTTACAACAATTTTTTCAAAAAACTTCTTTCTTTAAAAAAACTTACCCCTTATCAATCTTTAATTATAAAAAAAGAAAATTGGCTGTCAAAATTAAATTTTTGATTGACACAGGAATAAAGAGTGGTAATATAACTTGCAAAAACAAAATTTCAGTTGGATAAAAACTGGCTACTTATCTCTCAAGAAGAGAAAATTTTTCTTGAAATAGTAGCTGGTAAGCTTTCTTGAAAAATGAAATATTTTCAATTACTTTTGCCAGGAATAAAACTCCTAAAGTAATTCAACTAATAAATACAGAGGAAAATACAATGAATTTGCTTCGCAAGCTAATGTTTTTCTTATTATTTTTTCTTTTTCTCTTAAATCTTACCCTACCAGTATTTGCTACCTCAGTAAAACCACCTGCAGTTGAGGAAGTAATCATCGTCTCTGGAGCAAAAAACGGCATCCCTGAGAATAACAACAGAATAATTGAATACAATGAGGAAATTGAACTTTACGCTCTTTTAAAATCTAAAGAACATTACTATCTTGGTTACGAGAACTCTTCTCTCCCGGAAGAAGTTAAAATAAATAATAAGCCTTACTCTCTCAAAGAGGGTTCTCTCAAAAGATGGCAAAATAAAAAGTGGGGAGAGTTAAATATAAAATGGTACAAAATAATGCCTAAACTGGCTCCTTCTGATCCAAAAGGTGGATATGAATGGTACTCAAATGTCTTCGCTGAAACAGAAGGGGAAGAAGGGGAATGGAGAGGATGGCAGGTTATTGAATACGAGCAGTGTTCCTTAAAAGAAAAAGGGTGGACTTTAAAACCAAAAAAAGAAATCGGAACGACCAGGTTTCGAGCTGAAGCTATTATTAACCAAAAAGTGATTTCATCTCCGGGCAAACAAGATACAAATCACCCCAGTGGAATATCTCCCCAGGATTATGACAAAGGCATAAAAAACACTGTTTACAGAATAATTCGCCTTTCCAACAATCCCGCTAAACTCATACGTTATATTGAAGCTTTAAAAGGAGTCCCTTGGCTATGGGGTGCTGACTATAAAGACCCTCCTCAAAACACCCCTTCTTCTCATCAGTCAGATTTTTCTAATCCGATAGGGATTGAATGCTCAAGTCTGTTAATCTCAGCTCTTAGGGCTATGGAAAACGAAAATCTTAACTATACTACAGCTAAAAATTTAGCCCAAGGAAAATACACTCGAGCATTAACTGATGCAAGTTTAACTTACTTTCCACAAACTTTCTTTAAAGACTGGACACCACAAAACATCGACTGGAGCAATAAAGGAAAATTTTATATTTATGATAGGCAAAAAATCCAAATAAGAGATGAACAATTTAATTTCATAAAAGAAATTGGAAATATCCCCTTCCAATTTATAGATATTGCCATATCCTCAGAAGAAAAAATTTATGCCATTGTGGAAAAAGATTTAGAATCAAAAATAATCACGATAGGAGAAAAAGAAGAAGTAAAAGAGCTTTTTATACCAGAAGTTAAAAAAACTGTCATTATGGAAGGTGAGGAATATCTGTGTAAAATGAAAATAAATCCTAATGCGATAGCCGTAGAAACCTGGGGACAAGCTTCTGAAAAAAAAGAACAGATCTACCTTCTGGATTATGATACAATTTATGTCTTTGATCTGCAGGGGAAAGAGCTTAAGACAATTTCCCTTGAAGAACTTTACGCTGGATGGATTCCTGCGGGCTCTTTATCTGTAAAAGAAAAATTTATTTATCTGCCTGTAAGAGATAAAAAAATCTTGATATATAACTTAAAAGGGGAGATAATTAAAACTATAGAAATTCAAGAATCCATTTTAAACGCAGGTGTTAACGGAGAAAAAATAGCTATTTTACACCCTTTCCCTCTACGGGTATCCATTTACAACTTAGATGGTTCTTTTTTTCTGGATTTCACTGACGTATTTCTTAATGAGCAAGGCGAAGAAGTTAAGATAAAAATAGGTTCATCTCCCGACAACCTGCAAATTGGAGACGTAATGATAACTACCTCACCTACTTCTCATCTGTTACTCTTCTATAAAGATAATGGAAATAAAATTTTAGATAGCAAAGATGAGGTTATTTGCGCTGGGCATGATGGAATTGAGATTAGAACAGTTGACTACTTTGAGGAAAGAAAATTTCTCCTTAAAAAATTAAAACCAGATATAAAGATTGAGTAAAAAATAAAGAAAATTTTATTTTAGAACATTATTTCCTAATCAACTTCACCTTAAAATTAATTTAATACCCCATAACCTTGAGATAATTCTTCAAAAGTAATTTTTTTTGCTCCACAAGTGATCATTTTTTTTATTGCTTTGTCGGAATCCTTCTGGTCAACACCCCTTACGGCATCTATCAGTAATTTAACTTTAAATCCTTTCTCCAGAGCACCCAAGACTGATTCTTTTACGCAGTAATCTGTAGCTAAACCTCCAATATAAAGCTCACTAATTTTTAAAGAATTAAGTATATTTAAAAAATTAGTACCTTGAGAATTAAAAGATTGAAAAACTGAATAGCCATCCTTTTCAGAATCTACTCCTTTAGATAAGATTATTACTCCCCTGGGTAGTTTTAAATGTTGATGAAATTTTGCGCCCTTAGTCCCCTGGATACAGTGTTTAGGCCACCTGCCCCCAAAATCCTTAAAATGTCTGGTCCTTTTAGGATGCCAGTCTCGGGAGACGAAGATTGTCAGATGCCTCTTAAAAAAAAAATCAATATACTTATTCAAGACAAAAATTATCTCATCACCTCGAGAAATAGACAAAGCTCCACCGGGACAAAAATCGTTCTGAACATCAGCAAGTAAAAGAGCTCTTTTTACCTCCAATCACTACTCCCATTTTCTTATTTTTATTTAAACTTAAATGCCTTAATTAAGGCCCTAAGTAAAATGATATCTTCTGGCGATAAGTTAAATTAAATCTTGGCTATTGTCAACTTTTTATGGCTTAGACCTCACCTCAAGAATTTTTTAATAAAGACTTTCTTTTTCAAAAAATTCTTGCCATTACAATAAAAACTATTAGAATTTAAAATAACGATAAACTACTTTAAAAAGGAGGAAAAAGATGAGAAAAAAAAGTGTAGGATTATTTTTAGCAATATTGGCACTTTTTTTGGGAGGATGGCAAAGCACAAGTTTAGGAGCACCTATTCTCCAGGCCTCACCTTCTCTGATAAAACCCGGAGAGAAAATTCTTTTAAGCTTCTCAGGTGCTCCTGGAAATAAAACTGACTGGATTACAATTTACCCGGTAGGAGCAGAAGAGACAAGTTATGGTGAATGGTACTATCTGGAGGGAAAAATAAATGGGGAATTAACTTACACCG
>CAZGDY010000068.1:0-9318 GCA_964524965.1 uncultured Clostridia bacterium
GTATGTCACCAATTCTATATAATATTATCGGATGTGGATACTGCGGTTTGAAGATTTATACAAAGAATGTAGGCACTAAATCTAGTTAAAATTCGCCCTTTAGTTTATTCAAAAATACTACAAGTCTTTCAAAATCCAGTGCTTTCAACATAGATATTTTTCGTTCCCAATCGTCATCAGAATATCCCGCAAGCCTTTTTTGTATTTCTAAGGCTATCTTAAAGTTTGTTTCTATTTGCTCTTTCCATTTCCAAAGAATATCTTCTGAACAGGTAATGTTAACCTGGAGAAAACGGTGGTTTAGCGTTTTTATCTGAACCAAAACCTCTGTATTTTCTAAACGGCTTATTTTTTCGCCATAACCGGTCATACTTTTCAATAGCTTACCCTTTACAAAGAAGAATTTATCCTCTCCTTCATTTTAGCTCGACCGAGAGGATATCTTAGTTTTTTAACTTTGGGTTTAACTTAGAAGGCAAGGGATAAATAAATTTTTTGAAATAACTCCTATTGCCAAAAGAGCTGTTTTTACTAAACAGTTTTTAAGAATTATATCTTAAAAACCTTTATTGTCAACTAGCCCATCTTTCTTGGTTTATTCGGAAAACTTTAGCTGAATATTGCTATGATTAAGACCCTGGTTTTATTTTGTTTAGAAAAAACTTCTCAAGGGAAGAAAAATTAGAAAGGATGGATTTTGTACTCTCGACACATAAAAGCTCTCCCCGATGAAGAATGCCAATTTTATCACATATTTGTTCTACTTCTGCTAAAATATGAGAAGAGAAAAAAACAGTTTTCCCCTCTTTTTTTAAACTAAGCACTACCTCTTTTACTATTTTCCGTCCCATCGGGTCCAGCCCACTTAATGGTTCATCAAGAAAGACGATGTCGGGGTTATTTATCAAAGAAGAAGCAATGGCCAAGCGCTGATTCATCCCTTTGGAAAATTCCACTATTCTTGTTTTAGCGGCTGATTTAATTTGCAAAAGCTCTAAAAGCTGATTTGTTCTGTATTGGTTCTGGGATTTACTTAAACCAAAAAGCTTCCCGCAAAAAAGCAAAAATTCTTTCCCGCTAAAAAAATCGTAAAGTTTCGGTTCTTCTGGTAAATAACCCAATTTTCTTTTTATATTAGCATCAACCTGATTCTTGCCCATTATCTGGAATTTTCCCCATCCAGGACGTACAAAACCCAGTAATATTTTAAGCACAGTGGTTTTTCCTGCTGCGTTTAATCCCAGCATACCGAAAATTTCCCCTTTTCCTATTTTTAGGCTGAGATTTTTAAGAGCTAGAACTTTTCTTTTTTTAAGAAAGCCTTGGTAACTGGTATAAATTTTACCTAAATTTTCTATTTTGATTGGCAATGGTTGTTTCAACTTTTTCTACCTTAGAGAGATCCTGAAGCTCATTAAGTATAACTTGGATGCTTTTTTCAAGAAGGGGGTGTTTAAGCTGAGGGTTTATTTCGGCTAAGGGTACAAGAACAAACCGACGCTGATGTGCTCTTGGATGAGGAATAGTCAAATTTTCCATTTTTATGATTTTTTCTTCAAAAAACAAAATATCAAGGTCGATTGTTCTTTTTTCTTTTTTCCCTCTAACTCTTCCCATTTCTTTTTCTATTTGCAAGAGATGTTTTAGGAGTTGAAGAGGTTCTTTTTCTGTTTGTCCTCCTACCACGCAATTTATGAACCATCCCCCTTTTATTTCCACAGGTTGTGTAAGGTACGGGGAGGAGATTTTCTCAATTAAAATAACATCTTTTAATTTTTTTACAGCCAACTGAATATTTTGTAAGCGTTTGCCGCTGTTGGTACCTAAGCTTATATAAATTTGAGCCATTTTTAAATAATTTTTACCACTAACTTCTTTTCCCTTTACTGTTTGCTATTTTTCGGGTTTTACCTGTTTCATTAAGAAGCGAGGCTCTTTTTTTAAATTAACCCACATTGAGTGAGAATTTTTTCCAATTTCTCTTCATTTTCTTTTTCCATTTCTTCTAAGGGTAATCTCCACTCTTTTGGGATCATTTTGAGCTTGGCCATAGCAGTTTTTACTGGGATAGGATTAGTTTCGATAAACATGGCCTTAAATAAAGGGAAAAGTTTGTAGTGTAGTTCTTTTGCTCTTTCAGCATTTCCCTCTAACCAAGTTTTAACTAATTGAGCTATTTGCTGGGGTAAAATATTGGCCAGCACCGAGATTACTCCCATCCCGCCCAGAGCAAGAATGGGGAAAGTAAGAGAATCATCTCCAGAAAGAACGGAAAATCCAGGCTGACAGGAAGAAATAATCTCAGAGACCTGGTCTATTTTCCCCGAAGCCTCTTTTATTCCGGCTATATTTTTGAGTTTGCTTAGAGTTGCTACTGTAGAAGGAAGTATATTTACTCCGGTGCGAGAGGGAACGTTATAAATAATTATAGGTAACCCTATTTCCGAGAGTTTTTGATAATGACTTTTCATTCCTTTCTGAGTAGGTTTATTATAGTAAGGAGTGATAATAAGTGCAGCATCAGCACCTATTTCTTTAGCGTAAATTGTAAGTTCTACGGCTTCTTTTGTTGAATTAGAGCCAGTCCCTGCAATTACAGGAACTCTTCCTTTAACCTCTTCTACGGTTATCCGGATTAACTTTTTGTGTTCTTCATGGGATAAACTAGGAGATTCGCCCGTTGTTCCACAGGGAACTATCCCATTTACCCCTTTTTCCAGTTGGAATTGAATGAGTCCCCGAAAGTTATCCTCGTCTATTTCCCCTTTTCTGAAAGGTGTCACTATGGCCACAAAACATCCTTTGAACACATTTTTTTCCATTTAGATACCCCCCTTATAGACTATATTTGCTTCTCCTTCTAAGAAAACATTGTTAAATTTAGTTTCTTTTAATTGGAACCATACAGTAACCTCTCCTCCTTTTGTTAAGACTCTAATCGGAGAAGTAAGTTTGTTAACAAGGGCACTTATTAAAGCTGAAGCTACAGCTCCTGTTCCACAACTTAGCGTTTCATTCTCTACTCCCCTTTCATAAGTTCTGATTGACACTTTGTCTTTTTCCACCTTGGTAAAATCCACGTTAGTCCCCTGAGGATGAAAAAATTTATGGAATCTTATTTTTGCTCCCAATTCTTTTGCAGAAATTTTATCTAAATTAGAGGAGAAAAGAATAAAGTGAGGTACGCCTGTGTTTATATGATATCCTTTAAAAGTTTTTCCGTCAATATTTAATTCAGTAACCTCTCTCAAATCAGAAGGGTTTCCCATTTTTATTTTAATTTTAGTTCCCTTTATTTTAGCAGCAATTTTGCCGGATAGGGTTTGGAAATGACATTCCTTACCAATAATTCCCTTCAGGTAAGCAAAAAGAACAGCACATCTTGCTCCATTCCCACACATCTCCGCCTCCGAGCCGTCAGAGTTAAAAATATGCATGGTAAAATCAGCTTCTTTTGCTTTTTCAATAAGGATAAGCCCATCTGCTCCTATTCCTGTTTTTCTTTGACAAAAATTACGAGCAAATTGCACTTTTTCCTTAACGATTCCTTTTCTATTATCGATGAGGATAAAGTCATTACCAGTTCCTTCCATTTTCCAGAACTGAATATTGGGATAGGAGAGAGAGGAAGCATCTTTTGGCGAATATGAATTTTTGAGGGAAATTTTCTGACCTCGGATTAAATCCTGATAGTTTTCTCTTTCTCTTATCACCCACCACTTATCTTTTTTTACCAGAACCTCGCTGGGTCTTGTTCTACCGTTATAATTGGAGCTCATAGAGAATCCATAGGCGCCCGCATCTAAAATAGCTAAAAGCCCTCCCTTCTCAATAAAGGGAAGTTCTGCGTCTTGAAGGAAAAAATCTCCTGATTCACAAACTGGACCAACTACATTAACCTTTAAAAGTGATTGTTGAGAGGGTTTTTTTACAGGAATAATTTGATGGTAAGCCCCATAAAGAGAAGGTCTTATAAGATCGTTCATTCCAGCATCTACTATGAAAAATCTTTTAATTGCCCCTTTTTTTCTGTAAGTTAACCTCGTTACTAAAACTCCGCTATTTCCCACTATGTATCTTCCCGGCTCCAGAATTAAGCGCATATCTTTAGGGAAAAGGGGAGAAATTTGTTGAGCTAACTTCTCTACAGAAAGTTTTTTCTCTCTCTTTCTATAATTAATACCAAATCCTCCTCCCATATCTAAGTAGGTAAGTTTTATGCCATTTTTTTGCAATTCTCCCAGGAAATTTTTTAATTTTTTTAAGGTTTTAAGGTATGGTTCTATATTAGTGATTTGAGAACCAATGTGGACGTGAATACCCATTGCTTTAAGAGTTTCAGTTTGTCTAATTTTCTGGTACAG
Source organism: uncultured Clostridia bacterium (assembly GCA_964524965.1). GTDB lineage: Bacteria > Aerophobota > Aerophobia > Aerophobales > B3-G15 > Kmv34. The sequence goes on from CAZGDY010000068.1 coordinate 4,365, forward strand.
TTTCTCAGCCTCATCAAAAGATACTCCAAATTTATTCTCTTTTTTACCGGTAGTGATATAATGATGAGTTTCAGGGTCAATGTCGGGATTTATCCTTAGGGAAATAGGAGCTTTTTCTCTTAATTTTTCAGCTACTCCAGCAATTTCTTCCAATTCTTCTTCTGATTCCACGTTAAAAAGAAGAATCTTTTTTTTAAGGGCGTATTCAATTTCTTCTAAGGTTTTACCCACCCCCGCATAAACTATTTTTTCAGGAGTAAAGCCAGCCCGAAGAGCTGTGTATAGTTCTCCTCCTGATACTACATCTGCTCCTGCCCCTAAAGAAGATAAAATATTGCATAAGGTAAGATTGGAATTAGCTTTAAGAGAATAACATATTAAAGGATTAAAAGATGCAAAAGCTTTTTCCACTGCTTGAAAATTTTCCATTAAAGTTCTGTAGCTGTAAATATAAAGGGGAGTTCCTACCTGGTGAGCAATATCTTTTATCGCGCTTTTTTCACAAAAAAGCTCGTTTTTTTGGTACTGGAAATGATTCATATTATCTCTCTACTTTTTCTTTAGCAAGCTTTATCTGATTTTTTAAGCTTTCTTTACCAGTCCCTCCCGATGATTCTTTGTTTTCTACACACACTTTGAGGGTTATTCTTTGCCTAACATCTTTTCCAAAAAGAGGAGAAAACTTTTTATATTCCTGCAAAGTCAGGTCGGGAAATTTTTTTTTATTTTCAATGCACCACCTGACCATTTTTCCCACTATGTGGTGAGCACTTCGAAAAGCAACACCTTTTTCCACCAGGTATTCTGCAAGGTCAGTTGCTGCAAAAAAACCTTCTTCCGCTTTTTCTCTCATTTTTTCCGGATTAAACTTAGCATTTTCCATAAGTTTTGTCAGTACTTTCAGGGAAAGATTGATTTCTTCTACAACCTGGAAAAAGAAAGATTTATCTTCCTGCATATCCCTGTTATAAGATAAGGGTAAAGCTTTCATTGTGGTAAGTAGGGATATTAAGCTTGCGTAGACTTTTCCTGTTTTTCCCCTTATGAGCTCTAATGCATCCGGGTTTTTTTTGTGAGGCATTAAACTAGAACCAGTAGAAAAAGCCTCACCAATTTCTATAAAATTAAAAAGGGGAGAGGACCAAAGGATAATGTCCTCACAAAGACGAGAGAAATGCATTGCCATTATGCTACAACAAGCGAGAAATTCAATTAAATAATCTCGATCACTCACTGTATCTATGCTATTTTCAGTTATCGCAGGGAAATCAAGAAGCCTTGCCGTATATTCTCTATCAATAGGAAGAGAAGTACCAGCCAGAGCTCCTGCCCCCAGGGGGCATATATTTACTCTTTTATACATGTCTTGAAAACGTTGTTTATCTCTTTGAAGCATCCAAAAATAAGCTAAAATATGGTGTGCAAGCGATACAGGTTGAGCGTACTGAAGATGGGTATAGCCTGGAATAATTACACTCTTATTAACTTCAGCAATCTTTAAAAGGGTTAATTGGAAATTGCAGATAAGAGATAGAATTTGGCTAATCTCATCTTTTAAATAAAGTTTTTCATCTAAAGCTACCTGGTCATTACGAGAACGTGCTGCGTGAAGTTTTTTCCCTACTTCTTTTTCTCTTTTTATAAGTTCCTCTTCTACGGCCATGTGGATGTCTTCTTTTCCGGAAAGATCAATTTTATTTTTCCTGATATCTTTTTCAATTTCTTTTAGAGATTTAATTATTTTTTCTGCTTCTTCTTTTTTTATAATTTTGCATTTTGCCAACATTCCAACGTGAGCTATGCTACCTTTAATATCGTAGCTGCACAGTTTTTTATCTACTTTAATGGAAAAAGTAAGTTCTTTTACCAGAGGATGAAGGTCCTCTTTAAATCTTCCTTTCCAAAGACTCATAGTTTTTACCTTTCTTAATTGCCATCGGTCAAAGGGCTTATGAATATTCCTCGGAAAACATCTTTGCAACAAGCATTACTTTAATTTGTTTTTTAAATTAACTGTCCATGTCCGATTGTAAAGCTTTGAATTTGATTGAAAACTTATCTGGCCAAGATGGACTATTAAACTATTAACTAATTATGGCAGCCGGCGCAACTTGAAGCTGCACAGGTGGAACATCCTTTTCCCGTTATATTTCCTTCAGAGGTTCTGGCGGTGAAAAAGCGAGGGAGGAGTTTTTCTACTTGAGAGCTTCCACACTCATTGCAGTTTACCGTATCTTCTTTGCCCATTCCACATAAGGTTGTAAACTCTTTCTTGCATCGGCTACATTTATATCTGTAAAGGGGCATTTTTTTATTCCTAATTGTTAGTTTCTTTCTGTAAATTATGCATAAAGCTCTAATTGCTTATTTTTTACAAGCTCGATGGCTGTTACATTATACCTATTGGTTAATAAAAATCAAATTAATCGATAGTTCATTAAGAGGATCCCTTATTTTTTTTCTTATCCAATTCACAAAAAAGGTTAAAAGGTAAAAAATATCTATCCAGAACCAGCTTATAAGCCATGCTGTCATTAGGTTGTAGGGATAGAGGGATTGGTTTTCTGAAGATGGTATTTTATTTTGCACCTTAGCTTGCATTAGGCCAATATCCAGTAGCAGGAGCACAAAACAGACACAGCTTAAAATACTTATTTTTATCCATCCTTAATAAAACCCTTATCATCGTAACTCAAGCTAAATTAAATAAGTTGCAAGGAATTCATTCCCGAAATTCGGGAGTTCATTCCCAAATTTTACCTGACAACCCCAGGACTTAATTTCACAAGTTCCTTGGCAGATAAAGAATTGCGGTATTCTTTCATTTTGGCACACTTTTTGCTTTATTTTAATGTTTGACACTTGACAAATTTCCAAAAGACAATATATATTATTATGCGTATAGCACTACAAACGTTCATAATGGTTTTCTTTTTTCGTTTAGAACCGTGAGCTTGTTCATAAGTAAATTTATTGTCTTATTTGCTTTAATTTGACAAGTTTTTTTAAAAGAGATACTTTTGTAATTGATTAATTGATTTTTGACAGGTAGATATTTATTGGGAACACCAAAGGGGGGGAGATAAGTTTTACCCTGTGAAGTGGGCGTCTATAGGGTAAGGTGATCCAGTGACGCAACCGACCCAAAAAGAGTGTTTTTGTGTAAATACTCTTGGAAAGGTCGGTTTTTCTTATTTTTTCTATCTTATTCCACTCCAATTTAAAATAAACTTACTTTTTGTAAACATAGTTTGGGCCTTCCTAAAGAAGAGAGTAAGCTTAAAGTTTTAAAATTAGAAAATTTGGTTAATTTATTAAAGGAGAAAAGGTGAATTTTCTTTATTCGTTTAATATGTGTTTTATGGGCATAAAAATAGAAAGGGAGGTTTTTCATGTCTATAACTTCTAGTTTTTCTTGTCAGAAAACAGATTTACCCCGCCAAAATATATCAGGCCTTCGCTCAAAAAGTCTTCAATCTACTAATAATTTTTCTTCTCAGCAATCATCTAAAAGTTTTTTTCATACATTTAAAAAAGGAAAATTTATGCTGTTTTCCGCTAAAAAAGGAGCTAATAATATGAAAGATAAGACCCATTCTGTGGCAAAAGGGGGATTAGGCATGAAAAATATGAAAAAATGGAAATCATTGAAAGTTGTGGGATTAGGAATTGTAGCAGTTGGACTGATTTTGGGTTTAGCTTGTGGAGCTTATGCTGTAGATTGGAATACTACAACTGTGGCCGCTACAGGAAGTGTAGGTGCGTACACTTCCATAGCTTTAGATTCTTCCGATAATCCCCATATAAGCTACTATGATGTTACAAATGAGGATTTAGAGTATGCCTGGTATGATGGGAGCTGGCATACTACAACTGTGGCCGCTACAGGAAGTGTAGGTGCGTACACTTCCATAGCCTTAGATTCTTCCGATAATCCCCATATAAGCTACCTTGATAATACAAATGATAATTTAGAGTATGCCTGGTATGATGGGAGCTGGCATATTACAACTGTGGATAGCTCAGGAGATGTAGGTAGGTACACTTCCATAGCCTTATCTTCCGATGATCCCCATATAAGCTACTATGATGGTACAAATGATAATTTAAAGTATGCCTGGTATGATGGGAGCTGGCATATTACAACTGTGGCCGCTACAGGAGATGTAGGTTTGTACACTTCCATAGCCTTAGATTCTTCCGATAATCCCCATATAAGCTACTATGATAATACAAATTATGATTTAGAGTATGCTTATTATGATGGGAGCAGCTGGCATACTGTAACTGTGGCTGCTACAGGAGATGTAGGTAAGTACCAAAATTCCATAGCTTTAGATTCCTCTAATAATCCTCATATAAGCTACTTTGATAATACAAATTATGATTTAAAGTATGCCTGGTATGATGGAAATTGGCATTCTGAAACGGTGGATGATAGTTCAGCGAATGTAGGTTCGTGGACCTCCATAGCCTTAGATTCTTCCGATAATCCCCATATAAGCTACCTTGATAATGCAAATGGTGATTTAAAGTATGCCTGGTATGATGGGAGCTGGCATACTGAAGCTGTGGATAGTTCAGGAGATATAGGTGGGTACACCTCCATAGCTTTAGATTCCTCTGATAATCCCCATATAAGCTACTGGGATGGTACAAATGGTAATTTAAAGTATGCTTATGGTGAGCCTTCTCCTCTTTCTCTGGTTAGAAATATTACTCAGGGAAAGGATTATTATACAATTTCAGCCGCGGTTAATGAGGCGGTAAGCGGGGATACCATTCAAGTTTCCGGAGATTCTACCACACCCATAAGTGATAATGTTACCGTCAATGTGCCTAACATTATCATTCAAGCATCACCCGGTGCCACTCCTCTCATAGTTGCCAGTGATTCATCTACAAGTGTGTTCCATATTACTGCCGATTCAGTTACCATAAGCGGTTTAACTAT
>CAZGDY010000069.1:0-2046 GCA_964524965.1 uncultured Clostridia bacterium
AACCTAATCTTCTTGATGGTACCGGTCCAAATATTTGTGTCACTACCCAATCCCTAAAATATGAGATGTTCTTTCCCAGATTTTTTTAATCTCGATGCTGGATTTATTGGAAGAATACTCCGTTAAGGGTATTCCTGCAACTTGTGCTTTTATGAAATTTGTATCAAAAGGAATTTTCCCTATCACTTTTATTCCCTTGCGTTTGCATTCTTTTTGTATTTTTTCTGTATTATCTTCATTTATATCAAATTTATTTATGCAAACTGCCCAAGGGATGCCAAAATGGTCACAGACTCCTCCTATTCTGTCTAAATCAGTTATTCCGGATAAAGTAGGCTCAGTAACTACCAGAGCAAGATCTACCCCCGTTAAGGAAGCAATTACCGGGCAGCCTATGCCAGGAGAGCCATCGATAATGATAAATTTTACTTTCTCTTCCCTGGCAATTTTTTCAATAACATTTCTCACCTGGGTTACTAACTTTCCAGAATTTCCTTCTCCAACTGCTAATTTTGCATGAACTATAGGTCCATATTTGGTTTGTGATATAAATATCCGACCGGTTATCTTTTTTTCCATTTTAATGGCATTTACAGGACAGATGCGGGCACAGAGAGAACATCCTTCGCAAGATAAAGAGTCTACAGTTAAGTTTTGAATTGCTTCAAAATGACAAATTTTTTCACACTTTCCGCATTGATTACATTTTTCTTTATCAATTACGGCAAGTTTTCCTCCTTTGAAATTAAAAGATTTATTTGCTTCAGGATGTAAAACAAGGTGGAGATCAGCTGCGTCTACATCGCAGTCGGCTAAAATCTTATTTTTTGCAAGATGGGCAAAAGATGCCACAATGCTTGTTTTTCCCGTTCCTCCTTTGCCGCTTACCACAGTCAATGTCTTCATTTTTTAATCTTTTCCTTTATGCTTGCAAAGAGTTGTTTGAATGTATTTTTCCAGTTATGATAGCGATTGACGAGAGGCTCTCCTTTGGAATAAGCTTTGGCAATTTCTATGCTTAAGGGAATACGCAAAAGGATGGGTATATTATTTTTTTGGCAAAAAGTATCTACTTTATTATCTCCTACGTCAGAGCGATTAATCACAACTGCACAGGGAATATGCAACTTCTTTAAAGCTTCTACTGCTAATCTTAAATCATTGAGACCAAAGGGTGTTGGTTCGGTGACCAATAAGCAGAAGTCACTTTTTTTTACTGCTGTCACCATGGGGCAGGCCGTTCCCGGTGCAACGTCTATAATTACGTTTTTTTTTGGATCAATTTCTTTTTTAACTGCCTCAATCACAGGAGGAGCAACAGCTTGTCCTATGGTAAGCTTTCCCTCAACGAAATCAATATTTTCTGTGTTGCCTTTTTCTATTACACCTAACTTTATTTTCCCCTTTTCTAAGGCTTTCTCAGGACAAAGATGCCAGCAGGCACCACAACTGTGGCAGAGCTCGGGGAAAAAAAGCCATTTTTTGTTAATTACCGCAATAGCATTCCATTCACAAACCTTACTGCATAGTCCACAGAAATTACACTTTTTTTCAATTAGTTTAGGTAAGGAAAAATAAACCGGTTTTTTTTCCTTTAAAACGGGTTTTAAAAATATTCGGGCATTAGGAGCTTCAACGTCACAATCAAGAAATTGTACATTGTCTATCGCTAAAGCTATGTTAATTGCTACTGTAGTTTTTCCTGTTCCTCCCTTTCCACTTGCTACTGAAAGGATCATCTTTTTCTAATCATTTTAGTTCCACAGTTGGGACAAGAAAGTTGATAACAAGGGGTGCCCCTTTTGTGAGAAATTTTTGTTCCACAACTGGGACAAACACACTCTCCTCCAATTCCTAACCCACTTCCTCCACCTCTGCTGCCTTCACTATCTCCACTAGGAGGACCTGTTCCATTTCCTCTGGGCATTCAAATCTCCCTTATTATATTTTTAATGGTTGATGGTTTTTTTCAGTGTCTTTTTTTTGCTCTGTATATATTTTGCATCCCTTGCAAGCAAAGAAATCTTCCTGACAAATCTTTTTAGC
>CAZGDY010000069.1:2146-9278 GCA_964524965.1 uncultured Clostridia bacterium
CTGAGAGTGCGGGGATGAACTTCTAAAAATTCTGCTGCAATACTAATGGGATAAACCGGTCGATTGTTTTGCATTGTTTTCTCCTCACATTTTTATTTATTATAGGGTGGAAATAGTTTTTGTCAATTGTATTACTTATTTACCTTTTTTCTTAGGGGAATTTTTAGTTTTTCCCAAAGCTAAGTGAACATTTTTCCAATTTTAGTCTCATTTTTTTAGCTGTCTGAGTAATTAGTAGATCATTTTAAATTTATCCAGAGCTTTTTAAAATTATCCTCTTTAAAGAGTTAAAAAGATTTGCGATGGGAAAACAAGCGATAAAATTCTCAATCTTTTTTTATAAATAAAAGAGGATATATTATATCACTCATGCAACAAGGAATCCAAACTGCAAGGAATAAAAATAAAAAAATAAAAGGAAACATCCAGCTTGCTATTGTTATCTGGTGTTGTGTAATAAAAAATAATGATGCCCATGTACTTAACAAAACATGGCCTGCATGAGGAAACTTAGTTGTAGGTATTAAATAACCAATTGCAATACCAACAAATGCTAATAAATTTATCCACCATTTTGCGATAAATGGAATAATAAATGGTATTTTAATTCCAAGCAAATATGTTCCTGTATAAGGAATTATTGCATCACTTAAGGTAGCTATACCAATTGAGCCTGTATAACCAATTAAAATTATTATCCATAGCTTACTCCGGGTATGCAATTTATACATTGCTGTAGTTACTGAGGCACTAAGTACAATATGGAGCGGATGAAAGGTGTAAAAAATAGTATATGAAATTTTAGGGGAAAGGTCATTAAAAACTATTATCATCATGATAATAATTCCTGTAGCGGCTCCAAAAGCAGTAAATAGGACATGTTTTTTAAGCTCTTTGGTGATTATGTATAAATTTTTAACTTTTTTCTTCACTTGCACTTTGAGCACAATCCTTCAATTTGAATAAAATGGGAAATTATTTTACAATCCAATTTTTTTTCAATATCTTTGGCTATTTCCTCGAAATTACAAAACTCTACCTCTCTGACTCGGCTGCACTTCTTGCAGATAAAATGATGATGCTTTTTTTCTTTACCCAGAGGACAGAGAGCATAATGAAGTTCTTGGTTATGGCGACTTATTTTAGTGAGAACCCCGATATTTTCTAGCTCCTTTAAATTACGATAAATAGTAGGAAACCCTAAATGCTTGAATTTTACTTTGAGGGCTGTCCATATTTGCTTGGGAGTGAAATATCTTCTATTTTGCAAGAAAAAACCAATAATTGCCTTTCTTTTTGGTGTAATTTTTAAATTGGCCTCTCCTAACATTTTGATATAATGAGTACTTTTCATAAAAAACTCCAACTAAATGAAAACTATTTTTATTTATATTTTATCTTTCTTTTTCAACTTGTCAAATTGACGTTCCGTCAAATTTTAAAACTCAATGAAGAACTTGTAAAAATAAAAAGAGCGGTTAAATAAAAGAGTGTGTAAATAAAGTATATTAAAGCACTTTCTCATCAATTAAAGGGGAAAAGCTGTTAGTACGAGGAAGGCGTTATTTAGTATTAAATGGATTAGCAATTATTACTTTCTTTTTTGTTTTTCATTCTTAATCGCAATGTCTCAGGCATTCCTATAAGCAGCGGAATTCTGATAGAAATGTCTAATCCAATGGAAATCAGGAACATATATTGTGGTCCGAGGTGGTCCCAAATAGCTCCGGCCAGGTAAGCCATGCCAGCAGCAAGGAGGAGTCTGAAAAAGCGCATTACTCCTAACCATCTCCCCATGTGCTCTGGAGGAACTAACTCAACACTCATTGCGCTTATAATAGTTAAATATATGTAGAAGAAACCTTGCAAGGTACCAGCTAAGACTAAAAACCAGGAATTTGGTGCCCAGATAAGTATTATATTAGAAGCCCAGAAAAAAGGAGCTGTTAAATAAAGAACTTTTTTTCTCCCGATTTTGTCAGCTAACCTGCCCAGAGGAATACCAAGTACTAAGGGTATTATTGCAGAACCGGTGACCATTGCGCCTAATATGTATTGGTTAGCTCCTTTGAACTCATGAGCAAAAACTTGGGTAAAGGGAAGAATCATACCCATGGGAAGCCATCCTATAGAGGTGATAACAAGCCATCGTTTTAAATTCTTTCCTTGTTTGAGTACCTGAAAAAGATCTTTAAAGAGGTTAGATTCGCTCTTAATTTGGTTTTTCCACCTACGGTTGGAGAGTTGAGTGAGTATAAGAAAAAATGTACCAGCACTGATCAGGAGACTAATAAAAAATAAGGGTCTTATCCCTTTTGTATTTACGCCGCCAAAGGCTGTAACCAATGAAGCGCCAACCATAGGGCCTATTATCCCTAACAGTCCTGCGGTAAGAGTTTCGCAAAAACTCATACCTGTGACCCGATCTTCATTTGTTAGTGAATTTGCGCAGACAGTAGCACAACTATGTATGCTTGTTGTATCTCCCAGCCAGTATGCTACCATAGCAACAATAATGATTATCCAGCTCTGGGCCACGCCATAGGCTAAATATGAAATAACTAACAGGCTGATACCGATAAGATAAATAGTTTTAGTACCAATTCTGTCAATGAGCCATCCGGTGAGGGGGCTTAATAAACCGGCAATTCCCATTCCAACAGTATTAATAATGCCCAGTTGGGTAGCAGTAGCACCCAAAGATATAGTATAAATAGATTGGTAAGGGAGGACCATTCTATAAGTAAATGTTCTTAGGGATGTTCGTGCTACTGTGACTTTCCAATCACGCTGTTGTCTTTTTAAAAAACCAAACCATTTTGAAATAGTCGCAACTACTGCTTTATTTATTTTTCTCAGTGTCATTTTAGAGAATTAGCTATTTACGTTTGTTGATGACTGCCCTTTTCTTCATTTTCTTGAGCTAAAAAATGCCAGACAGAGTAATTAACCCTTTAACATTTTCTTAATTTTGTCTTCTACAGCGTTTTTAGGTACCACTCCTACTATTCTGTCCACTAATTCCTCATTATTAAAAAATAAGAGAGTGGGAATTCCCATAATGTTGTATTTCCCAGCTGTTATTTGGTTTTCATCAACATTTAATTTTCCTATTATAATTTTTCCTTCATATTCTTTAGCTAATTCTTCTATAATAGGAGACATCATATGGCAGGGCGCACACCATTCAGCCCAAAAATCAACCACTACAGGAAGATTTGAATTTAAAACCTCATCTTCCCAATTTTGATCGGTAAAAGCTTTTTCCAATTTTTTTCTCCTTTTTAGTTTTTAAATTAATGCTTATTTAATCCTAACAGACGATCTATTTTCCCTTTGTCAAACCCTATTACTTTTGTTCTCCCGATTAAAAGAACGGGAACGCTCATTTGTCCAGTCATTCTTACTACATCTTTTGCTGCATCTGGGTCTTTGTCTACTTTGATTTCTTTCACTCTGACCCCATTCTGGCGAAGGTAGTTTTTAGCTCGGGAACACCAAGGACAGGATGATGAGGAAAAAAGTACGGCTTTTTTATTCATGATATTCACCTCTTTAAGTGAGAAATTTTTTCATGAAATTTATAATGTCCAAGATTTTTTTTTCTTTTATTTGATAACAAACTTCCATTCCTTTTCTCTCACAATTTAAAATTCCTTTATCCTTCAAAATTCTGAGATGTTGAGAAAGATTAGATTGTTTTATCTTAACTAACCTTTCGAGATCTCTTACGCACCTTTGCTCATTTTCCAAAATTTGTAGTATCTTTATGCGGGAAGGATGAGCTATTGCCCTTAAAATTTCCGCTATTTGCTCTTCCTGCAAAAGTTACCTCCAAAACTTATTACTTTATTATAATAAAGTAATAAGGTAAGTCAAGCTAACAATTAGTTGCTGGTGATAAGGATTTTAAAATAAGTTGTAATAAGTTTACTCACCATACTTTTTGAAACTTGAAATATGAGCCTTTACATATTTATCTCGAGCTTCATAATTTATTAATTCCTTGTTGTTTAAGCCACTTCTCGAAATTTTCTTTTTGGTCAAAAAATTCCTTATCGTAATTTTCTTCTAATTTTTTTACTTGCTCGGCAAGGTCAGGTTGTTTAGCAACGAGTTTAGTTATATTTTTTTCAAACTCATCACTTTTTTTAGATAACTCGCTTAAATCAATATCTATATCCAGTAATTTAAGCAATCGTTTAATTATTACTTTTATCCCTTTTGGATTTTGAGTTTGCACGTAGATTGGTACCTCAGCAACAAAATTTATCATTTCTATTTTTTTCTCTTTTGAGAGCTTAGTAAGCAAGGTAGTAATGCTAGCCGGGCCCTCGTAATCAGTAAATTTTAAGTCGTAGTCTTTGAGTTGAGTTTTTTGCTGCGTGCTGGAAACATAACAAGATACTCTTGGCTCTCTCGTGTGAGGAATTGGACCAGCAACACTACCCGCGAAATACATTTTTTTTACATTAAATTTCTCTCCCAGCTTAAATATGCAATTTGCATACTCATTCCATCTAAGATTTGGTTCTTTCCCAGAGAAAAGGATTAAGTTGTTTTTTTGATCGTAAAAAAATTCATTTTGGGGATATTGAAAGTCTTTTAGAAGACCATCTTGAATTTTACAGTAAGGTCTAAATTGAGCTATTTGTTGCATCATACCCGGGAGATTAAAAATGTAAAAGTCTTTGGGATCTATGCTGGCGAATTTCTTTGCTTTTAACTTATTCTTTAAATATTCTATAGTATCTGTAGATATACCCCCTCCATCCATCCATCCGAAAAAACCTAACACCATTCGGGTAGCTTCAAGAACCGGTTTTTCGTGAATAATAAGATTTTTCATTTTCCCCCTCCTTAATAAACTTGGTTAGTGATATCTTTGGATTATTACTTAATGCTGTAGCTACTTTAATAGCCCTAATAAATAATTTAATGATCTATGGTTCATTTTTATTTTTTTTGCAGTTTCTCTTTTTTAATGGCACTGGTTAACATTTTTTGAGAGAATTTTATTCTTATTTATTAATTTTTTGTCGCCGTCAAATTTTTTAACTTTTAATAATATTACATAATTTTTAAAAAAAAGAAACTCTTAAAACCATCGAAATTATGATTTGCTAATATCTGCTTTTATTTTTTCTTTGTAAAATTTTTTGTATAATTACACCATTTTAATTGCTTTAAAAGGGCAGGCTACACAGCATTTACCACAGCCGATACAAAAATCCTGCAGAGTATAAGGTTCTTCTCGGGGAGCATCTTGTTTTAAAACTTTGAAGTTACATTCAACTGCAGCAACACATATCCCAGCATCGCATTTTTCAGGATGACATCTGCTATAATCTATCATCGCTTTTGGTTTTGGCATTTTTCAAATTTTCCTTAAACAGCTTCTATTAATTTATTTTTTAATCCAACTAAATACATCTGGTTCTTTCTTGAACAAAAATTGGTAATTAATATTTTGAAAACTAGTTTTTCGGCATATTTTTTTATTTTTTCTATAGTTCATCTGTCAATTTATTTTTGATAAAATATTTATTATTTTCTTTTTCTTCCAAGATACTTTAAATTTCCTTAAGTTTCTCTTCTCACATTTTTTGTTTTATTATATAATGCAAATAATTTATTTCAACTTTTAAGATATATAAAAATATCCTTTATTAGGCTAAAAATTTTTTCTCCGTATGATAAGGGCAAAGAACTTATCACGAACTTTTTATACCAATTAGATGCTCTTGGTATTTTATGAAAAGTTTATATATATGAACGAAGGTAATGATCAGGTTTTTACTATAAAGTAAAAGGTGCTTCACCTTTGGGAAGGTGTGGGAGAAATTAAAAAAGTAGATTTTTGTGGTTTCAGTGATTTAATAAAGAAGGTGGAGGAAAAATTAAACCTCTGGATTATCTCTCATTTTGCAGGTAGGAGTTTTATGCTCAGAAGTTGCTCTTTTTCTTTCCTTATTTTATTGTTGTTTAAGTACTATCAAAAAATGATAAAATAAAAAAAAGAAAATATGATAATTAAAAAAATGTAAAAGAAATATCAGGAGAATTGTCAGATGAGATCTCTCTATGGAAATATTAATTCCTATCAGGTCACTATGCAGGAAGGAGTGAATATGGTGAGAATAGGAACCAAAAAATTTGGATAAGTAAAGTTAAGGAAGCCAAAAGATGAAAAATAATATAGGAAATCAAACAGAGAGGGTTTGTGAAGAGATTTTAAAAAGAGTTGGGATCAAGGAAGGTCAGATTATTTTGGATTTTGGATGTGGTTCAGGCAATTATACTATTTCTGCGGCAAAAATAATTGGAAACAAAGGAAAGGTATATGCTGTAGATGAAGATAGATATAAATTAAAGGAATTAGCTCAAAAAACTAAATTAATTGGTTTTAAGAATATAGAAATAAAGGAAACTTCTGGAGAACTGAACTTTGGATTTAAGAAGGATGCTTTTGATGTAGTTTTACTCTATGATATTTTCTGGTATTTCTCACTGCAAAGCTCTAAATTATCAGAATTGTTGAAAGAGGTTCATAGAGTTTTAAAGCCGGATGGTTTTATTTTGGTTTATCCTGAACATATTGAAACAGAAAGACTTAAGCAGAAGATAGAGAAATATGGTTTCTATCTCGAAGATAGATTTCAGGGAAAAATTATCCACGAAGATAAACCTACACAAGGTCAAATATTAAATTTTAAGAAGAGGACTAAAAGTGAAAGTTAAAAGTTTCAGTTTTCATTTCTCTTTGGTACAATCTAAAAGAAGATTTTTAAACCTTTCCTTTTTTATTTTTTATTCTTAATCCCAATGTCTCAGGCATTCCTATAAGCAGCGGGATTCTGATAGAAATATCTAATTCAATGGAAATCAGGAACATAAACCTTACAAGATTTAACTTGGTGCAGAAAACAAGGCGTTAAAAAACATAAACATTGCAGCTATTAGTGTAGTATAGGCAAAAATACGCTTTAGGGTTTTTGGGTTGATTTTGAGGGAAAATTTTCCTCCCATCAAACCTCCCACTACAGCCACAATTGCAAGCGGTATTGCCCAGGAGGGGTTAAAATCTCCACTAATAGTATGTCCAACAAAGCCCATTAAGGCAGTTGTAGCT
>CAZGDY010000070.1:0-9220 GCA_964524965.1 uncultured Clostridia bacterium
CTTGCAATCCTATCTAAAGGCTGATGAGCAATTTGCCCTAACTCTTCCCCTACAAGAGTATTATTTTTGGTCTCATAAAAACCACATCCTTTGAGAAACTCTCTTAATAAATTTTCTACCTTCTCTCGGCTGTTTTCTTTCCCACCTCCAACCCCCAACCCAGGTAGGCTAACTCCTATTTTATTATAACCGTATACCCGGCATATTTCCTCTACCAGATCAATCTCTCTTTTAACATCCTGGCGAAAAGTAGGAACACTTATCTTCCACATATTCTCACTTTTTTCAATTTTAAAACCTAAATTCCTGAGAACCTTCTCTGAAGTTATAAAAGATATTCGAGTACCTGTTATACGTTTAATCCTTGAAGGACGAAAGTGAATTTGTCTTTCTTTAAGAAACAGTTTCCCTGCCTCAAGCATAGGATCTACTATCTTCCCTCCGGCTACTTCCTGGATAAGTATACATGCTCTATCCAAGGCTTTTTTTAACATTCCGGGGTCTATTCCCCTCTCAAACCGAGTAGATGCCTCGCTATTTAACCCAAGCTTTCTTGAAGTTGTGCCGATAGAAACTGAATTAAAATATGCAGCTTCCAAAAATATATTTTGTGTAGTATATTTAACCTCAGTCTCTTTTCCTCCCATTATACCTGCTAAAGCTATAGGATTTTTATAATCAGCAATAATCAGCATTTCCTCGCTTAGTTTTCTCTCTTTTTCATCCAGCGTAACCAAAACTTCCCCTTTCTTCGCCCTTCTTATCACCACTTTTGAGCCCGTAATAGTCTCGAGATCAAAAGAGTGCAGGGGATGACCCATCTCTCCCATTACATAATTAGTCACATCAACCACGTTATTTACTGGCTTTCCCCCGGATAAAAGAATTTTCCATCTAAGCCAAAAAGGAGAGGGAGCTACCTTTATCCCTTTTATTATTCTTGCTGCATAAAATGGGCAAAGATCAAGACTATTTATTTGTATGTCCGGACCAGTTTTTTCAAATTCAAGCTGTTCTTTTTTAATTCGCGAAAGAGGGGGATTAAGCTTACTACCAGTTAGAGCAGCAATTTCTCTAGCTATCCCTAAAGTCGAAAGACAATCTCCTCTGTTGGAAGTTATCTCCAGATCAATAATATTATCTTCAATATTTAAAGCATGGGAAAGCCTATCCCCCATTGATAGATAAGAAGGAAGTATCATAATGCCAGAATGATCCTCTCCCAAACATAACTCTCGTTCGGAACAAATCATCCCTGAAGAGCTTACCCCACGTATATTAACCTTTTTCACTTTAACATTTCCCGGAAGTTCAGCCCCCTCAAGCGCTACCGCTACATATTTTCCTTCTTCCACATTGGGAGCTCCACAAACAAAGGAAATTATTTTTTCTCCTATATCTACTTCAACAATTTTTAACTTATCTGCATTGGGATGTTTTTTTATATTTAAAACTCTACCTACCACAACTCCCTTCAACTGTCCTACAATCTCTATTTCTTTTACCTCAAGACCTAATGCTGTTAATTTTTCAGCAAGCTGCCCGGGAGTATATGAAAAATCAACCATACTTTTAAGCTGATTAAAAGAAACTCGCATTTTGTTTTCACCCTCACTTTATTATTCGTCTGTTTATTTTATACAGCCTAATCCCCTTGTCAAATAACCCGCACCAGTCCCTAGAAATATCCTCCATCTTAAGACGCCTCTATTTCTTAAAAGACACCGAGAGCAGGAAACAGTTTTGCACCCACTAACCTAAGAATATTCCTACACAGCTTATATATCGCTAAATAATTTTATTGGAGAGCACCTAAAATATAAAATAAAAGTAAAACTCAACTCTGGTGCCGCTAAAAACACTTCAAAAAAGAACAAAGACTAAGATTTTTCGGAAAATTGGAGGAGCAGTGAATATATTTAAAATTTAAATTTTTACCAGATTTCTCCGATGATTTATTTGCTTCTTTCAATTTGACAGCCTGACAAACAAAGGTATAATTCCAGCGTATTTACCTCAAAGAGAGAGGGACAAAAAAATGTTGATAATAGAATGGGAAACAGCACTAATAATATTCGCTATGGTTATAGCAGTGGTAGCTTTAGTTCTTTGGGCAAAAAACCGAAAAAAACTCATGGACAATTTAGACGAAATGGAAAAATACCTTGAAAAAAGTGTTGAAAAAATCAAGGAGGCTTCTCTGCAAGTTCAGGAAAGATTCAGCAGTGCAGATGCTCTCATTCAAAAACAGCATAATGATCTTCTACAAAATCTCATTCTCCTTAGTAAATTTACAGGTGAGAATAAAACAGAAAACCAAAATACAGTATCCAAACCCCTTGCGCAGTCAAAGGTCTATGAAGAAATAGCCCAGATAATTGCCCAAAAAGTCTTAGACGAGATCAGAAAAAAATGGTAGCCTAGCCGTGAGCCCCAAAAAAAGAGTAGTAATCACAGGAATGGGAATAGTTAGCCCCGTAGGAATTGGGAAACAAACCTTTTGGGAATCTCTTAAATTGGGAAAATCTGGAATCGATAAAATAACCCGTTTTGATGCCTCTGAACTGTCAGTAAGAATAGCCGCGGAAATAAAAGATTTTGACCCTCACCAGTTTTTAGATCACAAAACTCTCAAAAGAACTGACCGTTTCTCCCAGTTCGGAATTACTGCAGCTAAAATGGCTGTGGAGGATGCGGGCATTGATATCAGCAAAGAAAATGAAGAACGAATAACAGTATTTATGGGAACAGCTATTGCCGGAGGCGAATTTGCTGAACAGCAGCATAAAATTCTCCTCCGAGATGGTCCCCGTAAAGTTAGTCCTCTTTTATCCATCATATTTTATAACGACTCCTGTGTGGCGCAAATATGTATTGAGTTAGGATTAAAAGGAGGTAGCGTTACTCTTTCTGGTGCTTGTGCAGCAAGTTCCACAGCTATTGCTTATGCCTTTAACCGAATAAGAGAAAATCACGCTGATGTAATTTTAGCAGGAGGAACCGAAACTCCCATTATTCCATTATTTATTGCTACAGTAAGCAAAACCAGAGCTATGTCCAGAAAAAATGAGAAACCAGAAAAAGCTTGCCGACCTTTTGATAAATTAAGAGATGGATTTATCTTAGGCGAAGGAAGTTGCATTTTAATTCTGGAAGAGCTTAACCATGCACTCAAAAGAGAAGCTCATATTTATGCGGAAATTGCGGGGGTGGGAACCAGCACTGACGCGTACGATATGACACTTCCTGAGCCAACCTCAGAGCAAGCTTGTAGAGCAATGAGATTAGCACTTATTGATGCACAAACTTCACCTCAAGAGATAGACTATATTAATGCCCACGGGTCCTCTACTCCGGCAAATGATATAGTGGAAACAAACGCCATAAAACAGGTATTTGGACCCCACGCCTATAATGTAGCTATATCCTCTACTAAATCTTTATACGGACATCCTATGGGAGCAGCCGGAGCTATGGACCTAGCTGCTACATTTCTTGCTATCGAACAAAATCTTATCCCTCCCACGATAAATTATGAATTTCCTGACCCTCAGTGCGATCTGGACTACACCCCCAACGAAGCCCGCATAGCCAGAATAAACCATGCCTTATCCAACTCCTTTGGATTTGGAGGGCATAATACCTGCATTGTACTAAAAAGGTATTAATGTTATGTATTTCATAATTTATCATTATGGGTTTTTACTGGTAGGTACTTTCAGCTTCCTCTTAGCTGTTTTTGTCTATCTCAAAGCCTACCGTGAAGCAAAAAGCGAGACATTTATTCTCATTAATGTGACCACAGGACTCTGGGCACTTACTTTATTTATCTTTCATAGTTACCCTGACCAACCGGTCATATTCTGGCTGCGTCTTTCCCAGTCAATAGCGATTCTTATCCCGGTTGCTTTTATCCAATTTGTATTTGCTCTTCTTGGACCATTATCAAAATATAAAAAACAACTCTTTTTCTTTTATTCAATAGCTCTTGTTCTTGGTTTTTTTAACTTTACAAAGCTATCTATAGCCTCTATTAAATATAACTCTATTTTGGGATACTACCATGTCCTGCCGGGTCCGATTTACAGTGTATTCACACTAACATTCGTAGGAATGATAATTTATGGTTATTTTCTTATGAGTAAAGTTTTAAAACAAAGCTCCGGATTTCAACGAAACGAAATACACTACTATTTAACTGGTTCCATCTTGGGATTTATGGGAGGAGCAACTACGTTCCTACCTCTTTATAATATCAGCATACCTCCTCTGGGTATTTTTTTGATTCTGGTAGAGGGAATCATCTTCGCCTATGCCATACTCAAACACCGAATAATGGACATTCGCACAATTGTAAGCAAGGGATTAATTTACTCCATCGCTACCATTCTTGTTTTCGTCCTTTTTTTATTTGTAGGAGTTAAGATATCTACCTACTACCAGTTTGCGGTAGCCTTTGATTTTAAACTGCTCCTCTACATCCTGGGTTTTTGTTTCTTTCTGGTACTTGTAGTAATACCCCTTCCTGGAAAATTAGAGCGATTGATAGAGAAATTAGTTTTCAAAAGAACCAGCGCTTCTTATAATGAGTTGCAAAAAGGAAGTCAAAAACTCTTAACCATTTTAGACAACAAAACTCTATCTAAATTTTTTCTCCAAACCGTAGTTCAGGCAACTAATGCCAGCTGGGGAACTCTTTGGTTGCGTGATGAGAAAAAGAATAGCTATCAACTAATTACTAAAATTGGAAACAGAAAAGATAAATTATTACTGAAAGAAGATTTTCTTTTAAACAAAAATACAGTTTTTGCTAAATTGATGGAAAGAGAAAAGCGGCTTTTAATTCGTGAGGAAATTTTTCCCCTTTTAAGAAATATAAATAACAACATAGAGGATATAGAGGATAAATTGAAACTCAGCGATTTTTCTTTAGTTATTCCTTTATTTTTTGAAAATTCTATCAAAGAATACCTTTTTCTGGGGGAGAAAAGATCTGGAGATCTGTTCTCCCCTTATGAGCTTCAAACACTAACTCTTTTTAGCGACCAAGCCGCTATAGCTTTTACCAATGCTCAACTATTCCAACAAATCAGAAAAATGAAAGAATATAATGAGAGTATCGTAAACAACTTAGATAGTGGCCTTATAGTAATCAACGGGAAAGGGGAAATTACTACTTTTAATCGTAAAGTCCAGGAGATGATTGCGCTTTCCTGGAACGAAGTACTGGGAAAAACCCCAGAAATACTACCTTCTCCCCTCAACGAGATTATCCTCAGATGCTGGCAAACTAAAGAATCTACCTCTATCCCTGAGTTTACCTTGAAAATAAAACAAAAAACCCTAATCGTTAGTTTAAACACATCTCTTGTAAACGAGAGGCAAGAAGACACTGGGGTTATCGTGGTTCTTATCGATCTTACTGAAGTTAAAAAATTAGAAGAAAAAATAAGACAGACGGAAAAAATGGCCAGCATAGGATCTATGGTATCCCAATTAGCTCACGAAATTAAAAACCCTCTTTCTTCCATAAAAGTCTTTACGGAATTACTGCCAGAAAAATTTCAAGATGAGGAGTTCAGAGAGAGTTTTTTTTCTTTAGTCTCCCAAGAAATAATAAAAATCGATGACCTCATTACCCAAATATTCAACCTGGGTAAAGTTGGTACAACGCAACGTGAAACGGTTTCTATCCAAAAAATAATTGAAGATACGCTTTCCTCTCTTAATATTCAATTGGAAAAACAAAATATAAAAATAAAGGCGGATTATTATGAGACTTCCCCACTACGAGTTGACTCGCAAAGTTTAAATAAAGTTTTTACTAATATTTTCCTTAATTCCATCCAAGCAATGCCCCAGGGAGGGGATATAAGTATTTCTACTTCTAAAGAAAAGGATAAAAACAAAAAAAAGACATTTTTAAAGATCGATATAATCGACGAGGGAGGAGGAATACCAGAAAATTATTTGAATAGAGTTTTTGATCCTTTCTTCACCACTAAACCGCAAGGAACAGGTTTGGGACTTTACACCTGTTATCAAGTTATCCAAAATCATCAAGGCGAAATTAGAGTCACAAACACTGATTCGGGAGTAAATTTTACCATCTTAATACCAATCACTGAAAATATAACTTCTTTTATTGATCAAAAAAGGGAGCCCTATGACTAATATACTTCTTATTACGTATGAGGAAAAGAAAAAAAAATTTTTGAATCATCTTTTAGGATCTGAGTATTTTATTCTCATGTGCGATAAAGAGCAGAAAATTGATAGTCTTGTTCCTCTGGTAGACCTGGCAATTGTTGACTTTTCCTCTCTAGGATGGAAAAGTTTAGATATCGTCTCTGCAGTAAGACAATGCAACAGCTCAGTAATGATTATGGGTTTAGGAAGAGAGGTGAACAAAGAAATAGTCCAAGCAGCACGGGAAAAAGGACTTGTTGAGTATATAGATGTAGACAAAGATATTACTTTTCTTCCTGCAATGATAAGGGAAAAAATGGAAAAGAAAATGCTAATTTCCAGAATAAAAGGAGAGGAACTTTCTAAAGAAGCATCTCGCTCCTTTTTATCAGATAAAGAAGAAATAACTTTTTCTCTGGAAGAAGGAAAGTTTTTAGAGGAAATGTCGCGTTTTTTAATCCATGGGTACAACTTAAACGAGCTTCTGCAATTTTTTCTGGGGCTTTTAAGTAAAATGATGGGAATAACCCGTCTTTGTATTCTTTTAAAAGATAAGATAAAAAATACTTACAAAATAAGAGCTTGCTTGGGATTAACCGAAGAAATAAAAGAACACACCCAACTTCATCCCAAGCGGGGACTAGCCGGATTTCTTGCTAAAGAAGGAACGGTAATAACCAGAGAGATCTTCCCCTACACTGATATTAGAACTACCTACGAAATAAAACAAGATATGAAACTTATCCGATCCAATGTCGCTGTCCCTCTTTCTCCTCAGGGAAAACTAATAGGAATACTTGGTCTTGGGCCAAAAATCACTGGGGACAAGATGTCTTCAAGAGAAATTAAACAAGTCTTTTTATTCTGCAATCAAGTTGGGCTTGCCATACAAAATCTTTTGTTCTATGAAGAAATGCGTTGCCAGAAAAAGTACATTGAGGATGTTCTTGAAAATGCTACAAGCGGTGTGATAAGTATAAATGTTGAACAAAAAATTACAACCTGCAATCCCCGGGCTCAAAAAATATTAAACCTTGATAAATCTCCTGATTTGAGGGGTAAAGATATAAGAAAGCTCCCTTCACCTTTGGGTGATCTTTTATTTGAAACCCTTACTCAAGGAACCTCGCATGAAAGAAAAGAGATTTATATTCCAGCTATAAAACACTGGCTGGGCATAAGTACCAGTCAAATGAAAAACATCAAAGATGAGGTTATGGGAGGTATGATGATATTTACAGACCTTACCCCCATTAAATATTTAGAAGAAGAGAGAAAAAAAACACAAAAAAGAAATTTCCTTGCTCAAGTAGCCATTTGTCTTTCTCAAGAATTAAGAAATAGCTTAGTCCCTATTAAATCCTTAGCTGAGCTTTTGCCCTCAATGTATCTGGATGAAGAATTTCAAAAAAAATTATTTTCTGTTGTAACCCAAGAAATTAACCGAATAGATAATCTTATTGAACGCCTGGTATTTTTCAGTCAACCTCTACATCTTGATAAAGTCGCCGAATCATTGCCAAATTTAATCACCGAGACTTTAGAAAAGATAAAAAATAAGACATCCAGCAATAGAAAGATTCAATTAAATACCACTTGCGAGAAAGAAGATCTATTGGTTTATGTAGATAAAAAAGCTATAATAAAAGCTTTAGAACATGTTTTGAATAATAGTATTGAGGCTGTAAGAGAAACCATAATAAAAATAGATGTTCGATGCCAAACTACAGATAAATTGCCTGAATTTACTTCACCCAAGATGCAAAAAAAAATAGCCTCTCTAAAACCCGCTGAATATATAAAAATCGAAATTAAGGATAATGGTCCCGGTTTATCAGGAGAAAATGTAGATAATATATTTGACCCTTTCTTCACCACCAAAAACAGAGGAATAGGTTTAGGATTGACTATTTCACAAGGGATTATCGAAGAGCACGGAGGTAGTATAGTTCCCATTAGTGAACGTGGGAAAGGTACTTCTATAATAATTTACCTCCCCCGTTATAGACCTCCCTTTTAAAATAAAAAGGAGACTTAGAATTGAGAGATAAACAGACAATAGTGTTTGTAGTGGATGATGAAAAAAGCGTACAGGAATCAATGAGAATGATTCTGAAAGATAAATATCAAGTATTTACTTTTAATCGCCCAGAAGAGGCTTTGTCTAACCTTCTTCTGGAGCCTGACCTTATCTTTACGGATATAAGAATGTTCTCTATGAATGGTCTTGAATTCTTGGAAAAGGTAAAAAAAATAAAACCTCAAGTAGAAGTTGTTATGATAACTGCTTATCCAGATTTTTCCTCCAGTTTGCAGGCTCTTCGGGCTGGAGCTTTTGATTATATTATTAAGCCTTTCGGCAAAGATAATGTACTGGAGGCTACCAATAAAGCTCTCCAAAAAAGAAATCAAGTCATCGAAAGCACCAAAATGGTACAAGACCTGCGCAAAGCCATTGATATTAACTATGAAGCTACTACTAAAGCCCTTGTTTTAACTGTAGATGCTAAAGATTCTTACACTGCTGAGCATTCCCGAAGGACCTCAGAACTTTTGGTAAAACTTGGAAAAAGAATTGGTATTTCTCCTTCAAAAATAACCCTTTACAAACGCGCAGCAGAACTTCATGACATTGGTAAAATTGGTATTGAGGAAAATATTTTAAGAAAAAAAGAGCCTCTTGCTCGCTTTGAACTTGATAAAATAAAACAACATCCTCTTATTGGCTACCAGATCCTTCACCCCGCTACCTTCCTTGGAGAAGGATTGGATATTGTGTTATATCACCACGAAAGGTATGATGGTAAAGGGTATCTAAAGGGAATTAAAGGAAAAGAAATTCCTTTTTCGGCAAGATTTTTTACGGTAATAGATGCCTATGATGCAATAACTACTGAAAGGTGCTATCGAAATAAATTATCGCCTAAAGAAGCTATCAAAGAAATAATAAAGGCAAAAAACAAACAGTTCGACCCTTACCTAATAGACCTTCTTATCCCCCATTTTTTAAAATTTGAAAAAGAGGGTTATC
>CAZGDY010000071.1:0-493 GCA_964524965.1 uncultured Clostridia bacterium
GTATTAAGGTAGTGCATTCCCTTTACTACGTTTGCACGAGGGGTAGAAATAAATAAGTGGTAATGGTTATCCATAAGACAATACGCGTAACAAACAAAGGAATATTTCTCAAATGCTTCCTCCATTTTATTCGAAAAAATTTCCTTATCCTTATCTGAACAAAATATTTTCTCTTTTCTATTTCCTCTTGCAGTTATATGATAAGTAGCATTCTCAAAAGATAATCTTAAATGCCTTGCCATAGTACGCCTAAAGTATTATAGAATTTACCGAATGTCAAATGTTAAAGACCCCAACCCATTTTTTACCATTTTTTAGAAGATACCCAGAAGATCTGGACAGTTGCAAGAAGAAACATAAAATAGAGAAAACAAAGTAAATATTCAGTCTTTTAAAAAAAAGGAAAGAACGATGCAAAGTAAGTTAAAATGCCTAAAATGTGGTTATGAATTTAAATACAAATGGGTACCAC
The DNA here is from genome assembly GCA_964524965.1 of uncultured Clostridia bacterium. GTDB lineage: Bacteria > Aerophobota > Aerophobia > Aerophobales > B3-G15 > Kmv34. Next base: position 473 of record CAZGDY010000071.1, read on the forward strand.
TTGCATCTTTTACTGCTATAA
>CAZGDY010000071.1:503-9062 GCA_964524965.1 uncultured Clostridia bacterium
GATATATGCGTTGTCCGAAATGTCACAAATTTTCCTGGTTTAATGTATGGGATACAAGGAACAGCAAGAATAATTAGTTATATTTTTCTCCTACCTCCCAACGCTAGCTAATATTTACCGAATTTTAAATACTAAAGATCTGACCCCATTTTTTTAGCTGCTGTAACTGGATCAGAAGATTGGAGAATGGGACGACCGATCACCAAATAATCGGCGCCTCGGCGCACAGCCTCTTGGGGAGTTAAAACTCTTTTCTGCTCATCCCCTTTTATTTGACCCATCCTGATTCCAGGAACTACTAAAAGAAAATCCTGACCCAGAGATTTTCTTAAAACTTGAACTTCTTTTCCAGAACAAACAACCCCATCTAATCCAGCTTCTTTTGCTCTTTGGGCCAGAAAAAGTACCTTTTCCCCCACCCTTCCCTCTATTCCAAGCTCTTCCTTTAAGACTTTCTCGTCGAGAGAAGTTAAAAGGGTAACCCCTAATACTTTAATTTCAGGATTTTTCCTTTTTGCAGCCTGGACTGCCCTTTTCATCATTTCCATTCCACCCAAAGTATGAACAGTAAGCATCTTAACACCCATTTTACCAATTACCCCGGCTGCAGCTTCTACCACGCTGGGAATATCATGAAGCTTAGCATCAAGAAAAACTCTCCCACCAGACTTATTTACTAATTCTACAATCGAAGGACCGTAATGGAAAAAAAGCCTAACCCCTATTTTAAAAAATCCTACCCATTCATTTAAATCGCGCACCAACTTTTGCACTTGTTCCTCAGCATCAACATCCAAAGCAACGATTAGCCGATATTTAGCTTGTATAGTATTCATAGTTTATCATCCTTTTTTTATTAAATATATTTTTTGCTCCCCTCGTCAGGACATATACTTTGATAAGGACAAAAACGACAGGAGATGTAACCAGGCTGAGAGTCAAAGATTCTTTTCCTTATCCCCTCGGAAGCCTTTTTTATTTTTTCCGTAATAGCCATCAGATTATTCTCATTTAAAGATGCTTCTCCCACCACTCCTGTTTCCAAAAAATATAGTTTCACCAGATCGGGAATTTTCCCAAAAATTCTCTTATAGGCAAGAGCATATATAGCAAGTTGCAAGCTCTCCTTCGTTCTTTTATCTGCTTTCTTTTTATCCTCTATCTGCGATGACTTGTAGTCCATTATACTCACTTTATCCTTCACTACATCTACTCTATCCCAACGACCTGTTATTCGGTCTTTATCCAACATAAAACTAAATTTTTTTTCTATGTGAGTTGGTAAAATTTTCTCTTCTTCCGCCCGCTGATAAAACCCAACAAGAGTCATTTTTCCTTTTTCTAATCTCTTTTCCTCATGTTCTCTGCTTATAAAACCTTCGTTTATCCAGGAATTTTCAAAACAAGCGATAAGCTCCTCTAAAGATAATTTTTCCCCCTGCAACTTATACTGATAATATTTCTGAACAGCATCATGCAGAGCTTTACCGTAAATTACGGCATGATGTTGCAAAATAGGCACCCGCAAGATATGAATATACTTATATTTTAAAGGACAGGTGAGATAATCATCTATTCGAAAATAAGATAAGGTAATAATCTCCCCTTTAAGTATCCTCCGATAAGAAGTTTCTTTTTCTTCCTTGGGAGGAGCGCTTCGTTCAATAACTTCTAAGGCAGAGCGCTTGCGAGTAGAAACATTTCCAATAGATAAATTTAAAGTCTCAAGAACAAAGGGAGAAACTTTCCTGAGTTTTTTTCCTCCATAATCTTGGGCACTGGTAAAATAAAGTTCTTTTTTAGCACGAGTCATCCCCACATAAAAAAGCCGGCGTTCTTCCTGACGGTGAAAGTCTCCACTGGGAAGAATATCTCTTATGAGATTATTAGGTAGAGCAATAGCCTCACGACGAAAAATAGAAGGAAAACGCTGATTGATTAAACTCACCATGATAATCACAGGAAATTCCAGCCCTTTAGCTTTATGAATGGTAAGAACATTCACAGCATCAATTTCAAGATCTGCCTCTACTACTGCTGGATTATCCCCGGCCTGGATTAAAAGATTAAGGTATTTAACAAAATTAATTGCTTTGTTATCATTAAGAATTTGACTGGCATTTTGAACAAGTTCAAAAAATCGTGCTATATTTTTAACTTTCCTCTCATTTTCAAGGGAAGGAACTTTGGTCAAATTACCAAGAAACTGTGTTTCAGTAATAAACTGATAGATTATTTGTCCTGTTGACAACTTCACACTTTTTTTGAGATAATCTTCTAATTCTTTGAGCAATCTTTCAACGATAACTTTGCTTTCTGAGAATAGTTGCTCGCTCAAATCTGTCAGCTCATTTAAGTGAGAAAAAACATAAAAAAGAGAACGATTTTTTCTTGAGGCGTAATTCATACACAAAGTAAGGTCTTTCACAGATATTTGATAAATTTCTGAGGAGGCAAGATAATAAAGGCCAATGCTATCATCCAAATTAATGAGGACTTTTAAAAAACAAATAAGAAGTCGAACTTCTTCCTGGTCGTATAAACCCTCGTTACCAGAAAATCTCCAGGGAACCTCAACCATATTCAGAGCACGTAAAAAAGGATCTGCACTATTATTTGCCCTTACTAAAATAGCAAAATCATTCCATTTATATTCCCCCTTTTTTACCTTTTCGCTGATGAGCTTTGCTACGCTCTCAGCTTCGCTGAGAAGACTATCGTAACAAAAAAATTCAACCCTTCCCGAATCTTTCTTAACGGCAATTAACCTCTTGTTAATTTTATTTTTAAACTCTAACCGATCCGGGTCATTACAGCGAATTAATCTGTAAGCAGAATCAAGAATTTGTTGAGAAGAACGATAATTTTTAGTAAGCACTACCTGTTGAGCATCTGGATAGCTATCCAAAAACCCTAAAATGTTGCTTATAGCCGCTCCACGGAATTTGTAAATAGAGTTGTGAACAACGATTCCGTTAGCCACAAAGTTATGGGTGCAATCTACCTCTAAATCGTAAACCGTTTCTTCTTTTACCTGTTTGCTAACTCTAATCACTTTGTCATAAATAACTTTTGAGTTTTTAAGCACAGGCAAGTAAAAACCCACTAAAACATTGGAGGCAGGAATAACAAGAGCAGGTTTATGCTGCATATTTAAAGTTCCTAAAGAAAATTTACTTTCTATAACACCTGCGCTGACTTTTTTAAGATATTCGGCAAAAGCGCCTATTTTTTCCAACCTGCTACTGGCAACTCGAACCCTGATCCCTTTTTTCGCCTTAGTCATAGGAACTTTAGCTAATTTCAATTTCTCAATTATCGTTTTATTGGAAGTTTGAAGAGAAACTTGATGAAGAACTGACAGGTTTTTAAATGGCTTATCTCTACTTGACTTGAGACTATTTTTTCGATAACACATCTCAAGATGTATTTTAACACGAGTTTTATCTCCTCGGTTAACCCCATCCAAAGAAAAGTGATGAGCATCTAAATCTATTCTTAAATCATTAGCTAAAGCCCTCGCTCCCTCATTCACATTTGATTCCTTATAAAGCCTCTCCAGTAACTCATCACAAATACGAGATTTATCCCGCTTCATAAAACAAACAGTGGGGATGCCATACTTTAAAAACCAAAGAGTTTCAAAATACTTAGCCTCTTTTTCACTGTTAAAACATCTAAGAGCAATAATCTTGTCAGCTGATCTTTCCAATCTAAGTCTTGCCACAAGATCACTAGTTGTCCCTATTCTCCATCCTGAGCCTTGTCTGCACATCAAATACACATAATAGAGATTTTTCTTAGGTGGAACGGGGGAAATAAAACAAAATAGCTTGTGATTATCAGTTACTTCAACTTTATAGCCATTTTCAGTATGAAAAGTTAAAAAATGGGTTTTCTTTTTTCTTTTAAAAACCTTAAGCACTCTTGAGTAAGTTGTGTATCCCTTACCTACTGCGGTAAGTATTTTTTCTCCTGACTTAATTTTCTCAATTTTTCTCTCTCCTCCCTTTATTTTCACCAAGGTGCCTGGAGGAAGACATTGGTCATCATCACCAACCACAGTAACATTGGGATGTTTTTTAGCAAGAAGTTTAACCAATTGAAACTGGCTATAGTTAGTATCCTGAAACTCATCAATTAATATATAACGAAAATGCTGTTGGTATTCTTTTAAAATTGAGGGGTGTTGACGAAAAAGCTTTAAAGTTAAGGTTATCTGATCACCAAAATCAACTTTTCCTTCTTTGGCTAAAAGTTCCTGATATTTTTTGTAGGTGAGAGCAATTTCTCTTTCTTTTAAAACTTTTTCTTTAAGTTCTTTATCCTCTGGATTTCCTCGTGCCTCTTCTTCTAATCGACCAACATACTCAAGATAATCCTGGGGAGTAACATCTTCGTCTTTTGCTCTACTGATAAGAGTTAGGATAGCTTGAATATAACGAGTAGGATTTCCCAAAGGACAATAGTAGGAAAGAGGAAACTCAAATAAATGTTCTCGAAAAAATATCACCTGTTCTGGCAGACTTAACACCTGAAAATCAGGAGATAAACCTATCTCAAGAGCATTTTCCCTTAAAATTCTGTCTCCAAAAGCATGAAAAGTACAGACCCAAAAATCAGCATAACCATAGGGAATTAAAACATCCACTCTTTCTTCCATTTCTAAAGCAGCTTTCTCAGTAAAGGTAAGGGCAAGAATTTCCTCAGGCTTTGCCTTTTTGGTAGTAATAAGGTGAGCGATACGACGGGTTATTACTTGAGTTTTACCTGTTCCTGCTCCGGCAACTATGAGAAGTGGACCTTCCCCATAAGCTACCGCTTTTGTTTGCTCGTCATTCAATCCTTTTAGTATTTTTCTATAATGACTGGACATTGAAAGTTTTGCAAGATTTATATCTCAAAACTATATTTTCTCCATTTTATTCCACTTTGTAAACAAAGTCATTGGGCCTTACTCTCTCTACAACCTTTATCCCTATAGAATCTTTAGCTTTAGCCTTATTCACTAATTCATTTTCTATCTGCATAGAATCAACGACTTGTTTAAAATCAGTAGTATGTCCTTTTATATGGACAGTATCCCCAACACAAAGCTCATTTTCAAGATTAATAGCCGCCACTCCAACTTTGGCAAAATATTTAATCACCTCTCCTACCCTCTCTTCTTTCATCTTTGAGGCTCCTTAAAAAGAAAATATTTTGAAATCATCATAATATAATTAAGGCTGGAAGGCAAGAGAACATCCATAGATTATGAAACTCTGAGTTAAAAAAACAAAAGGAAGAAGAGTAAATAAATTATAAATGGAGCGGGAAACGGGATTCGAACCCGCGGCCCTCAGCTTGGGAAGCTGATGCTCTACCCCTGAGCTACTCCCGCCTTATGAAAATACATTTTTATTATACATTGTTTACCTTAGTTGGCAAATTAAATGAAAATAAAAACTATTTGGGGGGGGAACAGTTGAGTAAAAATTTCACAATTTCTACTACTCCTTTTCCTTCAGGTAGTGAAGCTACGTGCCCCTTATTAGCTTTTACTAGTGATTTTATTTCTTCTTCAGCATTCGAAGGAGCTGCCGGTATAAAACCATACTTTCCATCAAGCATATCCTCATCGTTATGAGAATCACCGATAGTTAAAACCTGGTGAGGAGAAATCCCTAAATTTTGAGCAACTCTTAATAAAGAAAACCCCTTCTGAGCAGTAGATAAACTAACAAGAATAATGTATTTATTTCTAAGAAAAATAGTATACTTAAAATCAGTTTCTTTCAGTAGAATTTGCCTTACTTTTTCTGCCTCTTCTGGGCTATTAAAAAAAACTCTAAATACTCCGTGATCTATATCTTTGCGAATAGGCTTTATCTTGAGTTTTTCCTCTATTAATATTTCCCATGACTTACCTTTCCAACCAATCTCTTGGCGTAAAAATTCAAGTTCCTTTTCTTTTTTTCTGTTCCATTCCTCGTCTTCAGCGTAGTTATTCCCTTTAAGATAGTGAATAAATACTCCTTGCAATGAGATTATAGCTTCGGGATAACCCTGAGGGCAAGGAAATTTGCTCTCAGACAAAATATTTAAAATGTCATTTAAACAACGCCCAGAATTAATGACGAATTTTATTCCTTTATTTTGTATTTCAACTAAAAAGTCTCTTGTTTCAGGTTTAATAGGAACTCCATCCATCAAAGTTTCATCAAGGTCACAAACCACTAACTTCAAACACATTTTAGCACCTCTCCCCCTAAAGTTAGGTAATAATTATAACTACATTTTTAGTAAAGACAAGTTAAATGGGTACTTGGCCACAATGATACTGCACACATTTACCCGGAATATTCGTCAGCTAAACTTCAATATCAAGACCTGACTCCCTTTAAATTGCAGGACGATCCTTTTTTGTAAGATATTTTTTACGCAAACGAATACTGTTAGGAGTTACCTCTAAGTATTCATCTTCTGACATAACCTGCAAAGCTCTTTCAATAGTTAGTGTAAACGGAGGCACTAAATCGACTGCTTCGTCTGAAGAAGATGAACGCATATTAGTAAGCTGCTTGCCTTTGGTTGGATTCACTGCCATTTCTTTTCCCTTTGACGTATTGCCAATTACCATTCCGTTATAAACTCTGGTTCCTGGACCAATATATAATACCCCCCGCTTTTGCAAGCACCATAAAGCATAGCCAAGCGCTTTCCCATCGGCCATTGAGATCATGGACCCAACGCTGCGCTTGCGAATTTCTCCTACGTAAGGACGAAAACCTAGAACGCGAGAGGAAAGAATTCCTTGTCCCTTCGTATCTATAATAAATTGATTGCGGTAACCTAAAAGTCCGCGAGTCGGACCCTCAAAAGTAAGGCGTACTAATTTTTCACTGCCAACAACTCCTTTTAGAATAAAACCTCTTACACTGAGGCGTTCAATAACCATTCCCTGGCATTTATTGGAAGTGTCAATAATTACTTCTTCAAAGGGCTCCAGTTTGTTTCCATTTTCTTGGCGGATAATAACTTGCGGTTGAGAAACTTGAAGCTCGTAGCTGGACCTGCGCATATTCTCAAGCAATATTTCAATATGCAGTTCTCCTCGCCCAAACACTTGAAAGCTGTCCGATGAATTAAAATCAACTCGCAATCCAACATTGACTTCCAGTTCACGCTTAAGATATTCCCTTATCCTCCGTGATGTCACATACTTCCCATTTTGCCCGGCAAAAGGAGAATTGTTCACCAAGAATGTTAAAGCGATTGTCGGTTCGTCAACAAGGATCGCCGGCAATGGTTGCATTTTTTCATCGGTTGTAATTGTTTCTCCGATATAAATAGTGGGAAGCCCTGCAATAAGAACAATATCTCCTGAGCCTGCTTCAGTTGTTTGTATTCTTTCTAATCCCTTAAAAGTAAAAACTTTCGTGATCTTTCCCGACCGCATCTCGCCATTGGGCTTTTTAATAAAAACATTCTTTCCCGGAGAAATGACTCCTTCATAAACACGGCCAATTGCCAATCGCCCTAAAAAATTATCGTATCCCAGATTAAACGGTTGAAGTACGAGTGGTTTTTGAGATAATCCTTCAGATGACGTGCAAGGAACATAATCAATAATTGTATCAAGAAGAGGTGTAAGATCACTGGAATCATCATCAAGATTTTTTTTAGCAATACCTAGCCGGCCAACAGTATAGACAACCGGGAACTCTATTTGTTTGTCAGTAGCCCCTAGTTCAAAAAAAAGTTCTAAAACCTGATCTTCACAACGTTTCGAATTGGCGGCTTTTTTGTCAATTTTGTTAATTACCACAATGGGTTTTAATCCAAACTCCAAGGATTTTTTCAAAACAAAACGAGTTTGCGGCATAGGTCCCTCTTGAGCGTCTACAAGTAACAAAACCGAGTCTATTGCGTGCAGTACACGCTCGACTTCCGAACCAAAATCAGCATGACCTGGTGTGTCAACAATATTAATTTTTGTGTCTTTATAAAAAAGAGCGGCATTTTTAGAATAAATAGTAATACCACGTTCCTGTTCAAGCGCATTTGAATCCATGGAAATTCCCTCTTGAATAGCTCCTGTTTGATACATTAATGCATCGGTTAAAGTGGTCTTCCCGTGGTTAACATGGGCAATGATAGCAATGTTTCTGATTTCCATAAAAAAAGAGCTCCTATAGCCCTATAACTGGTAATTGTAATACTATGATATTTTTTTACGCGTAAGTCATTAATTGGTTATGTTCCGAATCTTACCCGATTTATTATGCCATTTTTCGATATTTACATAACGCATTTTTTTAATTTTAGTATATTTAACTTCAATTGCAATTTTAAAACCATTACCTAATAACATTAAATCAGTCATGGAACATTTATTGAACCAACTTGACGGCGTAGGATACTCAAAACATAATGTAACTTCTTCTATTACAAAATTTAGTTTTCTTTTAAAAAAGCTAGTCGCTAGTCAGCTTCCTTCCAGCATTGCAAGAACGACACTATGTCGTCGCAAAATGATAATGTCATAGTAGGCAAAGTGAAAACCTCACCCCTCCC
>CAZGDY010000072.1:0-8844 GCA_964524965.1 uncultured Clostridia bacterium
CTTATTTTAAGACCTTTTCAGGGAGAGTGCCCACAAAAATGAGTTATTTTTAACGTAGTTGCCCCACTTTAAAATATCTTGAGGACTTTTTCACCTCTCTTCTAGGAGTATATAATAAATTAGTTTTTCTAAAATTATCTTTTCCCCCGGAAATAGATCAGGCTCTGATTGCTCGAACAAAATGAGAGATGCCGCCTAAAATAAATCCACCTGCTACCCAATAGTAAAGAAGAGTAGGATAAACTAAAATTGCCACTCCTGCCCCCAGGTAAACAAGGCCCGTAAAAACCACGCTCACTTTTTCGGTTTTGCTAACTTTATTACTCATTCTATCTACTACCTCCAATAATAAAGGAATTCTTAGAGCTTTAGATGCTAAAGGATGCTCCCGACTGGAGAGAACTATATTTTTTCTCACCTCGTTCCAAAAATCTGTAAAATAAACGATGTTTAAAAAGACCACTCCGGTAAGGATAACCACAGCGTAAGTTAAAGAAGACCAATATTCACCCCAGGTGAGGAGAAAACCGATCTCATCTATAAAGAATCCCAGCCCTATCCCGTATAGCAAAGCAGCTAACTTTCTTATATTCTTTCCCCTGTAGTTAAGGGCAAGCCAACCACCAACGCAAAGAAGAGCAAACCCATAAAAAAAATGATGAATGTGCACTCCTCCTACAATAAGATTTCTTCCGACATGAGTAACATCTTCCGTATATATAGCCTTATCGGCCTTAGTAACAACTACCCATAACCTGGCAAAAATAAAGGAAAAGAAAAAAGAAGTTATAGCTATAAAAGGAATAGCTTTATCTTCTTGGCTCTTATTTTTCATAGGTTCATTCCCTACTCATAAATATCGACGTGAAAGTCATTATAAATAAATATTTAAATTCTTGCAAGAATTTAAATATTTAATCTACCTAAATCAAAGCTAGAGAACGTAATAAAATTTTCCTGGCCTGCTCTTTTTTCTCTTGACAAATAAAAAATTGGAGAAATAATACTTGCAACACAACAAAAACTAAGGATAAATAAAGAGAAATGTTAGTAACAAAAGAATTTGAGTTTGATGCTGCTCATAAACTAATAAGTTATAAAGGAAAATGTGAAAATCTGCATGGTCACAGATGGAAAATTCAAGTTACCTTGCAGGCTCCGGTGGGAAAAGATGATATTGCTTTTGATTTTATTGAATTGAAAGAAATTGTAGAAGAAAAAATTATTAAAAAACTGGACCACAGCTATCTCAATGATTTTTTACCTCAGCCTTCTACCGAAAATATAGCTTTGTGGGCATGGAAAAAGTTGAGAGAACTTCCGCTATATGAAATAAAGGTATGGGAATCTCCTACCAGCTCTGTAACCTATAGGGGCAAGGAATAAAAAAAAACTAAAACCTTATTTTTCCCTTCTCCTAAACTCCTGTATTATTCGCTCTATATCACTGGAAGCAGACCTTGCAGCCATAGCAGCTACATAAACAAGAACTGAGAACTGCCAGGCATCCTCAGGACCAACGATAAGACCAGAATAAATATCTTCTTTTTTTTCCAATTGGTCAGAAAAATAACCTACCGCTTTATCTACGTCCCCTTCAAAAATATTCAGAGTGCGAGCTTCGTTTCGATACTTTAAAGTAGGAAAAGAAATACCTCTCATTAAAAAGAATCTGCGTATATCATCACCGCTTAAACTAAAATCCTCCTCAAAATCAAAACCTTCAAATTGAGCAGAAGAACTATGAGGAAGTATAATTAAAGGCCTGTGAACTATTATTTTTCCTTTTCTCACTACAGTATCACCCAAATTTATAGCTGAGGAAGCAAGGGTTACATAATCAAGTTCCGTAGAATCAAAAGCTAATAAATTACGTAAACGATATTTTACTATTTTTGTTTCTCTAATAGCTTTTTCCCATTTTTCTTCCAGATCCATAACTTCCCCCTTCTTATTTCGTTTGACGCAAGGACCTTACCGTATATTACTCAAATAAATCCCCTCGTCAACCCACAGAGCTTTATTTAATTCTATCCTACAAGAAAAAACAAGACAGAGCTTCCCCCTATCAAAACCAAAACGATAGCTATAGCATCCCAGCCAAGTTTCATGAAAGAACGTTTAGACCGAGATGTAAGTCCCACTATAACTATAGTTAACAAGATTATAGCTAACATCGCCGTAAAAAGATTCTCCACCCGAATTGAGGAAAGAAACGTTTTACCTTTAAGGAGTGCATCACAAACAGGGATAATCATCACATCAAAAAAATTACTACCCAATATATTGCCAACCGCCATATTTATATCAAACTTGAGAGCACTTACAGAAACTATAAGTTCGGGAAAAGAAGTGACCATCGCAAGAAAAAAAGTCCCCATTAAAACTTCGCTCCATCCCATAACTGTTACTATCTCTTTTCCTATCTGGGAAAGCCACATTCCCAATCCGATAATTGCTAAAAGGTAAAATATAAACTTAAGTAAAGTGTACCGAAAAGTTGCTTGCTGGTATTTTTTTTTAACCGAAGAAATCGCGATATTTTGTTGGTTCCCCTTTTTGGTAGCTTTTTCTAAGTTAAATATAGAAACAAGCGCTATTATCAAAAGAATCGGGAGAATAAAACTCTCCCAACCTAAACCCCAAAAAACCGGACTAATGCCAACAACAATTCTAAGGAGCATTGAAAAAACAACCACACTTAAAAAAATAATACTCCAGCCAGCATAAAGAATTTGTTTGGCATGCACCTTAAACATAATAGGACCTTCTCCTTCAATCAGGTCTAAAACAGCAATGATTCCCAGATTTAAAATAATACTTCCGAAAACACCTCCAGCAGCAAAATCAGGAACCTTAATCACAACCACAGAAGCAATGCTTGTTACAAATTCTGGGGCAGAAGTAGCAATAGACAAAATTGCAAACCCCATAATAGTTCTTGTAACCTTGGTTTTTTCACATATAACATCCCCTAAAAAGGACAGTTTATATCCACACCAGATAATCGCTATACCACAAATGATAAACTTTACCCAGGAAAGCATATCATTCCTCTTTTATTTTAAGCTGACCAATTAATTGGGAGAATTTTCCTATCTTTTTTCCCCGCAGATAATGCTCAAGTTCTGTAATTATTTTTAATGAAATTGCCGGGTCTATAAAGTTAGCTGTTCCCACTGCTATTGCACTTGCCCCAGCCAAAACAAATTCCAGTGCATCATTCAGGTTCATTATTCCTCCCATTCCCAAAATGGGAATATTTATTTTACGATATATTTCCCACACGATTTTTACCGCAATTGGTTTTAGGGCTGGCCCAGAAAGTCCTCCCGTGATATTTCCCAATTTTGGGCGTTGAGTATCAGTATTAATTGCCATAGCAGGGATAGTATTAATCAAAGATAAAGCTTCTGCTCCACCTTCTTTAGCGGCTTGAGAAATCTCAACCATATTTCCAATCTGAGGGGAGAGCTTAAGAATCAAAGGTAAATCGGCAATACCTTTTAGCTTCTTAGTTAAAGAGAATACCAATCGGGCATCTTTTCCTATTATTTCTTCTGATTTTAAATTGGGACAGGATACATTTATCTCCAGAGCTTTTATGCCTTTTCTATTCGTTAATCTCTCAACTAATCTTAAATAATCCTCTTCACTTTCTCCAGCGATGCTTACAATTACAGTTGTATCAAGTTTTTGCAGAAAGGGAAGGTTTTTTTTAATAAAAACATCAACCCCGGGGTTCTCCAGACCAATAGAGTTCAACAGACCAGCCGACGTCTCAGCTAAACGAGGAGGCCGGTTTCCCTCTCGAGGCTTTAAAGTTAAGGTTTTGGTAATTATTCCTCCCAACTTATTTAAATCGATACAATGAGAGTATTCCTCTCCGTAACCAAAAGTCCCAGCTGCAACCAATACCGGGTTTTTAAATTTAACTTTACCCAGTCCGATAGTTAAATCTACCTTAAATTTATTCAAGTTTTTTCCTTTTTTAAAGTAGGTTATCTCCAGCTCATTTCATTTAATCTCTGAATATACTTTAATCTATCAAGAGGTTTTCTGTACTTAAGGGCCTCAAAAAGATGCTCAGAAAAAATAGCGATAATTTCATGAATTGCTTTATGTTTATCTATGCTTTGAGAGACATATCGACCAACCTGCCGGGGATTTTCTTCCCCAATTTGATTTTCTATTGCAATATGCAGATAAACATGAAGATAAGGATTTATCTGCTCTGCTCTTTTCTTGGGATGAGAAGAAATGGCATCCCATAAATTGGAATATTCTTCGTGCTCCAGCAAAATTTTGGCTAATTTTTTATCTTCTGGGGAAAGTTCTTTTTCCTCTTTTATTTTTCCCCATACCTCCTGAACCCTTTTTTTTTGAGACCCTCCCATTACCTCGTTCCAGGCTCTGGATAATTTTGCCTGCATTTCTTGTTCTTTTTCCATTGAAAGCTCCTAAATTAGTTTTCTTAGAATGAACACACAAAAATTAAAATTATTAAAAATCTTTCGTAAATAACTCATAAATTTTATTCGACTTTAGGGCATTGTACAGGTGATTCTTTCTTCTTAGTAGTTCTTTGTACTTGAAGTAATTTTCCAAGAGAGGATTAAAAATTGTCATATTATTTAAGGTCATATTTTCAAATGCTTCATGATGAGTACCGTAAATACCCAGTGTTACTGCACAAATTATAGCAGCCCCCAGAGAGGATGCTTCGCTATGCTGATACTTTATCACAGATTTATTTATAGCATCTGCTTGAATTTGGTTGAATAAAGAAAACTTAGTTAGACCACCCGCCACACTAACGGTAGTAATTTCTCCCATAACATTTTCTATCAGTAAAATATTATCAGCTATTTCCAGGCAAATTCCCTCTAAAACAGCTCGAACTAAATCTGACCTTTTCGAGCCTAAAGTTAAGTTAAAAATTAAGCCTTTTGCTATAGGATCCCAGTAAGGTGCAGCACTGCCTTCAAAATGCGGCAGTACCGCTATTCCATTCGAGCCAACTGGTACTTTTTCTGCCTCTTTGTTCAATATTTCATAAGAGTTCTTCTCCATTGAAGATAAATCATAAAACTCTTCTTTAAACCATCTATATATAGAACCCGTATTGAAAATCCCTGCCTCAACAACCCATTTTCCAGGAATAGATGCTGCGCTACACAATACTCTGTTTTTTTTATCAAATACAGGGCTCTCAGAAAAAGCTATTATAAATGAGCCCGTACCTGTGTTTACCGATGCATAACCAGTTTTTAAGATATTTAAACCTACGGCAGCACTTGGTTGATCTCCACCAGCTATTATTACCGGAATTCCCTCCATCAAACCAGTAAAAGAAGCTATATCTTTCGACAACTTGCCCACAATGCTTCCTGGCGGAAAAAGACCTGGCAATAATGAGGAGTCTATATCCGTTATCTTTAAGATGTCTGAATCCCACTCAAAACTTCTTATATTCATCAGCATTGTTCTGGAGGCCTGAGTCCAATCGGTCACAAAACTATTTGTCAAAAGATACAATATATAATCCTGTACTCCTATTAGCTTATAAGTTTTATTATAAATTTCGGGATAGTTTTTTTTGAACCATAACATTTTAGGTAAGGAAAAATAAGGGTCTATCCTTAATCCTGTCCTTTGATAAATCTCATTAATGCCGATTAGCTCAGATAACTTTTTACACTGTTCTATACTTCGCTTATCTTGCCACATAATCGCATTAAAAAGAGGGTTGCAATCATTATCCACAGAAATAACAGAAGCTCTTTGAGAGGTGACAGATATAGCTAAAATGGATACTGGCTGCTGTTCTATATATTGAGAAACATCTTTTAGCGTTGAAATAAGAGCACTCTTCCAGCTTTTTGGGTCTTGTTCAATTGACAGAGAATTGTTAAATAAAAGCTTATACTCTCGGTGAGAATTAAAAATTAGTCTGCCTTTTAAGTTATATAATACTGACCTTAAGCTTGCTGTTCCCACATCCACTGCCAAAATGCATTCCATTGTCTTGTGCTCTTTTTTTATGTTATATTTTTTAGCCAATTTTTAAAACCATCGTCTTGAAGAACTTCAGGATTCAGGATAAATTTACCTTTATGAGTTTTGAAAAAACTTGAAATATCTTCCATTAATAACTCTGGTGATCTTGAAAGGGCTTCCCTGGTGGTTCCCGCCAGATGGCTGGTAAGAGTAAGATTATTTAATTTTAAAAGCTCACTATCTTGAGGTACAGGCTCCTCCCAAAAAACATCCAAAGCTGCCCCAGCTATCTTTTTAGCTTTTAAAGCATTTATTAAGGCAGATTGATTTATCAACCCTGCTCTAGCTGTGTTTATAATATAAGCTGTTGATTTCATAAGAAAAATTTCTTTTTCTCCCAACAAATTTTTACTGTTTTCAGTCAATCGAGCATGTAGTGTAATAAAGTTACTTTTTTTACAAAGGGTTTCTTTGTCAACAGGAAGGCAACCACTCTTTTTTATATCTTCCTCTTTGGCCCAAGGGTCAAAAACCATCCTTTCAACTTGAAATCCCGATAGTTTTCTGGCTACAAGTCTGCCAATATACCCGAAACCAATGATTCCCACAACTTTACCTTTAAGTTCTGGAACCCAACCGATGTTAGAAAATTCCTTGCGCCACTCTCCTTGCTTTATGAAATAATGGGCTCGGGCTATGTTTCTGGACTCAGCCAATATCATACCAATAGCAAAGTCTGAAACAGCTTCCGCATTTCTGCCTTCCACATTAAACACTAAAATTCCCCTTTTTGTTGCCTCCTCTACATTCACATTTTCAAAACCAGCACGAGAAACTCCAACAATACGTAAGTTAGGCATAAAATCAAAAGACTGTTTTGAGATTGGAACATACAATCCTAAAAATATTGATATATCCTTGCCATATTTTTTTATAGAAAAAATCACCTCTTCTATTTCGGGACCTTTTTTTTCGATTGATAATCTTCTTTTCTGAAGCCTATCCCAATTAGTTTCCCAGTTGTCGACTATCGTTTCACAAACATACTCCGAAAGATATCTTTGGGTCGCTCTTGCGAACTCTTCCCCACGAATCATAGCATCTCCGATTAAAAGAGCTCTTATTTTCCCTGCCACAGCTACACCTCCGTTTTTAACCTGGTTATTAAATTTATTTTTGATCATTCTCTTTTTGTAGAAACGCCACAATAAATAAATTTAAATATGAAATTCCAAAATATCACCTTCCTCTAAAAGATGCCCTCTTTCCACTTTCTGTCCCTTAAATTCATTAGACCCCCAAATTCGAGTGTATTTAAGATTATTAGCAAAATCTTTATGTATGGATCGAGCCGCATCTATCACCAAACTCCCTCTTTTAAGCACAACAGGGTCTTGCATATCAGGAGAGTGGCCTGGAATCTTGGTGTAAACCCTTATAATATTAAGAAAATGGTAAATTTTGCTCTTTACTTCTTCCATTTTTTGAAAAGATTTTACAGAGCACTCCATTACAGGAAGATGTTCCCCATATAGTTCTCTTAAAATAGATAATTTTTCCTCTATTCCCTGAAAATCACATTTGTTAGCCAGAATAGCCACTTTCTTATACATTACGCCTTTATCTATATCTTTTTCATGATTTTGTTCTTCTGGCTTTATTTTTAACTCTTTTAGTTTCTCAAACACCACTTCCATCTGTTCTAAAATATCATCTTTCTCTAAATCAAGTACAATTAAAAGCAAATCCGCTCTTCTAAGCACATCTTCCATCCAGGAAAAAATAAACTCCGGGGCGATGGGAGGTGTATCTATAAGTTGAATTTTTATATTCTCATAGTGCATCATTCCCATAACTGGTTCATGAGTAGTAAATGGATAAGAAGCAATTGGAGAGGAAACTCTGGTAAGAAATGATAAAATGCTAGATTTTCCAGTATTAGGCGGACCAATCAAACCAACTTGTGCCGCTCCTTCTTTTGGTATTTGATAGGGATTAGGACTTCTGTGGGGACCTTTTTTCTTTAGATTTGTCTTTTTTAACTTAGAGATCCTAGCCCTTAGATCTGCTTGTAATTTATCCGTACCCTTATGTTTGGGCATAATTGCCAGCATTTCTTGAAGAATAGAAATTTTTTCTTCAAAAGTTTTAGCCCTTCTATATCTTCTTTCTGTCTCATAATATTGAGGGGGAAGATTCGCCGGCATAAAATGCCCTCACTGACTGCTAATTTTAATTAAATTCTAACAATAAGATGGTAGATAGTCAAGATAAGAAAACTATCTCTTGGGAAGGATTACAAAATATCTAAAATCTTTAGTATTCTTAAGTACTTTAAGCAAGTTTTTAAGACCAGATAATTTCTTTCGCATCGAATACTGGCCCTTCCTGACAAACTCGCAGATATCTTGTTTTGCCCTTTACTACACAACCTCTACAAACTCCCACTCCACAACCAATAATCTCTTCCATCGATACCTGAGAAGAAATAGCATAATTAAAACTTAAATTAGCAACAGATTTAAGCATTTTTAATGGACCACAGGCATAAATATTGAGTCCGGAGAAAGAGGATAGTTTCTTTAGATAATCCTCTGCTAAATGGTGTACTAATCCCTTACAGCCGTATTTCCCGTCTTCGGTCGCTACGTGCAAAACTATATTTTCACCTACGAACTCATCCTGACAAATAATTTCATCAGCTGTTTTAAAACCTAAAAATACCGAGAGACGACTTTTATTTTTTGTTGCCTTTGCAATTTTTCGGGCAAGAAAAACAAGAGGAGAAACTCCTATCCCACCTCCAATTAAAATGTGTTCTTTAACTTCTTTGGAAATAGAAAA
>CAZGDY010000073.1:0-6594 GCA_964524965.1 uncultured Clostridia bacterium
ATCTCGCCCGTATTAATATCAGCTAATAACCAACTGTTAGCATAACCACCGTTGTTTTTTTTCTCCATCAGTTTCACAAACTCATCTAAGTTGTTGGCATACTGCATGGCCTTGCGGACTCTAAAGAACTCCGGCGTTTCGTTAGGGTCGTATTCACTGTAAGCACCAATGGTGGTCTCGGTACCCATTATCCCCGCATCGGTCACAAAAAAATCGGACATACTATCAATATAACCTGGTATGCTTTGCATAAAGATGCGATGACCTTTGGTTGGCTTGATATCCAAAATTACATTAAAAAACTGTCCCTGGACAAATGCATCCCAGCTATTGTGGGCCATAACAATCTTTCCTTCCTTGGTAAATGAACCCGTAGCAATGAAAGCACTGCAATGGTCCTTATCTTGACTGCTGTTGGTAAATTTGCCTGCTCTTTCATTAGGCCACCAATAACCAGTTAGCTCAAAGTAGCCATTCCAGGCTAAAACTTCCTGCCAGGTAATATCCACTCCAGCTGCCTGAGCTCCTTCAGCGATACCCTTTATCTCTTCCAGGAACTCCTCATCTATTTTAGATGCAAATAACTTCTCTCCTGCCTCTACAAAAAAATCCCATTTCTTACCGGTGTCCCAATAGGTAATATGTTTGAGAGTTTTAAGTATCTCATCAAGCTCTTGGGCAACTAAATATCCGTGTTGGAACCCTCTTTGGCGAGGTTCACCTTCGATGTGGATGTAAATCCAACCATTTTTTTCAAAGCGATAAGCTTTGCCATATTTAATAATCTTGATAGTTTCGGTCTCTGTTTGGGTCGTAGTTTGCGCTTGCCCTAAAGATGTTCCTAGGACTAAACTGAACACAAAGATACCAATTAAGACCGTCTTTAAAAATTTTTTTCTACCCATTTTAATGTCTCCTTTTTTTGTTTTATTAATTTTTTCTTGCCGCTTTTTTTTGATTTTTTAGCATTTTTTAGTATTCCAGCTTGAATATCATTATTAAAATACGCAAGATACCAGCCAAATTCAAAATTTTACTTAATTTCTAACCTGATCAGAGCTAATTTATTATTTTAAACCAGTAAATCAAATAAAGCTTTTCTTAAAATTATTTCTTTGATTTTAATGGATGATTAGCGCTTGTTTATTTTTTTTTCTAACCAGTTTCTTACAATTCTTTCCAGATTAGTCTTGTTTAATTTATTTATCTCAGGAATTCCCGCTGGACTGGTGACGTTTATCTCTATTATTTTTCCTCCTATCAGATCAATGCCAGCAAAATATATTCCGTCCTCAAGTAAGCGATTAGATAAATGCTGACAGATTTCTTCATCGTATTGGTTAATTTCAGCTGGGGCGAATTTAGCTCCCCGATGAATATTTGCCCGATAATCGTCAAGACGTGGAATTCTACACATCGCTCCCAGGGGCTTTCCCTCTAAAAGTAGAATTCTTTTATCACCTTCCCGAATCTGAGGAAGATACTCCTGAGCTATGACAAATTCTTCTCCTTCTCGTGTCGCTACCTCCAGAAGAGAATTCAAATTTATATCACTTTTCTGAAGGTAAAAAATCCCCTTTCCACTACAATTATTGAGAGGTTTTATAATCATTTGACCATTCACCTCAAAGAGAAACTTCTTCAGCTCTTCAGGATTTTTACTCACTAAAGAAGAAGGGATGAGTGAAGGAAAATTTAATATGTAAAGTTTTTCATTGGCGCATCTTATCCCTCGCGGGCTATTAATAATAAGAGTGGTGGGTTCTACATATTCCAGAATGTAAGTAGAATAAAGATAATCTAAATCAAAAGGAGGGTCTTTGCGCATAAAAATAATCTGAAGCTCATCTAGTCTCATCATCTGAGGTTGAGCAAGAATAAATTTATCTTTAGATTTTTCTCTTATCCTGCTTACTTTGCCCCAGACTTTATTTTTCCGAAGATAAAGGTCTTTTACCTCTAAGTAAAACACTTTGTCTTTTTTTCTAAGACATTCTGTAATCAGGCAGCAACTCGTATCCTCATTAATAGCATCTAATTTATCAAAAGAATCCATTATAAATCCGATCTGTAAATTCATTTTGACCTCTCTTAAATTTATATCAAGAAAAAAAGATGCGTCAAGCTCATTTGACACGAAGGCTTATTAGGCTTATTATACATAATAAGTGGTCTGAAATAAAAAAAACTTTAAAAGAGTAAAAATGAATGAGTTAATTACCCAAAAAGAGCAACTAATAAACTACTTTTTGAATTCCTGTTGCTCCCAAGAAAATTTAAAAGTAGGGGCTGAGTTTGAAAAATTGGGTGTTATTGCTCCTTCAGGAAAAGCTATTCCTTACCAGGGAGAAAAAGGAGTTACCTCTGTTCTTTCTCAGTTAAGCCAAAAATTCCAATGGAAACCTATAAAAGAAGACAATAAGGTAATTGCTCTTTCCCGAAAAGGTACCTGGATAACTCTGGAGCCTGGAGGACAAGTAGAGCTGAGTAGTGCTGTTTTTGATGATACCCATCAAATAAAAGAGGAACTGGAAAATCATATCTGGGAGATTAAATCCGTTTCAAACCCTCTTGGTATAAAGTGGTTGGGTTTAGGAGTTCAGCCGGTTAGCCTTCTAAAAGATATTTCCTGGGTGCCAAAAAATAGATACCAAATAATGGTTCCTTATATGGCAAGACATGGAAAAATCAGTCATCATATGATGAAAATGACAGCTTCAATTCAGGTAAATATAGATTATACAGATGAGCAAGATTTTGCTGAGAAAATGCGGACAGCTCTGGTCGCAGTTCCTGTAGTAACTGCTATTTTTGCTAACTCTCCCATTTCCGAAGGTCAGTTAAATGGTTTTTTAAGCAAAAGAGCTTATATATGGAATTATACAGACCCTGCTCGCTGTGGTTTAATCGGAAAAAAGTTTTTCTCTAATCCAAAATTTTTTTCATACGTTGAATATGCGCTGCAAGTTCCCATGTTTTTCATAAAAAGAGGTTCACAATGGATTGAACTTGAGAATATTAATTTTTCTGATTATTTGAAAAACGGTTATCAAAACTACAGGGCTACCATGGATGACTGGAAGCTTCATCTTTCCACAGTTTTTACTGAGGTAAGAGCTAAAAGTTATATTGAGCTTAGGTGCACCGATTGTCAGAGAATGGAGCTTGCCCCTGCTGTTATTGCCTTATGGAAAGGAATTTTATACAGCAAAGAAGCTCGCAGGGCTGTCTGGTTCTTAATGAAAGATATTGCCTGGGAGGATATTTGCCAACTTTATCTTACAGTTCCTCGTTCTGGTTTGGAAACTAAGTTAAAAAAGATGAGAGTAATTGACCTTGCCAAAAAACTTCTGGAAATAAGTTATTTTGGTTTAAAGGAACAAAAACAGTTAAATGACGAGGGAGAAGATGAGAGTATTTATCTTGAGCCGATTATAGAGTTAGTTACGAAAGATGAGATGTGCCCGGCAAAGGTAATAATTAAAAACTGGGAGGGTCTCTGGCATCGAAATATTAATAAACTTATCGAGTACGCTGCTCATTGAAAAGGTTTTTATTTAGATTTAAATTCCTTTTTTTCTCAATTCGATAAATTCTTTTTTATTAGAACATTGGTAATAGGGATTGTGAGATTTTTCGTAGCTGATTGTGGAAAATGGTTTTTCTCCATAGTTATGGCCCGGGTAAATTTTAGTGTCATCAGGAAACCTGGTAATTTTGTCAAATAAACTATGGTAGAGCTCTTCTGAGCTCTTTGAACTATTTGTTTTTCCGCAATATCCCACAAAAAGAGTATCCCCTGTAAAAAGAGCATTATTTACCAGGACACAAATACCTTCCCGAGTATGTCCCGGAGTATGGATAATTTTAACTTCTAAGTCTCCCAATTTTAGTACATCTTGATCATCAACTGTAATATCGGGATGGATTAGAGAAGACCCAAGCCTGTGGCAGACCACTTGGGCTTTCGTGGCTTGCAAAATTGCTTCATTTCCTTCTGTGTGGTCTATGTGAGCATGAGTATTGAGAATGTACTTTAGCTTGACATTATGCTCGTTAATGCTTTTTAAAATAATTTCGACATTTCCGCAAGGGTCTATGACCATTCCTTCTCGGGATAACTCCTCAGCGATTAGATAGGAAAAATTCTCATCTAACCCTCCCACTGCCAGTTGTTCTATAATCAAAACATGCTCCCTTTGTCTTTTTTGATTTCTCTTTTTTATTTGAAGATTTAAAAAGAATTGTAAGATTCTTTGAGCGTTTGTCAAATCTAGTTTGCTTTCTTCGCTTATTTTAGTGATGATTTTAAATTTGTTGACAGAATTATATGAATTAATTAAGCTTCCAAAGAGAAAATTTGATTTTTAAGTTACTAATCTTCATTTTGACTTAATAGTAAACTATCTTTGAAGGAAAATAGTGATGAGGAATAAAGTTTCTGTTTTTAAAACTAATGATAATTTGGATGAGACAGTCAAAAACAGTATCGAGGCTATAGGTGGAATTCACCTTGAAGAACAAACTGTTCTCATTAAACCTAACCTTGTTGACCCTGTTTCCTACACAACCGCTAAAATAACTAATCCTTACTTAGTGGAAGCTATCATTAAGTATTGTTATCAGCAGGGAGCTCGTAAGGTGATTATTGGAGAAGGACCCAGTTATTATCGTTCAGCAAATAAATTAGTAGATTCTTTTACCAAAACAGGAATGCAAAAGATTGCTGAAAGAAACGGGGCTAAATGGGTTATCTTTGATAATTTCTCTTTTAAACCCTTTCGAGATATTTCACCTTTCACTCCTTCCCAGTTTCATGTTACTGATTTTGCTTTCGAGTGCGATAAGCTAATTAATGTTCCGGTTATGAAAACTCACATCTTCACTAAAGTTACTCTGGCCATGAAAAACCTCAAAGGATGTCTCCAGAGAAAGAATAAACCACAATTTCACCGTCATTTAGCCCGGGCTGTAGTGGAACTTAATAAGATAGTAAAACCTACGCTAAATATCATTGATGGGACAACTCATAAAAATGGGATTCCTTTCATCGTTGCTGGTGAGGATATAGTAGCCACAGATAGCGTAACCAGCTCTCTCATGGGATTTAATCCTTCTCAGATTAAGACCATAAAGTTTGGATTTGAGGCGGGATTAGGAGAGATGAGACCCGATAGGATTAATATTGTGGGAGACGACTTAAAAGATTTAAAGATGAATTTTAAGCTTCCCCAGGAGGAGCTAAAAAGAGCTTTTCCCCAGTTGAATTTGATTGTCGAGAGGGCTTGTTGCGGTTGCGCAGTTCCTATTTTTACTATTCTTTCCAGGATTAAAGAAGAAGGAAAAAAATTGCAGGAGCCCTTAAGTATTGTGGCTGGTAAAGAAAAAAGAATGCCCCAAGCGAAAAATCTTATAATAATAGGGGATTGCGTCAAATTTTTTGCTCTTGCTAAAACTCTCAAAGGCTGCCCTCCCGATAAAGATAAAATTGATAGAATCATAAGGGAATTTATTAGTTAAAATAGAATTGGAAATTTTAGATGGGAAATACCCCACCTTGTTTTTTCTTAAATCATCATTTCAAAAAAATATTTTAAAATTTTGGGAAATTTCTGCTTATTGATAAAATTTGACATAATGAAAAATGGTGATAGTTTTTACTGAATATCTATAAATAAATTTAACCAGCATTTACATTACATTGATAACAAAAAAAGGAGGAAATACTTTTGAAAGCACTCGTTATTTACGATTCACTGGGAGGAAATACAGAAAAAGTAGCAACACGCATTTACGAAACACTCAAAAATATCGACATTGAGACTAATTTTGCCAAAATCTCCCCTGAGCTTGCCCTGGATATTTATGATTACGACCTGGTATTTATTGGCTCGCCGGTTATTCAATGGCTTCCGACCAAAAAAATGATGAACTGGGTAAAAAAGATATTTCGTGCTTACGGCGAAAACGGTTTTGTATTACCAGCCGCTCCACTAAGACCGGGAAAATTCGCTATTTCATTTTGTACTTATGCTGGTCCTCATATGGGAAAACAAGAAGCAATACCAGTTGTAAAATGGTTTAGTGCTTTCATGGGTCACCTCGGTTATTTTGTGTTTGATGAGTGGTATGTAGTTGGTGAGTTTCATAATAATGACGCAATGAGTACTAATGGTCTACTTGGCGACATTCAGGGGCGCCCGGACGAGCATGACTTAAAAGAGGTAGAAAATCGAGTGAAAGGTGCTCTGGCCTCCCTAAAAGCCTGGAATCTGTGAAACTATCAGAAATTTAGTGGTCCATAAGAATAAAACAGACAAATAATAGGTAGAGGAAAGAATTAACAGAGGGGATGCAATTAATTTACTTTTCCTTTACTAATTGGAGATAAGAAGCATTATCACCTCAAAAGTGCAGTAACAATCGCCACTCCTGTTTTTTTTTAAACCTGATTTCACTTAGAAAAACCTGTCTATCTTTTTGCCATACGCTACTGGATTAACTCATCCGCTAACTTAAAATAAGCTCAAAACCTCAAGTATAATTTCGCACCTTGCAAGGAGAAAAATTATGTTACTCATGCCAGTTTTTGAG
>CAZGDY010000073.1:6694-8760 GCA_964524965.1 uncultured Clostridia bacterium
AGCGTGGTTATCGTGAGTTTTGCAACTACGCCCCTTGATATCAAACCGGTTACCAAAGGACTGCACCGCTATTCAAGACACCCTATGTACATTACTCAGCTGGTCATGTTTATAGGGGTGGGTATCGCTTCAGCTTCCTGGGTTTTTCTTTTGTTTTCGATTGGATATACAATACTCTCGTTTGTGGCTGCAATTCCTGAAGAGCAGCGTTGCCTTGAAAAATATGGTAAAATTTATCGTGAATACATGAACAGGACCCCAAGATGGATAGGAATACCGAACCCGGAAAAATCAGCCCAGGGGGATAAATAAAAATTAAAGCACAGGTTTTTTTAAATTGATCTATCAGCTCGTCTGGGATTTAAAGTCGCAAATCAAACTGAATTAGCTTAAATGCCAAGTTGTCAATATTACATTCAAATTCTATCCCCAATAAAAGCCAATCGGAAGAACTGCTCGTATCTTATCTACTCTTATTCTTTGCCGAAATAGATAAGGGGTTACTTACCATACATTTTTAAAAACTGAGCTGATTTTCTAAAATAAAGAGCAAAGGGGTTATCCTCATCTAAAAACGGCACGATCTTTCTGTACTGCTGGAATAGCGGTTTGGTTTGTTTGCCCAAAGCCAACATTGGGTTTTTTTGTTTTCTCAGGTCAATGGCTTGGGCTGCGTGCATCAATTCAATGCCCAAGATATAAAAATGATTATCGATGATTCTGCGAAATTTTTCAACGACAAAGGGTACATTGGTAGCCAAAAGTTTTAAAAATGGCGGCGAACATGTTGGTGCAATCCTTATACTGTACAAGATGCTCAAAATAACTATAATGTAGGAAACGAAAATTATTTAATGTAACGTTTACAAATTGGAGTAGGAAAAAATGAAATCATTTATTGAGCTCGGTCTTTCAAAGAAAAACATTCAAGTCCTTCAAAAAAAAGGCTTTGAAGAACCAACTGAGATACAGGCGTTAACAATACCGCTTCTTTTAAAAAATCAAATAGATATAATCGCACAGGCTCAAACAGGAACAGGTAAAACAGCCGCTTTTGCTTTACCGCTTATTGAAAATTTAGAACAATCTACAAAAAAAGTTCTGGTCCTTATCCTCACCCCCACGCGCGAGTTAGCAATTCAAGTTTGCGAGGAAATTAATTCTTTGAGA
The DNA here is from genome assembly GCA_964524965.1 of uncultured Clostridia bacterium. Taxonomy (GTDB): domain Bacteria; phylum Aerophobota; class Aerophobia; order Aerophobales; family B3-G15; genus Kmv34. The sequence goes on from CAZGDY010000073.1 coordinate 7,865, forward strand.
GGGAATAATAATATTTCTGTTGCTCCTGTGTATGGAGGGCAATCTATAACTTTGCAATTAAAAAAACTGAAACGAGGTGTTAATATTGTGGTAGGAACACCTGGTCGTATTCTTGATCATATTCGACGCAAAACTTTGGATTTGCATGCTGTTCAATATTTCATACTTGATGAAGCGGATGAAATGCTCAACATGGGGTTTATTGAAGACATTGAAACGATTTTTGATTGCACTCCTCGAGAAAAACGCGTCCTTCTGCTTTCTGCAACCATGCCTAATATAATTAAAAAACTGGCAGAAAAGTACATGGGGAAATACACGCATATAAAAACAAAAACACAGCTCGCCACTAGTTTAGCTGATCAAATTTACTTTGAGGTAGAAAAACAAGATAAATTTGAAGCACTCTCTAGAATCATTGATATTGAACGCTCTTTTTACGGAATAGTATTTTGTCGTACCAAGGTAGATGTGGATAATCTTGCTACCCAGCTGTTTGATAGAGGATATTCTGTTGATGCTCTGCATGGGGATATATCGCAGCGCCAAAGAGAAAAAACACTTGATAAATTGAAAAGAAAGCAATTATCAGTATTGATTGCCACAGATGTTGCCGCACGAGGTATTGATGTAAGCAATCTCAGCCATGTTATCAACTATTCGATTCCGCAAGACCCCGAAGCATATATCCATAGAATTGGTAGAACAGGTAGGGCGGGTAAACAAGGTACAGCAATAACATTTGTGACATCGAGCGAATTTAGAAAGCTGGGCTTTATTAAACGGGTTGCAAATGTGAATATTAGAAAACAAAATATTCCCGAAATAAGTGACATTATTAGTGTCAGGAAGAAAAAGATATCTGAGGATAACGAAAGCGATATCCGAAGTTATAA
>CAZGDY010000074.1:0-1657 GCA_964524965.1 uncultured Clostridia bacterium
TTTAATGAAAGAGTTGAATAATAAATGAAAATAAACTCAAAATCTGGAGGTTATAGGGATGGAACTTGAGATTATAATTGGAATAATACTGGTAGCGGCTGCTTTAAGTGTTATCGTTTTTTTAGCTATCTGGAGCCGAAATATGCGACATCACGCAACTTCTTAAAAACTCTTCTTAAAGAAGCAGAGCAGTACGATTTAGTTGTTATTGGCGCTTCCCGAGAAAAATTATTTCAGCAAATAATCATGGGAACTTTACCCGAGGAATTTGCTCGGCGTTGTCAAAAACCACTAGTTTTAGCAAAGGCTTCACAGCCAGTTAAATCCTTCCTAAAAAAATGGATATAAGAAAACGAAATAAAATTATCTTACTTTTTTCAATATTTTTAGATTTGATCTGTTAATTTACTTATATGATAAAAGCTGATATAATCAACAATAAACCTAATCAAAGATAAGTCTTTTTCTAAAAATTTGCTAAAATTCACTTTCAGGCCCTTTTAATTAGGTCTAATAGTATTGGAGTAAAGAAGGTTAAAAACTTAAATTATTATCATCCCGGGATTGAAAATGATACTGAAAATAAAAATAAGAACTAAAATACTAACAGTTTTCTTAGCTCTTTCACTTATTTCTCTTACCTTGTTTGGCTACCTTGCAATTAATCAGATAAAAGAGGTAGGCAACTATGCCTTGAAAAGTAGCAGCTCTCTGGGAGATCGTGCAGTTGACAATAGTGCAAAAGCTTTGGAATCTCAAGCCGAGGAATACATGCTTCGTTTGGCAATAGACCAGGCCACTATCAGTAACGCGTTATTTGAAAAGGTTGAGGGAGAAGTTCATACCACAGTGAGATTTGCCACTGATCTTTGGAATAATCGCTCTTCACTTGGATATCAACCCTTATATTCCCAGGAAGAAACTCCAGAGGATGTGTATGCAACATCAGCATATGTGTTAGCACCAAATGTTGATGCTGAAGAGGCAACAAAAGAATTGAGGATATGGAGTAACTTAAATAAGATTTTTATACCTATTCATGCTAACGATCCTAACTTGACCTGGATTTATATTGGAACGGAATCTGGCATTCTTCAATTGTATCCCTGGGCCTCTGGGATAGATCCTTCATTTGACCCCAGAGTTCGCACCTGGTACACAAAGGCAAAAGAAACTGGCCAAATTAGCTGGTCGGAGCCCTACATTGATGTGGTTGCTGGTGCATTAATGATTTCCTGCTCAAAACCTGTTTATGATTCAAAACAGAACCTCGTTGGTGTAGTAGCAGTAGATGTAACCACAAAAACAATTAATCAAAAAATTATCAATCTTCGGGTTGGAGAACTTGGATATGCTTTTTTAATGGATAACAATGGAAAAATTATTGCTCGTCCGGGGTTATCTTCCGGAGACCAAAGATGGGACGAAACTTTCAAAGCAGAGAATATGCTCGAGACCGATAATTTAGAATTGAGAAAAATAGCAAAAAATATGACCATTGGCAAAAGCGGAATTGCCCGATGCAATTTTGAGGATGGTATAAAATATATCGCTTATGCTCCCATCGTTTCTGCAAATTGGAGTATAGGCCTAGTGATGCCCGTTAAAGAAATAATAGCCCCAGCATTAGCCACAAAAAGTCAAATATTTTCCATCA
>CAZGDY010000074.1:1757-8758 GCA_964524965.1 uncultured Clostridia bacterium
GTTAAAGAAATAATAGCCCCAGCATTAGCCACAAAAAGTCAAATATTTTCCATCACAAGAACCAGTGAGGAAAATATCGGGAGAAAGATGAAGAACATGCAAAGTACCCTTATCAGCATGTTCATTGCGATGATTGTTGTAGTCTCCGGAGTATCTTTCCTTCTTTCAAGAGCGGTTACAAGACCGATCATTGCCCTTACAAAAGGTGCTAAAACAATCGGAAAAGGAGAATTGGAATACAAAGTTGGAGTAGAAACGGGTGATGAACTGGAAGAACTGGCAAATTCCTTTAACAAAATGGCATTAGACCTTAAGGAACATATCAATGAACTACAGCGCACTACCGCCGAGAAAGAACGTTTACAAAAAGAGTTAGAAATAGCTAAAGGCATTCAGCAAAGTTTTTTACCTAAAAACGTACCAAAGATAAAAGGAATCGAGCTTGCCGCGTTTAATCTACCGGCAAGAGAAGTAGGAGGGGATTTTTACGATTTTATTCCTATCACCAAAGATAAATGGGGTCTGGCAATAGCAGATGTTTCCGGAAAAGGTATTCCAGCTGCTTTATTCATGGCGCTGTCACGAACTTTGGTCCGGGCCAGCACAACAAGAAATCCCGCCGCCGCCGAGGCCATAGCGCAAGCAAACAAGTTAATTTTTGAAGATTCTCAATCCACCGATATGTTTGTTACCTTGTTTTACGCCATCTTAGATTCAACAAAAAAAAGTCTGAAATATGTAAATGCCGGACATAATCCACCTCTACTTATCAGGAAAACACCGGGCGATATTGTTTTGTTAAAAGCAAAGGGAATTGCTTTGGGCGTAATAGATGACATCGAACTCGAAGAAACAGAAATTAAACTCACAAGAGGTGATGTAATCGCTCTTTTCACCGACGGAGTAACTGAGGCGGTGGGGGAAAATAAGGAACGATTTGAGCAAGAAAGACTTACGAGGGTAATTGAAAAAAATCATGATTTATCGGCACAAAATATACTTGAGGAAATCGAGAAGGAAGTGTTAAGGTTTGCCGGTAAACAACCCCAATTTGATGATATTACATTGATGGTATTAAAAGTTATTTAAGCTTTTATCGAAAATGTTGAAAAAGCTGGATTTAACTTCGATATTAAAAAACAGTAATTTTTATCTGAAAATGGTGCTTAATTACCAAGAATCAATAAATAAGATAAAAACTAAAAGTTAGCAAAAAACCGCTAAAAATGGGAATAGTGAAATTGTCAATTTTTGGAACCATTTCAGCTAAACTTGCTCCCAGTGCTCCCAAAAGAGATGGAAGAAAAGGATGAGACATCTCAGCCCTAGTTAAGACGAGCCAACCAAGAAAAAAACAAACAAGAAAATTTACCCCCATCGTTTTTAAAATAACACAGCGAGAATTTCTTTCTTGAGATACCTCTCTTATTATTTTAACCATGATATCACCGATGGCCAGAAATAATATAGAAATGCAAACAATTAACCTTGTAAATAAAAGAAGGGTAACCCAACAGCCTATAATATAATAGGTTGTTGCTGCTAAGTTCGTTTTTTCCTCTTGGCGCATAATAATCCCAAAACTTCTCAGCGCTAAGCGACTAAGTTTAGGTATAAATTGGCGTAAGATATCCCCGCTCACTAAAAAAAGAGCTATTGCTCCCAAAATTATTAAGCTCCATTGCCTGCTAACCTTTGTTAGTCCATAAACTGAAACGATTGTCAATCCACTGCTAAGATGAAAAAAGCTTCTTATCACCTCAGTTTTTTGTCTTTTTTCCATTTTCTCCTTTATAAATAGCCCATAAACTAATAAACTATTTTTTTATTAAAAACAGTTCCAATCTCGCAACTAAATTAGCTTTTCCTTATAAGTTGTCAAGGTTTTAGTGCTAAAATTTTTAAGTACTTTATCAAAAGTTGACTTAGCAAAAAGGAGTGATAATATAATTTATAAAAGCTTTTGAAAGAGTACCGGTTTTAATTTTTCTTTTTTTAAAAAAAAATTCGCTAAGATTAATACCATTATGAGTTGTTTAACAATGAGGATAAATTATCTAAAATATCGAGAAGGCGGAATATTAACTAAAATCATGTATTGGCTTACAGCAATACTCACATCTTTACTAATTTTAACTGCTGTAGCTCCTGACAGGGGATGGGCGGAAAAAATTAACTTAACCATTTTACATACCAGTGATATCCATTCCCATTTAAGTGAATTCACCCGTTTAGCTACCCAGATCGAAAAGATTAAAAAGAGCAAAGCAGAAAAAAATGAACCCGTATTGCTTCTTGATTCAGGAGATTTTATTGTCGGAACACTCTATCATTCGCTCAGCGATACCCTGAGCCCAGAGCTTACTTTGATGAGCCTCCTTGGATATGACGCGACAACTTTAGGAAATCATGAATTAGAGTGGGGGCCTGAAACCTTAGCTACAATCATTGATCTTGCCAGAAAAAATGGTAGTGGCTCTATAACTCCCATTGTTGCCTCTAATATTGAATTTAATTCCTTTGACTCCGGCGATGATAGCCTTAAAAAGCTCTACGATGAAGGTATTCTTAAAAATTATATTGTGAAAAAACTTCCTAACGGTTTAAAAATCGGGATTATTGGTTTATTGGGAAAATCAGCTGAAGAAGAAGCGCCTCAACCCTTACCGCTAAGATTTAAACACAGCAAGGAGTTTATTCAACATCTAGTAAAATTAGTCCGACGCAAAGGTGTTGATTTACTTATTCTTCTTTCCCATTCCGGACTAAAAGAAGACAAAAAATTAGCTCAATCAACCCAGGGTATTGACATAATCATATCCGGACATTGCCACAGTACTTTATCTCAACCAATTATCGTTGAGGATACTCTTATAGTAGAGGCCGGTCCATATGCAAAATATCTTGGTAAATTAGAAATATCCCTGCAGGAGGAAAAAACTTATCTGCGCAGCTATCAACTTATCCCTATTGATGATAATATTCCGGAAAATGAAAATATTCAAAAGATTATCTCCAGCTACATTCATACTATCAACAAGGAAGTATTAAATCCTATTGGACTAACATTTGATAATCCACTTGCGGAGACAAACTTTGATTTAATTGGAGAAAGAGGATATTTAATAGAAAGCAATTTAGGGGATTTAATCACTGATGCCAACCGTTTCGCTATTGACTCCTATCAACCTCAGAAGCCCGTTGACTTTGTCTTCCAGCCAAGGGGATTTATTCGTGGCAATATTAAAAAAGGAATAATTAAAACCTCAGATGTGTTTGAAGTCCTGTCTTTCGGCATCGGACCTAATAAGAAGAAATTAGGCTACCCTTTAGTTAGTTTTTACCTTAATGCTCAGGAGATAAGAAGAATTCTGGAAATATCTACCTATCTTGCCTCTAAAAGGGGTAGCCATTACCTTTTCCAGGTCTCAGGGATGAGGTACTGGTACGATCCTTTGCAACTAATGTTTTGGAAAGTTGCAAGAATAGATAAAGGGGACTCCATAGCTGGGTACATCCCTCTTAATAACTCCGACACTAAAACTCTTTACAAAGTAGGTACTAACCTTTTTTTATTAGAACTTCTCTTTATTGTCCGACAGTATGTTCCCTGGTTAGCTATAATTCCTAAGGATGACAAAGGGAATGTGATTCTCTTTAGTACAACTGACGGCCGAGAGAAAATTCTGGTGGACAAGGATCCTGTAGAAAAAGGCGTTCAAGAACTTAAAGAGTGGCAAGCATTTATAAATTATCTTTCTCAGTTTCCCGATTTAGATGGAGACTCACTACCTGATATTCCTGAACGATACGCTAAACCACAAACACGTATCAATCAAATCTCAAAAAATTAAGATAAAATAATTGTAGATTATAAAAAATAATTTTTCTTTTGAGATAACACAACTTCAAAAATATTTTAGCTAACTTTCTTAGCTAAAAAATAACGCAGATATATCAAAATACCGATCCCCCCAACACTAATAAGAGGAATTAAAAGAACACCATTAGCAACACCTATCCGCTGAGAAGTAATTCCAATTAACCAGGGAAAAAACACACACCCCACACCTATACTGGCAGTCGAGATTCCAGTCATAAACCCAATATTTTCGGGGAAAATATTTCCTCCAAGAGCAAATAACCCAGGAGAAATAAAGGAAAAAAATAACCCCGAAGCTAATAAAAATAGAACAATTAAAATCCCTTGGGGGCACAAAAAGCTAAGAGCAGTAAACAAAGTTACCCCCCCTGCCCCTACAATTAAGGATAAAGATAAATTAGTTTTATGAAGAAAACGACTGTATAATGCCCTTCCGCAAATCATACTCAACCAAAAAATAGAAACACTATAGCTTGCTACGGCAGGAGAAACACCTCGTACCCTTGTCAAAAATAGTGGTATCCAGGAAAAAAAAGAAACTTGCCCCCCGACAAGAATAAAATTAGCCAAAGCAAGCAGCCAAAAAAAAGGCGATTTTATTAACTGCTTTTTAAGAGAACTACTGCGTACTTTTGCCGTTTTAGAAAACAAAATACCCCGATATAGCTTTTTCCTTGAAAAAATTATCGTAAAGGGGAAAAAAAGAAGGGCCAGTAAAAAATAAACCATATACCACTTGAAGTCATAGGTAAGAATAGCACCCACCAGCAAAGGACCGGCAAAAGCTCCCAATCCAAAAAACACCATAGAAATATTTAAATATTTTGTCCTATTTTGCCCGTACATTTCGGAAAATAGCGAATTTATACTGGGATGTAACAACCCTGCGCCCAACCCTGCGAAAAATAATAAAAACAAAATTATTTTCCCATTACCATAAAATAAAACGATAGCCAATAAGCTTAAAAATAAAACTAAAGGGGGAAAGGTCAATAAGGAGCGAGTCTTGTGAATGCGCCAAACAAAAGAAAATATAAAATTTGCGGAAAGAAACCCTAAAGAGCGAAGCACCACCGGAAATGCGGCTCGAGATATTTCCCAGTGGTAAAAATCGGCCATAGGAACTAACAAAGGCGCTAAGGAACCAGAGACAATACCCAAGCAGACCATTGCTAACCAGGAAAAAACCTTAAGTTGTTGATTATATAAATCAGAATTTTGAGGCATATTTAAAAATAGTGTTATCTAACAATTTTTTAATTTTTAAAAACGACAACAAATCACATTTTAAACAACTTTAGCATATTGTCAAAATTAACAAATAATTTCCTTAAATTATTAGGACTACTTTTTCTGAATAAATCAAAACAGCAACCATGATTGACAAACGCCTATTGGAAACTACAATAAAGACAGAGTAGACTTTAAATAACTGCATTTTTTTAGAGTTCTTTTTCTGAAAAAGAAAATACCTATCTGAGAAAAATCCTTGATAAAAACTCTTGTAAGAACTGACTCCTAGAAAAAAATAGTGAGGTTTAACAATGGAAAGAGATGAAAGCTGGCAGGTAAAAATATACCAGCGCCTCCCCCTAAAAAAAGGAACTAATAAAGAGCAAAAGGAAGAATTTTTGCTTAAATTTGAAGTCTTTTTAGAAGATAAGCCAGGGTCTTTAGCCGATATATCCCGTATCATAGCTAAGGCAAAAGGGAATATTGGTTTTTTTCATTACGACAGATCCATTGACTGCAATACAATAGCCTTAACCATTTATTTTGAAAATAAAGACAACTTAGAAGGATTGCTGCACCTTTTGGAGAAAAGAAATTATCATCTCCCAAAAAATGAAATAGTAGAAGATGAAATACAAATAATCACTCCGGAAAGTGTATTAGAAGCAAAGGTAAGATTAGTCAATAAACCGGGCTCTTTAGCTACTTTTGCCGAAGTTCTCAAAAAAAATCAAGCTAACGTTATCTACATGTTTTATGATGAGGATATTGATTCTGAATCAGTAGATATAGCTTTAGCCACAAAAAATCCGGAAGAAATAAACACTCTCCTTGATGTTATAAATCACCGAGGATATAGCTACAAAGTGATTTACAGGGGTTCGGAAATAGAAAAAGTAGAACATATTATTGGGCTTAAAGCAGTAGAAAGATTCTTCTTAAGGCTCCAAAAATTAGTAAGCCCCCAGGAAACACAAAAATTAACAGCAATCATCGATTCCTCTAAGAGTTTATACAATGAATTGGTACATTTTTACTCTGAAATTGGCAATCATTTAGAAAAAGCAGATGTATTCGAAAATGTTTTAACTTTTGCCTTTACATCTCTGGCTAAAAACGGGGAGAAATTTTATGCAAAAGAGTTAGCTCCCTTACAATTTGATTTTAAAACTAAACTTTTTTCTTTTCGTCTTCCAACAGGGGGAAACATATTTATTTTTGATCACGACAATGAAGTAACTATGTTTGATGCCGGGTACGGTGTATATTATGAAGATATTAAAAATTTGCTGAAAAAAAAGGGGATAGACCCCGCTCAAGTTAAACGAATATTTATATCCCACCCTGACGCCGATCATGTAGGTACCTCGGGCTATTTTAGTGAGGAATTTGGCACCCGGGTGTTTATGCACCAAAATTGCCAAAATGTGATAAAAAGCGAGAACAGAGCAGAGGGCGTCAATACAAAACTTTTAAAAATAAATAAGCATTTTACCGTACTGGTAAATAAATTTACAAGATGCAAATATCCTAAAAAAATTAATTTTTTTTCAACCACGGTTACGGACAGGATTGGGGCTTTTAATGTAATCGACACTTTCCTGGTGGGTAGTTTAAAATTTGAGGTTTTGGAAAGCAAGGGAGGCCATGTTCCCGGCCAAGTATTTTTTATGAACAAAGAAAAGGGATTACTTTTCACTTCAGATTATTTAATAAATGTTGAGAGCCTGGTTAATGAGGAAAAAAATTATTTGAGATTACCAAAATTCCTAATGACCAGCACCAATATTGACAGTAGAGTTTTTAGAAAAGAAACAAAACAGCTTATCGATATTATTTCGCGTTGGCAAGAGAGTTTAAAAAAACAAGGTAAATTTGTTTAAAT
>CAZGDY010000075.1:0-8745 GCA_964524965.1 uncultured Clostridia bacterium
CAATTCATTCAACTGGACACTTCTAATATTTTATTTATTTGTGGAGGAGCTTTCCCCGGATTAGAAGAAATAGTAAGTGATAGAATAGGAAAAAAAACACTGGGTTTTTCTTCTCTTAAAGAAAAAGGGCGAAAAAATATTCTTGCTAACCTACTTCCCGATGATTTAGTTGAATATGGTTTTATCCCGGAATTTGTAGGAAGACTGCCCGTAGTAACTGAACTAGAATTACTAACTAAAGCGCAATTAAAAAAGATTCTACTGGAACCCAAAAATGCTATAGTGAAACAGTACCAGAAACTATTTGAGATGGAAAATGTGAAACTCACTTTTACCAAAGCAGCTTTAGAAGAGATAAGTCAACTTACCTTCAAAAGAAAAATGGGAGCAAGAGGCCTCAGAGCTATTGCGGAGGAGATTATGCTGGAAATAATGTATGATTTACCTTCCAGGAAAAATATAAAAGAGTGCATCATCGATGAAGACGTAGTAAGAGGAAAGAAAAAACCTATTACCATAACCCGTCAGATGGTAGCCTGAAAGAGGAAAAGGAGTAATTTATGAAAAAAGGAGAAATAGTTAAAATTTCTGGCCCCTTAGTTATAGCTAAAGAAATTCCTGGGGCAAGAATGTTTGATGTGGTAAGGGTAGGTACGAAAAGATTAATCGGCGAAATTTTGGAAATACGAGAAGATTTATCCTCTATCCAGGTTTACGAGGAGACAAGTGGCCTAAAACCTGGTGAACCAGTTGAGTCTCTATATTATCCTTTATCTGTAGAACTTGCACCTGGACTTTTAGGTAATATTTACGATGGAATCCAAAGACCTCTTGATTTAATGCGTAGCAAAGAAGGTGACTTTATCAGCAAAGGAATAGAGGTAGAAGCAATAGATAGAAAAAAAGAATGGGATTTTAACCCTAAAGTAAAAATAGGTGAAAGGGTTGTGCCTGGAGATATTTTAGGGACCGTCCAGGAAACAGAAATCATCCAACACCGTGTAATGGTTCCTGTAGGCGTTGAAGGAGAAATTAAGAAGATTCACTCTGAAAAAGCTAAAGTAGAAGATGTCATTGCCGTAGTTGAAACCGAGGAAAAAGAGGAAAAGGAAATAAGAATGCTCCAGCGCTGGCCAGTAAGACAAATGAGATCTTACAAAAAACAACTGGAGCCTAAGGAACCTTTAGTCACCGGACAAAGAGTTATAGATACCTTTTTCCCCATTGCTAAAGGAGGAACTGCTTGTATTCCTGGTCCCTTTGGATCTGGAAAAACTGTCATCCAGCATCAGCTATCCAAGTGGGCTAATGCCCAGATTATAGTATTTGTAGGATGCGGAGAAAGAGGTAACGAGATGACTGATGTTTTGCAAGAGTTTCCTAAATTAAAAGATCCCCAAACTGGAAAACCTCTAATGCAAAGAACTATTCTCATTGCCAATACATCTAATATGCCAGTTGCTGCAAGAGAAGCATCTATTTATACTGGAATAACTCTTGCTGAGTATTACAGAGATATGGGATACGATGTTGCTCTTATGGCTGATTCAACCTCACGCTGGGCGGAGGCTCTACGTGAGATGTCAGGAAGATTAGAGGAAATGCCCGGAGAAGAAGGTTATCCAGCTTATCTTCCTTCTCGTTTAGCAGAATTTTATGAAAGAGCAGGTAGAGTTATCACTCTGGGAAAAGGTGAAAGGGAAGCTTCTCTTTCAGCTATTGGCGCAGTTTCACCTCCAGGAGGTGATCTTTCAGAACCTGTAACTCAAGCAACTTTACGAATAGTACGGGTATTCTGGGCTTTGATAGCAGAACTTGCTTATCAGCGTCATTTTCCTGCCATCCACTGGCTACGCAGTTACTCTTTGTATTTGAATGAGCTGGAAAAATATTTTACTACAGAAGTAGACCCCACCTGGATACAGTTAAGAGAAAAAGCTATGGCTCTTTTACAAAAAGAAGATGAACTACAAGAAACAGTGAGATTGGTGGGAATGGATGTTTTATCACCCCAAGACAGAATAGCCATGGAAACAGCTCGTTCTATCAGAGAAGATTTTCTACAACAATTTGCCTTTCATGAGATTGACACTTATTCTCCTCTGAAAAAACAATATCTTATGCTAAAAATTATCCTTGATTACTATGAGCTGTCTATAAATGCTTTAAATAATAATGCACTATTGGCGGATGAATTAATTGATCTACCAATAAGAGAAGAAATCGCTAAGGTCAAATATATACCCAGCGAAGAGGTAGAAAAGAAAATAGAAAAATTGCGTCAAAACTTAGAAGAACAGATAAAAAAACTTTTAGGGAAAAAACAAGAAATAAAAGCTTAAAATTAAACAGAGGATAATGAATTATGGGAAAAGAATATACAAAAATAAAAGAATTAGCCGGTCCTCTCATGCTGGTAGAAAGTGTAATTGATGTTGCTTTTGAAGAACTGGTAGAAATAGAACTTCTCGATGGCCAAAGAAGAAGAGGTAGAGTCTTGGAGGTAACTTCTGATTCAGCCCTGGTCCAATTATTTGAAAGAGCGACAGAGCTTGGAGTAAAAGATACCAAAGTAAAATTTCTTGGGAAAGGGATTCAACTTGGAGTTTCTGAGGATATGATGGGTAGAATATTTGACGGCTGGGGCAGACCTAAAGACGGAGGAGCTCAAATAATCCCGGAAAAAAGATTAGATATAGGGGGAATGCCTATAAATCCTAAAGCGCGAGCTTATCCAGAAGAGTTTATCCAAACCGGAATATCTGCTATCGATGGTCTCAACACTTTATCCAGGGGACAAAAACTACCCATATTTTCTGGAGCAGGTCTTCCGCACGCTCAAGTGGCCGCACAAATTGCAAGACAAGCTAAGGTTTTAGGAAAAGAAGAAGAGTTTGCTGTTGTTTTTGCTGCAATGGGAATAAACTTTGAAGAAGGAAACTTTTTCGTGCAAGATTTTGAAAGGTCCGGAGCAATAGAAAGAGCTGTTCTTTTTTTAAACTTAGCTGATGACCCTGTTATAGAACGAATAGCCACCCCAAGAATGGCTCTTACCTGTGCTGAATATCTTGCTTTTGAAAAAGGAATGCATATTTTAGTTATTTTAATCGATATGACTAATTATGCTGAAGCTCTTAGGGAACTCTCAGCAGCCCGAAGAGAAGTTCCAGGAAGAAGGGGTTACCCTGGTTATCTTTATACAGATCTTGCAACAATTTACGAGAGAGCTGGTCGATTAATGGATAAAAAAGGCTCTATAACATTAATACCTATACTAACTATGCCCGATGACGATAAAACTCATCCCATTCCTGACCTTACCGGATATATAACTGAGGGACAGATAATACTCCAAAGAGACTTGCACCAAAAGGGAATTTATCCCCCCATAAATATTTTACCTTCTCTTTCCCGATTGATGGATGAAGCTGTGGGAAAGGAAAAAACTAGGGAAGATCATCGTGAAATATCTAACCAGCTCTATGCTGCCTATGCCAGAGGAATAGAAATAAGAGAGCTAGCATTGGTTATGGGCGAGGCAACTCTTTCTAATATGGACAGAAAGTACTTAACCTTTGCCAATGAATTTGAAAAAAAATTCCTGGAACAGGACGACCGGGAAGATAGGCCAATAAAACAAACTTTGGGAATAGGTTGGAAACTTTTAAGCTCTATGCCTAAATCAGAATTAAAACGAATCAGAGATGAATACATTTCAAAATATGGTGAGTGGGAATAATAAAAAGAAAAAACTTAAAATAAGGATAAGTCAATGCCGAAAGTAGCTCAATTTAATCCAACTCGTATGGAGCTTCTTAAACAGAAAAAAAGATTCGAAACAGCACAAAGAGCTCATGACCTGTTGGAAGAGAAAAGAGACGAGCTTGTCCAAAGATTTTTCCCTCTAATAAACCAGGTAAAAGACTTAAGAAAAAAAGCACAAAATAAACTTATCTCTGCCTATAGTGATTTTCAAATAGCTAAAATGCTAAACTGGGGAAGGGAGATTGAAGAGTGTTTACTATGGCCTGGAATAAAATGTAATCTTGAAATTGCCAAATATACTCCTTTAGGTTCTCCTCAATTTAAAATCAATCTTGAGGGAGACCCTTTTTGCTACGGATTTTACTCAAGTAACTGGAAATTAGACCAGGGAATAAGATCTTTTCATCAGGTTCTATCGGACCTTTTAGAGCTTGCTCAAAAGGAAGAGGAAGTAAAAAGATTGGCCCGAGAAATTGAGCGCACTAGAAGACGAGTCAATGCCTTGGAACACATTTTTATTCCTCAAATTAAAGAGATAATAAAATATATAACCATGAAGCTGGAAGAAAGAGAACGAGCTCACATTATTACTATCATGAAAGTAAAGGAACTAATGGAAAAAAACTAACCCACTTTACTTAACTCTTCATATATTAGTCTAGTTATCCTGGGAGTTGCCCCGGGTCCTCCCATTATCCCCTTGCCAATTTTTGCTATTTCGGCTAATTTTTGAGAATTTTCAAGAAGTGACAAAACCTTGGAAGAGATAGCTTTTGCATCTTTTCGTACAACAAAAACACATTTTCCCAAAAGTTTTTGTTGGTTATGTAAAAATTTTTCTGTGATTTGTGGTCCTTGACCAGGAAAGGTTACCACTGGTTTTCCCAGACCAACTGCCTGTTCATTAGCTGTTCCTGCTGTACCAATAACTACTTTAGATAAATTAATAACATCACCAAATTTTCCCTGAATTACTTTAACTACAACCCCTTCTGTGGAGATTAAATAAGAAACTATTCCCTTTTTTTTCTCCTCACGTGATGCATCGCTCATTTTCCAGTGGCTGCTTTGTAATAAGTTTACGATTTTCTCTACATCAAGCAAAGGAGCAAGCGCTAAAAAAAAGTTTACTCTTATTTGATCTTGCAAAGAAATCTCCCTCACCACTTCTAAAATAACTCTTAAGTTCTCATAGGCTTCTTTTCTGCTTCCAGGAATAAGTCCCACTACCGGTAAACTTTTTTCCATACCAAAATTTTCTCCCGTTATTCTTAAACTGTCCATTGCTACATTTCCCACGTAAATAGCATTTATTCCATAATCTCGTAATGATAGAGCTGTTCTTTCATCTCGAGCAATAACCAACTTACAACTTAACTTCATTAACCACTTTTCTATCAAGTAGTGCTCTTTTATGTAATCTGATTTAGCTCCGGGAAGAAAAACAACAGGCTTTCTGAAAAAAAGAACTGAAGTCAGGAGTAAAAAAACATCTCCCACGCAAACTATTAGTTTAATCTGATCTCGTTTGGCCCTCACGGCTTTTATCTTCTGCAAATACATCTTCAGCCAGCCAGATTTTAAATCTCTTAAGAAATAAAAAAAATTACCTTCTATAAAACCATCGCTGGGCATTTTTTTACAAGGTCCCAGAATTTGTATATTTAGTTTTCTGTAAGGATTTCCTTCTCCTACTAAAGGCAGGGCTTTAACTCCTAAGGAAGGATGCTCTTTTAAAAGATTTTCAATTATGGAGCAGGTGTTACTGTCTTCCCCGTATCCATTAGATAAAAATAATACAGTTTGTGCTCCTGCCATAAGTTAAGACCTTGATATAAGAAAAACACCACAACAAATTAATAAAACTCCCAAAATCCTTAGGTAAGCTAAACGCTCATTTAAAAATATCCAGGAAAGCATCAGTACTAATACATAGCCTATGCTTATCATGGGATAAGCATAGCTTAACTGTACTCTTGACAAAACCGCTAACCATAAAACTGCGCTTATGGCATACAAAAAAAGACCCAATAAAACAAAAGGTGATGTTAGCATTCGAGTTAAATTGACAAAAAGAGTAGAAAGATTAAGAGAAATAGGCCCTAAATAAGACATTCCTTTTTTCATAGAAAGTTGTCCCACAGCTCCCAAAAGAACACTAACAAGAATCAACCATAACGGCCTTATCATTTATTTTTCCTTCTTAAGCTATATTCCCCGACAATAAAATTCCATTTTATTTGTAAAAGCTCTTTTAAAAAATGAGCATAAGCTTCCAATTTTAGTTTACTTTCAGCAGAATTTATCCAGTAAACCGGTACAATACCTATTTTATAATTAAGTTTTCTTGCCAAACTCAAAAGCTCGACATCAAATGCCCAGCGGTTGATTTTACATCTTTTAAAAATATCTTCAGCTGATTTTCTTGTAAAGGCCTTAAACCCGCACTGGGTATCCCAAACACCCCAAATAGTCATCACTTGAATAACAATATTCCCCAAATTTCCCAAAAATCTTCTCCAAAAAGGCTGGGACACTGCCTGGCAAGCACCTTCAACATCTTTGGAGTTTCGAGAACCAATAACCACATCAAAGCTCTTTTCAAAAAGTGGCCACATCTTTTCCAGATGGTCAATTGAAGTTGAATTATCAGCATCGGTAAACAATCGATAATTTCCTTCAGCTTTTAACATTCCCTGACGCACAACATAACCCTTGTTATGATTTTTTTTATTATCGATTAATCTCAAGTTTTTAATTTTTGTCATCATTTGTTTTACTATTTCAACTGTCTTATCTTCTGATCCATCGTTGACCACAATAATTTCAGAATCATAAGATTGGACAGATAAATATTTATAAATCTTTCTAAGAGTATCCGGCAATCTTTTTTCCTCATTATAAACTGGAATTATAACTGACAAATGCATGATTAAAATGATTTCCTTTTATTTAAAATTAAATGGGTCCCTGTCTTTTTAATACGCTCTCTATTCATTTTCTCCGTTGGAAAAAAGAATTTCTCCGCCTCTTTGATTCAAAATATAAAGAGGAATCCCCTCAAGTTGTTCCTTTATCTCTTGATAATCTGTCTCGCTCATTACACAGTAAACTCGCTTTACAGAGGTTAAGAACAATTTAAGATCTTCCAAATTATCAACACCGGCCACAGGATAATCGCTATAATATATAAGGGTACAATCAAAAGATATAAAATTATCATCCGAGGCAGGATAATTTCCTATTTTCTCTCCAGGCTGAATAATAGAGTTAATCTGGTGAGCAAAAAGTTTCATTGGCTTAAAATCCTCAGCTAAAGGCAAAATATATAAAGTGAGAACTCCTACTAAAAAAAACATTGCCCCGGCTAATCCCGTTAAAGATAAAAGAACATTTTTTTTAAAAATAAGAAAAACAAAGGAAAAAATACCTCCGATAAAAAGTCCGGCAATTATCACCAAAAATAAGCTACTAAATAAGCTATATTCAGACGGAGAAAAAAATTTAGCTATAAATATTAAGGCAAAAATCAAAGCAGTCACCAGCAGGAAAAATAATACGTAAGATATGACCAATTCTTTTTTCTTAATAAGTGTAATACACTCATCCCACAACCACCCCACGCTTAGAGCACAGGCAGGATAAAGAGGAAGAATATATCCCGGCAGTTTACTTTTAGCCATAGTAAAAAATAGAAAAATCGCAATAAACCAAATTACAATTAGAAACGCTTTTTCTCTTTTCTTCTCCTTTTGTTCTTTCCCCTTTCTTAGAAGATTGACGAAAGAATAAGGTAAAAAACTGCTCCAGGGGAAAAACCCAAGAAGCAAAATTAGAAAATAATAGTAAACAGGACCAGTATGTCCCTCAAAAGCTGTTCTATATCTACCTATCATCCTTAAAAGAAAAAAATGGTCTAAAAAAATTCGGCCATGCCGTATTAACTCGATAATATACCAGGGAGAGGCAACAAGAAAAAAAATTGCCACAAGCCAGGGCAATTTCATTTTTTTTAACCGACCTAAATTTTTGGTAGCTGCTAAATAAATACCGATAATAAAAACAGGGAATAAAACCCCTATCGGTCCTTTAGTTAAAGTAGCAAAAGCCATACAACAAGAGGAAAGTAGGTAATACCAATTTTTATCATGGTTTATATAACCAAGATAGAAAAAAAATAAAGAAAGACTAATAAAAAAAGTTAAAGGAACATCAACTAAGGCAAGACGAGATTGAATTATAAATTGCAGACTGGTAGCCAACATCAAAGCAGAGAAAAAACCTGCCCGCTTGCTAAACATAGCCTTGCCAAAAAAATAAACTACTATAACTTGCCCCATTCCAAACAAAGCAGACCATATCCTAATAGTAAACTCACTCCAACCAAAAAAATAATAAAAACTAGCCGTGAGCCACATGTAAAGGGGAGGCTTATCAAACCATTCTCTCTGGTTAAAACGAAGAGTAGCCCAATCGCCAAATTTTAATATTTCTTTTGCCACTTGCCCATAAATAGCCTCATCAGCCTCCCAGAGACTTGGCTGGCCAATTTTAAAAATAAAAAGGTAAGAAGATAAAGCTAAAAGAAGCACAATTAAAAAAAAGCTGCTATTATATAATTTATTTTTTTTAAATTGCATTTTAAACCTTACTTTTGAAGTTCTTCCTACGCTTTTCTTTCTCTAAATATTTTGCCTACTCACCCCTCACATTCTATTCCATCAATTTCATCCTTTCTTTAAACTGCATATTATACAATCTGGCGTAAAAACCATTTTGAGCAAGCAACTGTTGATGAGAACCAATTTCTTTAATCCTTCCTTTATCAAGCACCACAATTCTATCTGCTCCTTGGACAGTAGAAAGCCGGTGAGCAATTATAAAGGTGGTTTTGTTTTCCGTCAAAGACTCTAAAGCATCTTTTATAAGAAGTTCGGTTTCGGTATCTACAGCTGAAGTTGCTTCATCAAGAATAAGTAT
>CAZGDY010000076.1:0-8510 GCA_964524965.1 uncultured Clostridia bacterium
TCCCACATCCAATATCTAATATTTTCATAAAGATTCAAACTATTTTTAAAAGATTTTATATTTTATAAAAAAGGCAAACCCAATTATTCAGACAAAAATTTATTCCTTAATATTACTTCTACTCTACTTCTCATTCTTTAGTTAATTCTCCATTGAAATTTTTCTATTTTCTGAAACCATAAAATAATTTATTTGGTCTTGAATGATGTCACGAAGACTATAATTTACATTGAATCCAAGAGCCATTAATTTTGAAGGATCGGACAACAATATCGGGACATCAGAAGGCCGAAATCTTTCCTTATCAAATACCACATCTATCTTTCTCTTATCAGTATATATTACAAAACCCTCATCTTTTAGGGTAAAATATAACTTGTCATCCAACATCAGTTTATCAATTTTAGATGCGTCGAATTCAATTCCAAACTCTTTTATTTTCTCCATCATGGTAGGATTTTTCACAACTTTATCACCCTTTATATTTACAATTTTATAAACCTTATACCCAACCTCCTCTATAGCTAATAATAGATATGATAACACTGAATTAGTTCGCATAGAGCCCTGGACATAAACTTCTCCCGGTTTACCTTTTTCAGCCAAAAGCAAGTAACCTTTAACAATATCCCTGACATGAGACCAATCCCTAAAGCTATTCACGTTACCAATTAATACTTTACTTATCTCTCCATATTTTAACTGCACGGCCTGCTTGGTGATTATAGAAGTCACAAAGTGGTGCCCTCTTCCAGCACCTTCATGGTTAAACGCTCGCGAAACAATGGTTTTCAAACCAAAAGAATGATGATACTCTCTTATTAGATAATCACCGTAAACTTTACTCACAGCATACGGCGACAAAGGACGGAAAGGATTGGTTTCTTTTACAGGAAGCTCAAGAGTAAATTCAGATTCAAGATTATATTTTTGTTTACTTTTTAGATATTGCTTTTTACTGCTAATTGCTAGTCCATACTCTTCGCTGCTCCCAGCAAAAACTATCGTTGCCTCTGGGCATTGCAACCTAACTACTTCCAATAAATTTGCAGTACCAACGCAATTAACTTGAGTAAATAATAGGGGATTATTAAATGATTTTTTAACAGATGATTGGGCCGCTAAATGAAATATAACCTCAGGCTGCACAGATTTTATTACCTTGATTACACTATACAGGTTACAAATATCACCTTCTAATAAGTGAAGTTTATCCTGGAATTTTTTATCTCCAATACTCTTTGGAATTATAGCGGATGCCCGAGGAAAAATCATTCCAAACACCGTAGCCCCATTTTTAATAAGCTCATCCGCCAAATAAGGACCTACAAACCCACTAATTCCAGTAATGAGAACTCTTTTCCCACTCCAAAAATCCATTATACTCTATCTCCCTTTATATTATTCTCTTCTAACCTGGAAATACATTATCTATATTTCTCTCTGCTCTCTTTTTCTATATTTCAAAATCCCCAGTATTCTCCCCGCTTTGGCCTCTGTAATAGTCTTTTCCAAAACCCCAGTGCCCAGGAAAAATGCATTACAGGAAATACACAAAGCAAACGCCAAAAAAGAGAGAACTTGGACTGTTTCATAGTAGACGTTTCGTCTTCTATTTTCGAAGTCGGTGATTTAATTCCAAACATCCTCTCCTTATAGGCTAAACGCAGGGAAACTAAAAAATCACTAACTATGTAAGCTACCCCAATCACTAACCATTGGTATAAAAAAAAGACATTAAATATTCCTAATACTGGTAATAAAACAAGAATCAGCAGAAGAACCGGAGGAGCAAGTTGTCTCCAGGCAGTTAATCTTCCTCTTTTAATTAAATTTCCCGCCTTGGCTCCACCGTAACGAAAATATAACTTCCAAAAATCTTTAAAATTATCTCTGGGATAATAACAAACCACAAAATCTTTATTTAAATAAACTTTACCTCCAGCATCTCTAATTCGCTGATTCATATCAGAATCTTCACTAATCACAACAGACTCCTCATCAAATAGTCCGACCTTATCAAATATCTTTTTTCTAAAGCAACCAAGATAAACTGTATCTACATACCCGCTTTTTTTTCCCAGTCTAAATTGAGCACTACCTACACCAAAGGAATGTGACAAGGCAATCCCAATTGCTTGCTGAGTTCGTACCCGATGTTCTATCTTTAATGTTCTGTATTTAGCTTCAAATGTTATGCGTTCATTTTCCTTTTGCAACGCTGATTCCGGAATTTTTAACTTTAAATTTTGAATTATTGGCCTTTGTACTCCTCCCACATTATCCGCTCCTGTTTTTATAAGTGTTCCAACACACTTTTCGATATAATCAGGTGGAATAATTGCCCTTGCATCAACTCGCATCACCACATCGCCTTTAGCTTCTTTAATTCCTATATTTAAAGCCGGTGCTCTGCGACCTTTAGGATTGTCTATAAGCCGAATAGTTGTGAATAAATTAAGATCTGATGACCTAAACTTTTTCTTTCCCTCACTCTTATTTTCTTCTCTCAAACCCTTAATTTCCCGTTCAAAATTTTGAGTCCTAAACTCTTCAACTATTTCTCTAGTCTCATCTTTACTCATTCCATCAATAACCAAAACTTCAAAATAATTTTTGGGATAGGATTGACAAATGAGCTGTAATAAAGTTTCTCTAATATACATCCTTTCATTTTTAACAGGTACGATCACCGAAACAAAAGGAACAGATTCCATATTATTCATCTCCAATCGCCCTCCGAATATATTTAGTCCAAATCTTAGCCGATTCTTTTGTATTCCACTCTGATTGAATAAAATCAGACCCGTTTTGAGCCATAATCTTCATTTGCTTGGGGTGTTTTAAGGCGTAGTCCATTAATTCTACCAGAGCACTTACATCGCCTGCTTTATAGACCAATCCGCTATAACCATGCTCAATAAGGTCGTATGATGCACACACTCCATCTGAACAAATAATGGGAATCTTAGCGCAATGACATTCATTTACGATATTCCCCCAATCATCAAAATAAGAAGGGAACACACAGTAATCAGATAAAGCATAAACCAAAGGTATCCTATCGTAAGGAACACTTCTGATCCATTTAAAATTTTTTGGATGCTTTTTCAAAAAATCACTTGCCATTTTTCTCATGGAACCATCACCTACCAGCAACAATTGGACGTTGCTATTCAATCGCAACAATTTCTCAAAAGCAGAAAGGAGACTATCAAGGCCTTTTCGCCTCACCAGCCCAGAAATACACAGAAACAGTGGCCGCTCATCCAAGGAGAATTTAGCCCGTTCTTTTTTCTTTTCTTCCTCACCTAATTGATAATTTTTATAATCAAAATGAGTTTCATCTATAACGTGCTTTACGATAATCACATCTTTCTCAGACACCTCTCCCAGTTTAATTACATCATTTTTTGCCTTTGTGCCATCAGTAAAAACAAAACACTGATCCTTGATGAATTTTCGTGCTAAAGATTTTGTCAATACGCTCCTCATTCTCCAAAGAAAATTAGGGTTCCATTCTCTAAGTCCTACAATCCAACCAACAGAAGGGATACTACGCTTTTGGGCAAATTTTTTGGCAGTGAAGCATCCGATTTCCGAGCCCGGGGTAATAATTATCAACGAAAATTTTACTAGTGATAAATATTTGGTAAGCCCTGGATTAATCATAACTCCTTTAGAAAAAGCCGTAAAGTAAAAACCGGGAATTATTTTTGGATTCACTAATTTTCCCTCTATATCCCAGGGCCTGCCTTTTTCCTTAGCCGAAAGAAGATAATAATATAATTTATATTCAGGCAATTGAAATTGTATCTCATCAAAAAGCAATTGATGATTTGGATACCATGTTCTACCAACAATAAGCACATTGCGATTTTCTATCACGCTGACCATCATTGTTTTTTTATAATTGCTTTAAGATTAAACAGGATTTCACTATCGCCCCACTTGATTTTTAGAAGATCGCTGCCGCAAGGTATAAACAGACCTTGCTTTTCGCAAGCTTACCTGAAAAGGTTTTTTATGGATTCAATAGTTATCCGAACACTCTTTCCCAAAACATACAATGGATAGGAATAAGGATAAAACATTTTACAAATAATAGACCCATAGCCAATACTGAATCTTTCCATAAAAGAATTAACTCGCTTACAAACAGATGTTCTCTTTAAACCCCCCTTAGTAAGTGCATAAGTAGAGTCCCGCACATTATATGTATGTATGGGCCACCATTTCCCAATCAAATCCTCATTATATCTCCGCTCTGGACTGGTTTTTTGCCGATAATCCTTTTGGTTAATGTGAGAATAATCGTGATTTTGGTGTAAAACAATATTTTGAGAAGTTAAATCAATAACTGGTATCTTCAAAGATATAGCTTTCCAAATCATCCAGTTATCCCATCGAGGACGGCCAACTGCAAAAGGCAAGATATCTTTGAAAAGTCCTTTAGGAAAAATAAAATAATCTATAGCACTTGGAGGAGAGAGCGTCCCATTTTTTTTTACTAAGTCCTTTAATTTTTTTTCCCATCCCAAACCAAAGTTCAAACATTCATTTATGGTAATATCCCATCTACGACCAACTAAAAGAAAGGAAGAATTTATTTGCCTGGATATATAATTAATTGCTTTTATTAAATCACTCATAAAAATAATATCAGCATTCACATAACACATAAGTGGATAATGGGCGATTTTTTCTGCTTCCGCAAACAAAGAATTAATTAAAGGAGTTCCGTATTCGCTTTGGCTCACCTTGAGAATGTGCTGTAGATCAAATTCTCTACAAATCTTTGCTGTACCCTCCTCCTCACCCATAAGAATAATCTCAGGCTTTAGTTGAAGAAGTGTCCAGCTCTTAATTGCATTCCTTTGTATTATGTCGATATGCCCGCAAAAGGGTTTGGGACAGGTAAAAATTGTCAACACATTTCACTCCTCTTTATGCTCCAATCAGAAAATTTTATTTAACCATCTTGAAAATATCAGGTAATTCTTTAAATTGATCAAAAAAAGGCTACTTAAGTTTCTTTTTATACCACTCAATCGTTCTTTTTAACCCTTCCCGAAAATCAATCTCCGCTTCAAATCCAAACTTTTCTTTTGCCTTAGAAACATCTAAATTCCGCCTTGGCTGACCGTTAGGTTTGGTAGTATCCCAAATAATTTTTCCCTTAAAACCCGTCAATTCCGCAATTAAATTAACCAAATCTTTAATTGATATCTCAAACCCGGTCCCAATGTTAACCGGTTCACTCTTATTATATCGCTCAGTTGCTAATAAAATTGCTTTTGCCGCATCTTCGACATAAAGAAATTCTCTGGTTGGGCTTCCATCTCCCCAGACTATTATTTTATCCTTTCCCTCTTGTTTTGCCTCTGTACATTTTCTAATTAGGGCAGGAATTACGTGGGAAGTTTCAAGATCAAAATTATCAAGAGGACCGTATAAATTTACGGGAACTAAAAATATAGAATTAAATCCGTATTGCTCTCTGTAAGCCTGGGATTGCACTAAGAGCATTTTCTTTGCCAAGCCATATGGCGCATTAGTTTCCTCGGGATATCCATCCCAAAGATTTTCCTCTCTAAAAGGTACTGGGGTATACTTAGGATAAGCACAAACTGTACCTAAAGCTACAAATTTTTCCACATTATACTGACGAGCACATTCTATTAACTGAATCCCCATTATAGCATTATCGTAGAAAAATTTACCAGGATTATTTCTGTTGGCCCCAATCCCCCCCACTGTAGCAGCTAAATGTATGACAATGTCTGGATTACTATCTTTATACATACGAATAATTGCTTTTTTTTCTCGCAAATCATACTTTCTACTTCTCGGAACAAAAATACTCTTGAGATTCTTTTCTTTTAACTGCTCCAGCACAAAAGAACCTAAAAATCCTCCTCCACCGGTCACAGTAACTTTTTTATTATTCCAAAAATTCATCTCACTTCCTCTTATTTAACTTTATTGTTCAATGTCCAAAAAAATAATTTTTCACTTTTTACTCTCATTCGCACTACATTTTTAATAAATCAAATTTAACTTATCATAAATCCTTTTCTTCGTCTATCCTATGTCCTAAACCTTTATTCATTAGGCTTATACATCCATCTTCCACTGATGCCATTTCCCAAACTTCTCTTTTAAAATAACTTTCCCCTCTCCTACTGGCTTTAATCCTGCTGCTTCCATATCCGCATCTACCATTATCTTCACTAATTCCTTAAAGGTAATTTTCGGGTTCCAATTCAACTTTTTTTTAGCCTTTGAGACATCTGCCAATAAAAAATCTACCTCGGTTGGCCTGAAATATCGAGAGTCAATCTCTACATATTTTTCCCAATCCAAACCTGCATATGCGAAAACCTCCTTTACAAATTCCTTAACCGAATGAGACTTGCCAGTACCAATCACGTAATCATCCGGTTCATCTTGTTGGAGCATTTTCCACATAACTTCCACATATTCCGGAGCGTAGCCCCAATCACGTTGAGCCTCTAAATTACCCAAATAAAGTTTTTTTTGTTTTCCGCTGATAATGTTAGCAATTGCTCTGGTAATTTTCCTGGTAACAAAGGTCTCCCCTCGCCTGAATGACTCATGATTAAATAAAATCCCATTGCAAGCAAACATATTATAACCTTCCCGATAATTTACAGCCATCCAGTAAGCATAAACCTTAGCTACTGCATAAGGACTGCGAGGCCTGAATAGAGTCTTTTCATTCTGAGGAGGTGAAGATGAGCCAAACATTTCACTTGATGATGCTTGATAAAATTTTGTTTTTATTCCACTTTTTCTCACCGCCTCAAGAATCCTTATGGTACCAAGACCGGTTATATCACCAGTATACTCGGGCATGTCAAAACTAACCCGAACGTGACTTTGCGCTCCTAAATGATATATTTCCTCAGGTTTAAGGTTGTACATTAGATTCGTTATTTGACTGGAATCAGAAAGATCACCGTAATGCAAAAACAATTGAGCATTTGGCATATGCGGGTCAATATAAATATGGTCAATACGCTCTGTGTTAAAAGTGCTCGCCCTTCTAATAAGGCCATGCACTTCATATCCCTTGGAAAGTAATAATTCTGCCAAATACGAACCATCCTGACCGGTAATTCCGGTAATTAATGCTTTCTTTGCCATTATCTCACCTTTTTAGCATTTTTCATTAAATTTATTTTATCCTTAAAATACTCAATTGTTTTTTCTAATCCTCCTTCCAAATGTATCTTTGGCTGCCATTTTAGCTTTTCTTTTGCCAGTGTGATATCCGGTCGTCTACGAACAGGGTCATCTTGAGGTAAAGATTTAAAAATAATTTTAGATTTTGAATTGGTCATCTTTATGATCTTTTCCGCTAATTTAAGAATGCTGATTTCAGAGTCATTCCCCATATTTATGGGACCAACAAAATTATCCGGCATTGCCATCATTTTTATTAAACCTTCAATAAGGTCGCTCGTATAACAAAAAGAGCGAGTTTGACTTCCATCCCCATAAACAGTTATTTCTTTTCCCTTTAGTGCTTGTACAATGAAGTTGCTAATTACTCTTCCATCGTTAGGATGCATTCTTGGACCATAAGTATTAAAAATTCTCACAATCTTTATTTTAAGTTTATGCTGGTGATGATAGCTAAAAAATAATGTTTCTGCACACCGTTTTCCTTCATCATAACAGGCTCTTGAACCAATAGGATTTACATTCCCCCAATAAGTTTCTTTCTGTGGATGCTCAGTAGGATCACCGTACACCTCGCTGGTGGAGGCCTGAAGAATTTTAATTTTTAACCTTTTGGCAAGACCTAACATATTGATGGCTCCATGGACAGATGTTTTTACCGTCTGCACCGGGTCAAATTGATAATGAACAGGAGAGGCAGGGCAGGCAAGATTATAAATTTCATCCACTTCTGCGTATAAAGGAAAAGTAATATCATGTCTAATGATTTCAAAATAGGGGTTATTTAACAGATGGACAACATTATCCTTTGCTCCTGTGAAAAAATTATCCACACATATAACTTCGTTTCCCTCGCTGAGTAATCTTTCACATAAATAACTTCCTATGAATCCTCCTCCACCAGTAACAAGAACCCTTTTATTCATTATAGTCTCCCGAGGAATTTAGTTAAGATAGCAATTCCTGGCAAAGCTTCGCGTATTTTTTTGCCTGTATTTCTAATGAGTACTTTTCCACTGCTTTTTTTCGCGCTGTTTCTCCAAGTTTTATTGCTCTGGGCTCATCTTCTAATATCCACTTTATTCCATCCGCTAAGGACTGAGAGTTTTTGTGTTCTGCAAGATAACCATTAACTTTATGTTTGATCATATCAGGTATTCCTCCGATATTGAAGCCAGCCACAGGAATTCCACAAGAAGTGGCCTCCAGCACAGTATTCGGTAAATTATCCTGGACAGAGGGTATAACAAAAAGATCAGCTGCACTATAACTTAAGGCTAATGAAAAATCATCGTAAAGCC
>CAZGDY010000077.1:0-8416 GCA_964524965.1 uncultured Clostridia bacterium
CAGACAAATTCTTTTTTTTATTTAGACAATTTTCTGTCTAAAATCAACATCGAATAAGAGTTATTGAGATGTTTCATTTCTGATAAGTACATAAGTTAGGTGATATGTGATGACTAATTGTGTCGCATCTACGATTATTTTTCAGCCCTTCACTGCTCCCATCGTAAGACCACGTATAAGATGTTTTTGCACCAATATACCAAACACCAAAACTGGAAGAGTTGAAATAATACCAGCTGCACACAACTCTCCCCATAGTACTCCGTGACCAATAATCAATTGTGTAACACCCACGGGCATCGTTTTTGTTTTCAAGCCAGATAAAACAAGCGACAAGAGGAAATCGTTCCATGATAAGATAACGCAAAAAATAGTTGTTGCAGCAATACCTGGTGCAGTAATTGGCAGAACAACTCGCCTTAAAGCCCCTAGCAAAGAACATCCATCAACCATAGCAGCTTCTTCTATTTCAGGTGGTATTTCCTCAAAAAACCCCCTCATCATCCATATAACAAACGCAGTTAAATATAACGAATGTGATAAAATGAGCGACAAATAATTATCAAGCATTCCAATCTTAGACATTACCAAAAACAACGGTAAAGCTAAAATTATCACTGGCATAATATAAGCAACAAAGGAAGCAAAAAATATAGTCTCACGGGCTACTGTTTTAAATCTACTTAAACTAAAAGCTGCAGGAATGCCCAGGCAAAGGCTCAATGTTGTAGCACCTATTGCCACTATCGTGCTATTTAACATATATTGAGTAAAACCCTTCTTTACGAGTACAGTGAAGTAATTTACCCAAGTTGGTACAAACCACCACACGGGAGGAAGTGTCCATGCATCTACCCCCTTTTTAATGGATGTTAAAAACCCCCACACTATTGGGAAAAGAAAAAAACCCAAGACGAATATGAGCAGTACATAAAAGAAAATTTGCTTGTAAAAGCGCAACGATTGCCCCCTTTTTTTTAATTTGTTCAATCTCACTATTAATCCATGGGTAAAATATTGAAGGTTATTTTCCCTGTTCTTACGCAAAAATGCGTAAGTATTTAAACATAAATAAACCCAAAACCAAAACCATAAAAAATAAAACCAATACAGCTGCTGACCCGTAACCCATGTTAAAGAATATAAAATTCATTTTAT
The DNA here is from genome assembly GCA_964524965.1 of uncultured Clostridia bacterium. Lineage (GTDB taxonomy): Bacteria > Aerophobota > Aerophobia > Aerophobales > B3-G15 > Kmv34. The sequence continues at coordinate 1,159 of CAZGDY010000077.1, forward strand.
AACAGAACACATTTATCAACTCAGTGGCATAGCCAGGACCTCCTCTGGTTAACACATATATTTTATCGAAAGTTTTTGTAGCATCTACTATTCTAATAAACAACACAATAACAATTAAAGGACGAAGTAAAGGAACGGTTACGTACCGAAATAATTGTAACTTTGATGCACCATCAACTTTTCCCGCTTCATAAAGTTCTTTTGGCAGAGCAGTTAAACCAGCGAAGAGTATTAATGCTATGAAAGGTGTCCACTGCCAAATATCCGTAATAATGACTCCTATCATAGCTTTAAAGGCACTGGTAAGCATACCTTCACCCGGCGCCAGGAAACCAATCTTATTTAAGCAGTAAGTGATTATCCCAAATTCGCTGTTGTACATAAATCTCCACAATACTCCTACAACAACTCGAGCCATAATCGTGGGCATGAGTAGTATTGCTACTGAAATTCCCCTACCTTTAACGGTAACACTCAATAGCAATGCTATTCCCATGCCAAAAATAAATTGAATTGTGGTAGCAATTGCTACAAAAAAAAAGGTATTTTTCAGGGCAGTGAGAAAAATAAAATCTTGAAACAAGAGAAAAAAATTCTTCAGACCGATGAACTTCGTAGTTACCCCAGGATTTGCGAAATTAAATTGATGTAGACTGAGTTTTACAAGGTAAATTACAGGGTAACATAACATCCCAGCAAAAAAAATAAGCGAAGGAAGTAATAATAACCATACAACTAATTTCTTTGATTTCATTTTTAGTGACTTTTATCCGTTTCCAATTGGCTATTCCTATAATCCGCAACAACTAAAGAGAAAAATCTGCCTAAAATAATCTCGGTAGTTCCACAGGAGCAGGCTTAGAAAGTATCTCACATCCCCTCTCTGTTACCACAATGTTCTCCTCAAGTTGGAAAAAACCAAAGTCTTTAGTTATGCAAGGCTCTACACCTAATACCATTCCTGTTTTTATTACACCATTCTCGCATAAAGAAAGAGAAGGAGGTTCTGTTATATCCAAACCTATGCCGTGACCAATTCTGGAAGTCTCTTTATTTTCCTTCATCCCAACTTTATTAAGTTCATTGTTGCAAATTTCCATAATTACCGAGAATGGAATACCCGGCTTTATTTGCGAGATACAATGGAACATAATCTTTCGAACTATTCTATACATTTCTTTCTGTTCAGGGGTAGGCTCCCCCAAGCTATATATTCTAGCAAAATCCGACCAATACCCCTTAAAAATACATCCTGAATCTACTGCTAATAAATTACCTCGAGTGAGCGGGTGTGACATTGGTCCACCACTATGCCTATCATATCTGTTAGAACTAGAGTCAATAGGGATGTAACCTGGTCTATCAGCACCATGTTTCATCATGCTGATGACTATGTTTCTGTAAAGTTCTCTTTCGGTCACTCCTTCTCTTACGTTAGCGAAACATTCGACGTAAGCTTTGTCTGTAATTTCTATTGATCTTCTTAGGCAACTAACCTCTTTTTTTGACTTTATCATTCTCAGATTCCAAAATACATTTGACGCATCAATAAATGTGGCATTCGGAAGTGCGCCTACCAAAGTGATAAAATCATTATAGGGCATGTCGAGGCGATGTTCAGAACCAAGTTCGGCCCCTATCCTAGCGCTTGCAAATCCCATTTCTCCCAAAGTTTTCACTATTAAATCTATATAATCTCCCTTGTATCCTTCCCAAGAACGAATATCTTGAATCCATGAGGTTACTTTCGCTATGTTTACTTCACAAGAAGGCAAAATCAACACGGGAGGTTTATTGGCTGCAAATAACATAACTTTGGGCCTACTGTGGCTTAGCCAGAACTGAGTCCAGAAACCACTTAAATATCTAAAGTTATTTTCAGAGGTAACAAGAAGAACATCAAGTTTTTCTTCATGCATGAGCTTTTTAACTCTCTGACATCTAATCCTATATTCGCTTTTATCAAAGTCAGAAAATTTTACCATCTGTATTTTCTCCTCTCAGGTTTTTCTTATATTTTTGCTTTTACTAATCTTGATATCACTATCATTGAGATGCGGATATAAACTAAACTAATAACAAAGGTTTATAGAAGTGTTTGATTATACGCTTCCGTATAGAGCCTCAAAAGATCATCCAGAGAGGTTTTTCGAGGATTAATATCAAGCATCCCTTCGTAGTTGCTTGCCATTTGAGCGAGTCGACTAAGGTCTTCTTCCTGTACCTTTAAATCTTTTAAATGGGGAAGACCAATTTTTCGAGACAATTTTATCACAGCCTCTACTGCTTTATAAGCAGCGGCAGAAATAGATAACCCTTCTGTGTTTTCCCCCATAACATTTGCAATCTTGCAGAATTTTGCTGATACTGCACTCACATTAAAGTGCATAGCATAGGGTAAAAATACTCCCACGGAAAGTCCATGAGGAGCATGAAATAGTACACTGACAGGTTCAGCTAACACATGATCCAAGGCGCACTCTGTATTGTTCATCGCAAGACCAGAGGTTAAGTTCCCTATCATCATACCAGAACGTGCCTCTACATTATCTCCATTTTTCACAGCTTCATAAATACTTCGCGATATAACCTCGATGCTGTATATTGCTAAAGCATCGGTCATAGGATGACTTATGTTCACAGTGTACGCACCAATAGCTTGTGCCAAAGCATCAAAACCTGTTGCTGCTGTAGCTGCTGGAGAAAGACTCCTGGTTAATAAGGGGTCCGCAATTGCAACATTAGGATTTACACAAAAATCAATTATTGCCATTTTAAAGTTTCGCGTGGTATCTGTAATTACAGCGCATCCACCCACGGAACTACCCGTACCTGCAGTTGTTGGAACTGAAATCAAAGGAACCTTTGAGCTTTTCACCTTTCCAGATCCCTCATAATCTAAAATTTCCCCCCCATGTTCTGCCACTATTCGAACTGCCTTTGCTGTATCTATCGTGCTTCCTCCTCCAATCGCTATGAATGAATCACAATTGTTCTTTTTGAAAATTTGCACTCCTATTTCTACCATCTTGTCGTTGGGTTCTCCTTCATCTTTCTCGTAGAGAATCGTAGTAAGACCAGTAAGGTACTTGGAGATATTTTCTATCAGTCCTACTTTTATCAAAGGTTTTTCAATGACAACCAGACATCTTTTCATCATCAATTCTTTAGCTACTTGTCCAATTTTTTCCAGCACCCCTGCACCATAGTAAATTTTTGTAGGTGAATAAAATAAAAATTGATTTCCGTTAATCATAATCTTGTACTCCTTATTTTTTGAAACGTATTTATGTGCATCTCAATTATTATTATTGGCAAACATTCTGAGAAAAATTATCAGGCATCTTCCTCACTCCTACGCATTTTCTTATGATGCGCAGGAGTGAGTTCTTTTTCGTTATCGTTTACATGGAATTTTTAGTTAAATGAAACACACCGAAATCAATAATATCCACCCATTCTAAGTATTCTATCCCACTCTTCTTCTACGAGTTTCAAAGCTTCCTCTGGAGTTTCCTTCCCAATCAATGCCTCGGAAAGTCTTGCGCTAATAGTGTCGTAGAGCTCATGAGATTCAGCTATTTTCATAGGCACCCGTAAATCTGATAGGGCTTGAGCTACAGTCCCAAAATAGAAATATTCTGGATTATCAATGAACTCGGGATTTTGAAGAACGGAAAGTCGGGGTACAGCAAAACCTCCAACTTGCTCAACGAGAGTTTTGAGCACAGCTGAGCTTGTCATCCACTTTACAAAAAGAAAAGCTGCCTCTTTGCGCTCTTTGCTCACGTCAGCATTTATACCCATTCCAGCTCCTGCACTCACCTGTACACTTTTCGTTTTACTTGGAATTAAGGAAAAATTCCATTTATCTATAACCTTTGATTCATTCGGGTTTTGAAGAGATGGTATCCAATCAGTACATAGAATTGCGTTCGCAACTCTTCCCTGTAAAAATGCTGTAGCAGATTCTGTCCAATCCCAGTTTGTAACACCAGGAGGTGCATACTCCTTTAAGGTCAAAAGGTACTTTAGAGCCTCAACAGCTTCTGGACTATTAATTGCCGGATGCATTTCTTCATCCAAAAGTTCTGCACCAAATTGCCAGGCGTAACACAAATATTCCCAATACAAACCAGCACCACGCTTACCCATAAATGAGAGACCATATACCGTGTTTGGATCATGCAGTTTCTTCACAACCTCCAGATATTCATCCAGAGTATTGGCCGGATTCAATCCCGCATTCTCGTACAAATCAGTCCGGTAAGTTAATAACCACATACCTCCAAACAAAGGCACTCCTAAAAATCGACCTTCATAGGTGGTAAGGTCAAGTACTTTATTTGGGAAATCGATCTTGTTAAAATCCTTACCGAGCAAAGGATCTTCAATATAGGGATCCAATGGCTCCAGTTGGTATATAAATCGTCCTAACCAGCTAGGCTCTATCCAAAAAACATCATAGATCTTTGTATTTGATTGAACATCCAGAGTCACTTTTTCAACCATACTTTCATAACTCATCACATCCGGCACTACTTTTATACCAGTCTCTGCCTCAAACTGAGGTATTCTTTCGATTATCTCCATCATAGCCGGCATGCCTTGAGTAGCAAATCTGATCTCTACTCCTTTATATTTTTCTGATATTTGTCCCGACACTATGCTTCCGATACCTAAAATTAATACACAAATGGCCATCACTCCGACTATTATATTCCGTAACTTTCTCTTGATTGTAGTATGATCCATTCTTGACCCCCTTTTTTTAAAATATATAGATCATCAGTGAAGGATTCACACAAAGAAACACCTTGCATCTTTTCTCCTCATCGATCAGTGTGCTGTTTGTCACCTCCTTCCATCATGACATTAATGGGAGAAAAAGCACAATAATTATTTAAATGTCCACAGTTCTTGCCATATTAGCCTGAGTTATTTTTTAATCGACACCCCCCACAATAAAGGGGAGGTCCGCTCTGGATAAAAAGATCATTGTTATGTCTTTTTAATTTGAGAACATTCTGAAACGTGTCGGCCCCTAGTGCTAATTCTTTTCCATCAGCGTATTTGAATATCCTATGTCTTTTGAGATATTTCTTGCTACACATAAGAGTTCTTCCCTATATGTATCTTCCAGTACTTTCCTCGGCACCTGATGGGCCAAAACAGCAATACTTATGCTGGCAACAACATCACTGTTTATGTTCCGAATGGGTACTCCAATACACGTAACGTTTTCCTCATGCTCTTCCAAATCTAAAGCATAGCCTTTTTTTCGAATTTTTTCCAACTCTTTCCGAAGTAAATTTATATCGGTTATAGTGTCCTTAGTAAATCTTTTTAGTACAAGTCTATTTAAAAGTGCCTCTTTTTTTTCATCGGCTTGAAAAGCTAACAAAACCTTTCCTACCGCTGTACAATGAAGCGGCGCTAAGCTCCCTTTTTTGGAGATCATCAATCTCACTGCCTGTTCATCAGACTCGATCTTGTCAAGATACAGCAAATTATCTCCATGCAAAATGCAGAGATGAACTGTTTTCTTGAGTTTATTGGCCAATTTTGTGAGATGAAATTGGGATTTTTTCCCAATATCAAGATTATAAAAGAACACACTGCCCAATTTATATATTTCCACCCCTATAGCATATTTACCCTCTTGTGGCATGATTTCCACAAAACCGTGTTTCTTTAATGTCCGAAGTATACGTAGTACAGTTGTCTTGTTTAATCCGGTGATTCGAGAAAGCTCAGTTAAGGAAAGAATGGGACAGTTAAATGAAAAACATTTTAAGATTTGAAGAGCTTTTGTTACAGATTTTACCGTATAATATTTGTCTTCTTCAGGACTCAATTTTTTTTCCGTACATAAATTGTTTCACATTGTGAAACTACGTCTCATTTTTTATTGTACCTAATAGTTATTTCTTGTCAACCCCTTTTTATTTCCCTTATTTTGATTTATTGAATTAGAGAGCTTATTTATTGCAGTAATAAATTGAATCCATGTTCAGTTTCTGATTTTTTCATCGATACGTCTACCTAAGAAATTAATTGAAGTGAACCCCTAAAGCTGGACAAAATGACTTAGAGTTGTTAGAGTTCTGATGGAGCCAGTAAATCTCGAAAAGAGATTGGAAGGAGCCTCTTATGAAGAAGCCCAAAACCTTTACCAGTCAGTTCAAACAGGAAAAAGCCACTTTGTCAAATCCCCGTGTTAACTTATCTAAAAGAGGTTCAGTGCTGGAGAAAATGTGGAATATGGTTGTAAAAAACTTACTTCAAAAGTCCATAACTATCTTTAGCCACAAAAAATTCTTCTCTCTTTTGAAGAACAATCATATTTTAATGCGCTCATTATGAAAACCTGTAAGCTTATTGGCTGGTGAGTGGTTGGATTTGACCTTCCGAGCGTATCTGAAGTTCAATGAAGGTAGATTGGGCAAAGATGTAATACACCGAATTCAGATATACTCTGTTGCACTATCATTTTATTTCGAGTTACCTTTTACGCCTTCCAATTAATCCTCCTAGAAAAATGACCAGGCCCATAGTTATTGTTCCAATACCTGCAACCCAAGGATATAGAAGATCTAAATTATATAATAGGCAGAAACCACATACGATTACAAGAATGCCTATAACACATAAGACAACTCTTCCAAAGCTTTTTGGCAAGCTTATAGTAATTGGAGTTGGTTCAACGATTCTTATGCCAATAAGAGCCAACACAAGAAATGCAACACCTACGCCAAATAAGGCACCAAGATCAGGTCTACCAAAGGACAGACCAATGCCTACACCGAAAAGGATACAAGCAACGAAAGATAACCCAGCGAGTACCCATGCCCTTCCTTTTTTCTCTTCCATTTTTTCACCTCGATTTATAAATTATTTTTGTTTTTTTACTCCTTTTCATTTTTTTAGCATCTCCAGCCAACTACGGATACTAATTATATACGAACCTGCTCTTGTTCCGGTTTAAATGAAGTTTTATTTAAAAAACTCCTTAATAATGCCCTCTGGAGATGAGTTAAACCTCAATGATTATCAAGAATATTATAATAATCTGCGTTTTTTTAAAAATATTCCAGCTGATATACATTAAATTAGGTAATTTACCAATGAAAGTCAATAAACTATTGTGCTGTTTCCATCCATAAATTCCAGAATCAAAACCAATAAGTTTATATTTTTTCTCTCAGGTTTTTACTTACCCTTTATTCCAGAGTTTTATAGTTAGTATGTTACGCTT
>CAZGDY010000078.1:0-8216 GCA_964524965.1 uncultured Clostridia bacterium
GAATGGGACTGTTTGATAGAAGAAAAAAAGACTAATAAATCATTTTCCCTCCCTTCCTCTTCTCATCCTAAGAAATTAAGTGAAATCCCAAATTATGCGGAAGCTCGATATCCAAGCAAAATAAGTGAATTTGATCGAATGTTGGGAGGAGGAGTTGTTCCAGGGTCAGTAATTTTAGTAGGAGGAGAACCCGGTATAGGCAAGTCGACATTGCTTATGGAAGTTGCAGAAGGTTTATCAGCAATGGAATTTCCTATTCTCTATGTTTCTGGTGAGGAATCCCTGCAACAAACAAAAATGAGAGCGAATAGACTTGACATAAAATCATCTTCTTTATTTATCTTAGCGGAAAATAATCTTGACGCTATTCAAAAACAAATTAAGGACTTTAAAGCAAAAAGTGTTGTAATTGACTCAATCCAAACAGTTTATCTCGATGATGTGAATTCTTCTCCTGGCAGTATCTCCCAAGTAAAAGAATGCACTTCCTCTCTGGTAAAGATTGCTAAAACGGAAGGAATCGCAACGTTCTTAGTAGGACATGTAACCAAAGATGGTTCTATTGCTGGACCTCGAATAATGGAGCATATGGTAGACACTGTTCTTTACTTTGAAAGCAGCAAAGATTATCAATATCGAATTCTCAGAGTCATTAAAAACAGATTCGGCCCCACTTCAGAAATTGGGATATTTAAAATGGTACAGAAAGGTCTGGTAGAAATAGTAGATTCCTCAAGCTTGTTTATCACTGATTCATTTTTAAAGAATGCTACTCCGGGAACAGCAGTTACAGCTACAGTAGAAGGTAGCCGGGTCTTTTTAATAGAAATTCAGGCTTTAACCAGCAGAGCTAATTCGGCTGTTCCGAGGAGAATCACCCAAGGAGTAGATTATAACAAGATATGTTTGCTTTTGGCAGTTTTAGAAAAACGAGGATTTAATTTTTATCAAAAAGAGGTTTATGTGAATGTTCCGGGAGGAGTAAAAGTGGAAGAACCAGCTTGCGATTTAGCCATCGCCTTGTCAGTTACTTCCAGTATTAGAAACAGGGCTATAAAACCAAAAACTGTGATAATGGGAGAAGTAGGTTTAACCGGTGAAATTAGGCCTGTAGGACTTATGCAACAACGCCTCAGAGAAGCAAAAAAATTAGGTTTTAAAAGATGCATTGGTCCCTCTCTGGAACAAAAAGAAACCACAATAGTTAAGGGAGTGGAATTTATAGGAGTTCGAACTCTGGAAGGAGCTATTCAAGAAGGGCTGAAGGAGAATTAATTGGCGCTAAACAAAGAATTTAATGAGGAACTTTTAAAATTATTGAAAATTGTATCTCCAGGGACTGACCTTAGAGAAGGATTGGAGATAATACTTCAGCGAGGTATGGGAGGATTGCTTGTCATTGGGGATAATGAAAAAGTACTCAGTCTCATAGATGGAGGATTCCAAGTTAACTCTCCTCTTACACCCGCAGCTCTCGCTGAGCTTGCCAAAATGGATGGAGCCATAATTCTCTCCCGTGACACAGGTAAGATTCTTTACGCAAACACTCAGCTTATACCTGATTATCTGATCCCCACTGAAGAAAGAGGAACGAGACACAAAAGCGCAAATAGAATGGCCAAACAAACAGATTGTCCCGTTGTCGCCATTTCCGAGACAAGAAACACAATAACTCTTTACCAGAAAAATAATAAATATGTCTTAAAATCTATTCCAGAATTATTGAGAAGATCAGCCCAGGCTCTCCAAACTATGGAGAGGTACCGCATGACTTTCAATGAAGCTTTAGTTATATTAGACATCCTTGAATTTAAAAACGATGTAAGACTATTTCATGTGGTAAATGTTGTTCAGAAAGGAGGAGTTATAAAGAGAATAAAAGAAGAAGTAGAACGATATGTTGTGGAATTAGGAGAAGAGGCAAGGTTGGTAGAGATACAACTTAAAGAAATTTTAGGAGTTTGCCTAAAAGAAACAGAACAGGTAATTCGGGATTACGCTAAAGAAAATATTAAATTAGCAAATGAAAAATTAAATTCACTTCATTTAAATAAACTCCTTGAGATAAGTATTATTGTCGAGAGTTTAGGCTATGAACCTAAACCTGAGAGTTTAGATATCACTGTTTCTCCAAGAGGTTACAGGGTATTATCTAAGATACCCCGTCTGCCCAAGATAGTAATAGATAATGTTGTTAGTTCTTTTGGTGACCTCTACAATATTATGAAAGCTACACCATTAGAGCTAACAGAAATTGACGAAGTTGGAGAAAAAAGAGCTACTACTATTAAAATAGAACTGGAAAAATTCAAAGACAAAGCTTTAGTTTAAAAATATTAATCTTAATAAATAATTTATTTATCGGAGGAAAAAATCAATGTTTTTTGAGCAAATAAGAGTACGTATGCTGTTTGTTGTTTTGGCAGCTGTCATTTGTTATGGAGTTGCCCTTAACTTAGGAAAGAATCCCTGGGTTTTCACCTTCTTTGGTGGATGGATAGCTACCATAGTTATAGTTGCAGAAAAAGGATTAACAAAAGTTCCTGTAATAAAGCTCATCGGTGGCATAATAGGACTGGCTGTGGGATTGATAATAGCAAATTTACTGGCCTACCCTCTCCTGCTTATTACTGATTTAAAAGGATTTTCTCCCTGGATTTTACTTATTATAAATTTGTTGTGTGCCTGCATAGGATTAACCGTAGGTTTAAAACGGCAAGGAGAAATATTTGACTTTTTCTCTCATATTACTGGCAAAAAACCACAGCCTCAGGCAAAAGAATGTAAAATTATTGATACATCAGTAATAATTGATGGTAGAATAGCTGAAATCTGTGAAACGGAGTTTCTGGAGGGAACCATGATTATACCTCAATTTGTCCTCGCCGAAGTACAACAAATTGCCGACTCTTCTTCTGCTACTAAGAGAACTCGAGGAAAAAGAGGGCTGGATATTGTTAATAAATTGCAAAATCAAGGGTTTATACCGATAAAAATAGTGGAGACTGATTTCCCTAATGTTTCTGGAGTTGACAGTAAACTTATTCAACTGGCAAAAGCTATGGGAGGGAAAATTGTAACTAATGATTATAATCTTAAGAAGGTAGCCAAAATTCAGGACATAAAAGTTTTAAATATTAATGAACTTGCTACGGCTTTAAAACCAATTCTTTTGCCCGGAGAATCGCTAACCATAAACATCATCAAAGAAGGAGAAAACCCTAATCAGGGAGTAGCTTATCTGGAAGATGGTACTATGGTTGTGGTAGAGAAGGGTAAAAAGTATATAGGAAAAGAAACAGAGGTGACAGTCACCTCTGTGCTGCAAACTACAACTGGGAAAATGATTTTCACTGAAGTTAAAGAAGAAAACGAAAAAGACAAAAGAAAGTTTCGGAACAAAAAAAAGTGAAAGTAGAGGCAATAATAGTAGGGGGAGGTAAGGGAACAAGATTTGGCAATAATTTGCCTAAACAATTCTGTCCCATAGCAGGTGAACCTATTTTAAATTGGACTTTATCTCGATTTGAGAACTGTCCTTCAGTAAATTCCATTATTCTGGTAGTTCCCGAAGGAATGGGAGAAAAAGCAAAGAATAAGCTCTCTTTGTTTAAATACAAGAAGTTAAAAATGGTTACAGAGGGAGGAAGAGAAAGAACAGATTCAGCATATCAGGGTTTTGTCTTTGTTGACGAAGATACGCAAATAGTACTGATTCATGACGGAGTTCGTCCCTTAGTTTCCTCTTTTCTTATAAACTCAGTTATAGAGCAAACCAAAATTTATGGAGCGGTAACACCAGGAATTCCCATAAAAGAAACTGTTAAAGAAAAAGATAAACATGACCAGGTAACAAAAACTTTACCGCGGGATAGACTTTGCCTAATTCAAACTCCCCAGGGTTTTAAATATAATCTTATAAAAAACGCTTACGCACAAGCTAAATCACAAAACTGGAAAGCAAGTGATGATACCGGACTTTTAGAAAAATTAAATCAGAAAGTACAAATAATCCCTGGCGAGGAAACTAACATAAAAATTACTACTTTTTTTGATTTTAAACTGGCAGAGATTTTATTACAGGAAGAGCAAAATAAGATATGAGATGTGGTATAGGATATGATGTGCATCCTTTTTCCTGGGAGAGAAAATTAATCTTAGGAGGTGTTCGTATTCCCTACGAAAAAGGACTGGCCGGTCACTCTGATGCTGATGTATTGGTTCATAGTATAGCAGATGCTCTTTTAGGAGCTTGCGGAGAAAGAGATTTAGGATATCACTTCCCTGATACTGAATCAAAATATAAAGGAATCTGTAGCTTATCCCTTTTAGAAAAGGTTTATGAAATATTAAAAAATAAAGGGGCTTCGGTAATAAATGTGGATTCAACTCTCATAGCCCAAGATCCTGTCCTTAGCTCCTATATTCCTCAGATGAAAAGTAATATCGCCAAAGCTCTTAAGATAAAAACAGAGCAAATAGGAATAAAAGCTACCAGCCCCGAAGGGCTGGGAAATCTTGGAGAAAAAAAAGGAATAGCCTGTTTAGCTATTGCCAGTATTACTAAGTAAAACTAAAATAAATGAACCTAAAAATATACAACACCTTAACCAGAAAAAAAGAAGAATTTTTGCCTTTGAAAGATAATCAAGTGAAAATGTATATCTGTGGTGTGACTCTTTACGATAAGCTCCATTTGGGCCACGCCCGGGCAGCAGTTGCGTTTGATATGATCCAAAGATATTTAAGGTATAAGGGATACCAGGTAATTTATGTGACTAATTTTACCGACATAGATGATAAGATAATTCAAAGAGCTAAAGAGCTTAACACAACTATATTTGATCTGGCAAAGAAATTCATGGGTGAATATTCTGAACAAATGGAAAAGTTAAATGTGGAAAAAGCCGATTTTTATCCCCGGGCTACCGAGCATATAAAAGAGATTATTGTTCTTATAAAAAAACTTGAAGACAAAGGGATGGCTTATAACAGTGATGGGGATGTTTTTTTCAGGACAAAAAAATTCCCAAAATACGGCAAGCTCTCACACCAATCCTTAAAAGAGCTTTCCACCGGGGCAAGAATAGACATAGATGCGAAAAAAGAAACTCCTTTTGATTTTACTTTGTGGAAAAAAGCAAAAGAAAAAGAACCTTCCTGGGATAGTCCCTGGGGAAAAGGAAGACCTGGATGGCATATTGAGTGCTCGGCTATGGCTATGGAATACCTGGGGGAAAACATTGACTTGCACGGAGGCGGGAAAGACCTTATTTTCCCTCACCACGAGAATGAAATAGCTCAATCAGAGGCAATAACAGGTAAAGAATTTGCTCATTTTTGGGTCCATAATGGCCTTTTAACCATAAACGAGCAAAAAATGGCTAAATCTACCAAAAATTTCGTCACTTTATCTGAAGCTCTCGAAAACTACGATGGTGAGGAGATAAGATACTATCTTTTATCGGCCCATTACCAAAGCCCCTTAAATTACAGTGAAGATAGTTTAAAGGAGGCATCTTCTTCCCTTAAAAGAGTATACAATTGCCTGGAAATCATAGAAGAATATTTATCACCTCAGGACAAAAAATTTAATCCTCAAGATATACCAGAAAAAATTAAAAAACTTTCTGATAAATTTTTTCAATCTATGGATGATGACTTTAATACTCCTGCCGCTTTTGCTGCTATATTCGAGTTGGTGAAAGAGGCCAACTATATTTTAGCAAATCTCCCTGCAAACCCAAAGTACCGGGCCAGGCTTTATTACATCGCTGATAAAATAAGACAGATGGGAAAAATAGTTGGTTTTTTCCAAAAGAAAAAAAAGAAATTAGAAAATACAACAGAAAAACTTATCCAAATCTTAACAGATATAAGAAGCACTCTGCGCGAAGAAAAAAAATGGGACCTTGCTGATGTGATCCGCCAGCGTTTACAAAAAATAGGAATACATCTGGAGGATAAGAAGGGTAAAACTATTTGGAAAATTTCTTCCGAAAAGTAAAATTTAAAGTAAAATTTATAGACAAACCTTAAAAAATAACTAAGCTATACTCTGGTGCTGACGTAGCTCAATGGTAGAGCAGCTGATTTGTAATCAGCAGGTTGGGGGTTCAAGTCCCTCCGTCAGCTCCATTTATTTTTTTTATCAAAAAATAAAATTTTCCTTCCTTCTTAAAACGTTCTGCTTTCTTTTCCGCTTTTTCTCCTTCACCAAAGTAGATATCTACTATTCCAGGACCTTTTATGATCGCTCCTGCATCCTGGCAAAAAGCAAAATGAGAATATTCGGAAGAAGAATCATTATAGTCAAGATAAGTCAAAGCTCCCAGAGGAAAAATCCGCTTATCTACAGCAATGGATGTTAAAGGAGTAAGTTTTATGTCCCCAGTACCATAGGGACCATCTTGGCCCTTTTCAAAAAATATAAATCTCTCGTTTTGGTACAAATATTCATCTATTTGTTCAGGATGAGCTTTAAAATAAGCCAGGACTCCTTCCCTGGTGAGCTCTCCAGAAGAGAGTTTACCATCTTCCAATAAAAGTTTACTCAAGCTGGTATAAACTCTTCCATTATCCCCACTATAATTTACCCAGAAACTTTCTCCAGTATCCAGAACTATTTTTCCCGCTCCCTCAAGCATAAGAAAGACCAGATCCACTACATTTTTCAAGTACACCAATTCAAGACTTTGCCCTTCTAAAACTTTATTTTTCATGATTTCTCTTAGAGTATGATAGGGAGCGATTTCTCTTTTTTCCTGATCAATCCTGTATACTATTTTTTCCCCTTTAAGGCGAGAAATAAAATCACCCAACTCAGCCACTTTTAAATCAACAGGAGCCAGATATACCGGATACTGAAAATTACCCGTTAGAGAAAGAGCACCCTCATATACAGGAGAAAAATAACCAGTGAAAAAAACATTTTCTTTCTCATTTTTGCTGGCAATCTGATATACGCTAAAACGCTTTCTTAATAAATCGTTAAACTCCTCGAGATTTTTACTTTTCTCAAAAGTTTGGAAAAAAAGCTCGATAGATTCATTGATAAGTTTAGCAGATATTTTTCCCTCTCCGAAGGGAAAACTTTCTCCAGATTTAATCTTTATCAGAAGAAATTTTTTTTGACGCTGATAGGCTATTTTAAGTTGGGCAAAGTCCTTTTCTCCAAGAGCAAATAAAGGAATTTCATCTTGCTTAATCTCAACAAAATATTTTTCGGGAGGTTTTACCAGCTCTTTTCGAGCTTGAGGAATTAAAACAAAAAAATAATACAAAACTCCTACTTCTATAGAAAAACAACATATAATAAGCATTATAACAATAGATATTTTAGACCTGAGAAAGGATAAAGACATTTGGCCTAACTCTTCCTTTTATCAAATCCAACCAGAGTACTTGTAGTAAATAAAAGCTAAAAACTCGTGCATGATTAATCGCACGTTCCGCAAACTCTGGTAGAATCCATAGGTATAGATTTCACTATTTTTTACTGGCGCCGGGAAAACTTCTATTCCTTGCTTTTTAAAGCAATAAAGAGCTCTTCGCATATGATAGGGGGAGGTCACCAAAATTACTTCCCCCTTAATATTGTATTGGAAAAGAAGTTCCTTGGTATATAAAGCATTTTCATAAGTACTTGAGGAGTACAATTCTTTTAATATTACTTTTGGAGAGACTCCTTTAGCTAAAGCTATCTCGTACATCTTCTCAGCCTCTACCTGATTATCCTCTACAGCTCCTCCACTTAAAATAAGATAGTCCCCAAAGCCCACCTTAAAAAGAAATGCTCCATAACTAACTCTTTCCCGAGTACTAACCCCTGGGGTTCCATCTGATTTTAACCCCCCTCCCAAAACTACAATGCTTTCGGCAGAACGAATATCTTCTTCTATGCTTAAAATTCCAGCCAGTTTGTATTGAGTAAAGGGAAGATATAAAATACAAAAAGTGATCAAAAAAGCTAATCCGATAATAAAAAATATTTTTTTTAGCTTTTTACCCATAAAAATTTCGCTTTTAACAAAAATATCTTATTTTTTATTCTTTAAATAAGTAAACTTTATCGACTGCCACTCCTGAGTTTGATTTTAATACTTAATTGAAGAATCAACAGAGTCAATATTGAAAAACTCCAAAGGATTATCTCTAAGAATTTTGCGGGCAAAGTCAAGCGCCTCGGGCAGAGAAAAATAATCCTCCTCTACCTT
>CAZGDY010000079.1:0-8176 GCA_964524965.1 uncultured Clostridia bacterium
GGAAATTTTTGCTCTATGTTACCAATTGATTCTGGTATGCCCCATTTTACTATTGGTGTTTTATAGTTGATAAATTCAATTAAATCGTCAATAAAAGACACTAAAATTTCCGACATATCCGCGGTAATGTGCTTCATCGCATCGGCGTAATTTCCTTTTTCAACATCTGATTCTGCCTTAAAAAAAACTGACAAATTCCTCAGCCGGTATTTCTTTTTTCTTAACAGAGTTCGTTAACTCCGCCACTTTTTCTTTTGGTTTCTTTTTTGATTTTAAATTTTTTAATTTGCTCAATTTGCGACTCGGGAATATTCATTTACTTCATTATACCAACGCATTTAACGCCCTAGCAATCTCTTTCAACTATTCAATGGTAGGATTTGGATTTCTCCCGATTCGATCTTTGCAATTGCATTATAAGCCATTGCTCATTTAAAAATTCAAACTCTTGCTTTGTTAGATGGTAGGTATAAAAGTTCGAATTGGTTGCAGTGGCGGAGAGGGAGGGATTCGAACCCTCGGAAGGGCTTTTGGCCCCTCACACGATTTCCAATCGTGCACTTTCGACCACTCAGTCACCTCTCCGTTGACTTATTTTTCTGTGGCGGAGGGACTGGGACTCGAACCCAGACGGGCAGCTATGCCTTTCACCGGTTTTCAAGACCGGCTCCTTGCCAATTCGGACATCCCTCCAATTAGCTGTTTATACTATATACAATTTTTTACTCAAAGGCAATATTCGGGTAAGGGAACTTTCGAGGATTTTTATGGTCAAATATTATAAACTAAATTTAGCTCCTCCTTTATTTCTTCTCATTGAATAGGGAGCACAATTAGCTCCTTTTGCATATTTCCCCCAGTATCCTTAATTGGTGCTGGGGGAAGATAAAAATAAAATCCAGTGAAAATGGGAAAATTTTTTAGGGAGAAGAGATTCAACCAAGTAAAATCCCATTATTTTTCTTAGTAAGACTTACCTGTTAGTTATCATTCCCAACATTCATTTTTCGGCTATGTTTTTTTCCATAGTTTTATGAATTTATTTTTAAGATTTATGGAAAAATCTTGACAGTGTCAGTGATAATAGTTATGTTATTGCAATAGTTAAAAAAAGGTGATTTAAATAAAATCAAGGAGGGATAATTTAAAAAATTTTGGGGAAAAATAGGAAAAATAAATGGAAAAAACTGAGATGATAAAATTTTTTAGTGAGAAGGGGGAAAATTATGCGAAGTAAAGGGTGGGGATTGGTACTTTTTGTTATTGGTATTTTTTTTATGCTTGTTTATTCAATCGGATCTTTTTTGTGGGAATTGATTGGGGTACCACTACCTTATCTGTCAATATCAAGTGATATATGGGGTTTCTTTCTACCTATTGGTGCTGTACTGATGATTCTTGCTGGATTAGTCTATGGGAAAAAGTCCAAGGAGGCAATTAAATGAATTTTCCGACAACTCATCCTGCTTGGGTGTGGCTATACTTTGGTATCTTTGGATCAGTGGGTACAGTGCTTTTTATCTTAATTGTCTGGAATTGGATGAAGGTCCATAGCTTAGCCAAAGGATTATTACGTTCAATTGCGATATGGAATGTTCTTGGCTATATGTTTCTTTTCTTCGGAGCGTGGTTTGCCTGTGGTATTGGTGGACCACCAGGTAATTTACTAAGTCCTGACATAACAACACATAGCCTTGATATTGCTACCAGGACCGCTGCTTTTTCAATTTTCTTTTCAGTGCCAGGCTGGCTTTGCGTACTTGTTGGTCAGCGAAAAATGATAAAGCTGGCTCAACAAGAACAAAAAGATAAAAAGAAAAATCTTTAAAAGATAAAAAAAGCTATATTGAAAAAATAAGATTAGAAAAGTCCAAGACTATTTAAAAAAGATGCATAGTCTTGTTTTTTTACTTTAGGAACAAAACTATCCTTTATTTGTTGAGCTAATTGTCCTTTATTTGAGAGTAAATCCACAATACTCATCGCCATACACTTAGCAGGGATAATATAAGCCATTTCTTCGTCAACTATTTCAAACTGAGGAGTGTGATTTTTCCCCTTGAAGCCTCCCATAAAAGGATGAATGGCTGGTATAACGCTACTCACATCACCCATATCTGTTGCGCCACCGGTGTGGTCTCCGGGCGCTATATTTTCTTCTCCGATTAACTGAGAAAGGTTTTTTTGGAAAAGAAGTGATAATTTTTTATTGCCCGCAAGAGGCAGGTAACCGGGAAGATTTTTTATATTAACTTGAGCTCCAATCGCTGTTGCGGCACCTTTTAAGGCTCTGTCTACTTTAAGAGATGCTTCTTTAACCGCTTCCATAGTTTTAGCTCTCACGTGAAATTCCATAGAGACTTTGTCTGGAACTATACTGACCGATTTACCGCACTCTGTAATTATATAGTGAATCCGAGTGTAGTCCTGGTCGTTAAAAGTTTCTCTTTGCATATTCACTGCTGTTATTCCAAGAGAAGCTGCATTTAAGGCATTGATTCCTTTCTGAGGAGCCATCCCTGCGTGAGCTTGTTGGCCTATGTAATCTACTCTTTTCCCTACAAAACCATTGGTGGATATATCCATTTTTGCTAACCTTTGAGGACACTCAGGTAAAGCATGGACTACCATGGCCATATCAATATCATCAAATACTTTTTGATGAATTAATTCTTGTTTTCCGCCAAAAAAACTTATCTTTTTATTTTGGCGCAACTCTTCCCGAAAAGCTAATTCGATGATTTCCTCAGATGGTGTTCCCAGAAAAACAACTTCTCCAGTTAAATAATCCATTAACTGCGATTTAACAAGTCCAATAGCAACGCCTAATAAAGATGCTAATTGGGCATTATGACCACACACATGAGCTGCTCCAGTCTCAGGGTTAGCAAACTTAGCGTTAGGGCAAATTATTCCATCTAGCTCGCCTAAGATAGCCACGGTATAGCCAGGAGTTTTACTTTTTATTCTGGTTCTTACTCCCGTAATTGCCAGGTTTCTTTCCGGTGTTAGCCCTAAATCTTTTAGCTTATCAGCAAGTTTCTGCGAGCTCTTAAATTCTTTAAATCCTGTTTCGGGAGTTCTTAAAATCTCTTCGCCGAACTGAATAATTTGGTCTCGGTGATTATCAATGGCTTTAATTATTTTTTCCTTTAACTTGGATGGCTCAATCATTTATTTCTCCTAAATAATTTAATTTATTATCTAAAGGTAAGAGTTCAAAGGGGAATTGTCAAGATGAATTATAAATTTTTGTTTATTTTAAAATTTTTTGTTCATAAATTACTTTTTTGTAACTTTTTTAATCTGATAAAACTATTAAATCTCGAATTACCTTATCGGTAGAAACCGGTTCTATGCGCATATTTTTTTGAGCGGGCATTTTGCAGGCTAACCCACTTTTCCCATTCACTTTTATTTTACACTCACCACAAACTCCATGACGGCAAAAACTAAGATACCCTAAACTGCTATCTAAATTTTCAAATATATAATCCAATACATTTAATACGCTCATATTTTCTTGAAATGGTATCTGGTAAGAACAAAACCGGGGGTTTTTATCTGATTCAGGATCGAATCTAAAGCACTCTACTTTAATCGTATTATTTGGAGATTCCATAAAATCCTCCGTTTTTATCATTTTTTTTAAAATTTTAATAAGTTATTCAAGAGTACTGGTAGCAACCTCTATGGTCTCCTCATATTTCATAACCCCTTTTGGTAGAGGCATAAAATCCACCTTTACCGGGGCCAGGCGAGTAGTAACAGATGGTTTTCCCGAAGGAGCCTTTTTTAAGATGATATTCTTTAACCATTGATCATTATCTGTTTCAGGATAATCAGTTCGGAAGTGGGCACCTCGACTTTCTTTTCGAAATAAAGCGGAAGCAGCTGATAATTCCATTATATCGGTCAGGTTACAAACTTCCAAAAATCCTTTCCATTCCAAATTGTAGCGGTGAGTTTTAGAAGAAAAATAACATTTAGGCAGGTCTTCCTGGCGCAGCTTTTTTACATTTTCCAGGGCCGATTTTAAAGTTTTTTGCTCTCTTACTACTCCCATATTTTCCCAGGCAAGTTTTTGTAATTGATGTTTTATCTGATGAGGTTTTTGTCCCTTTTTTCTTTGGAAAGGAGCAAAAATTTTTCTAATAATCTCGTCAACCTGCTTAGAATCGTAATCAAAAAAATCATTGTTTTTGGCAAATTTTGCCGCCTGCTCACCGGCTATTTTTCCTTGTACCAAAATTTGAGTAGTAGCAGCAGCTATTCTGTTTGCTCCCCATAGCCCACCGGCACATTCCCCGGCAGCGTATAAACCAGGCAAATTAGTTTCTTGTTTGCAATTTACTTTGATTCCTCCTATGAAAAAATGAGCAGCTGGAGTTACCTCAATGGCAAAGCCCTCCTCAAGTTTTTTCATCAAAGGTGAATAATCAACATGCTCCCACTTCCAATTGGGGAGTTTGGTTTTCATTTGATTAAATATATTTTTTGGGAGATGATTGAGGGAATAAAATACTCCTCCTTTTGGAGTGCCTCTTCCTTCTTTAACTTCATAAGCGGAAGCGATAGAAACAATCTCTTTAGTGCTGTTTTCCATTCGCTTTAAATCCCATCGCCTCATAAACCGCTCTCCCGAGCTGTTAAGCAGGTGTCCTGTAACTTCTCCTCCGATAGGCCAATATAAAAATAAGGCTCCTTTATATCGGGGAGGAGTTAAAATAATATTTGGACAAAACTGAACCATCTCCATATCTATTAGCTCAGCACCGGCCCGATAAGCCATCGCCTGTCCATCGCCAGTTAAATCATCGCTGCCACTGGTAAAAGGGTATAACTGATGCCAACCTCCTGTTGCCAGGACTACAGCTTTAGTTTTAAATATAATTATTTTACCGCTAGATAAGTTAATCCCCAGAGCTCCGATTACTTTATTATCTTTGGTAAGTAAGTCGATCACCATAGTGTAGGGAACTACTTTTATTCCTTTAGATTTTTTTAACTTTCTTCTTAGAGCGCTGGCTATCTGAATACCAGTAGTTATAATACCTCGAGGATTTTCCTCTCCGTGAGCTCGTTCAAAGGTTTTAACTTTCATGCCCCAGCGGATAATTTCCTCAACTACCTCTCCGGCATTTTCAGTATAAGCTCTTACTAATGTTTGGTCGTTAAGGAAGAGTCCTTCTGTAACAATATCTCTAGCAAAATTTTCTGGTTTATCCTCTGGATTAGCAGGATAACCAAGCCTACAAGCATTTTCACCATCAATCATTATATCAGCTCCGGCCATAGGAGTAGCTCCAGATCGTCCCACATTGCCTTTCACCACTAAAGTAACATCTACATCCCTTTTACTAATTTCTATAGCTACTCTCGCTCCACAGGCTCCTCCTATTACCAGGACATCAGTATTAATAACTTTATCTATATTTTCCATTTGAGAGCCTCTTTATTTTTTGTAATTATATTTTAGTTAAATCAGTAAGTTTTTCATATCCTTTTGTGGTTACCAAAACTTCTTCTTCAAAGCAAATTTTTTCCCCTTTTCTAATTTCAAGGGAAGGTTCTATACAAAGAACCATTCCTGGTTGCAATTTAAAATCGCTTTGAGGGCGAAGAATAGGTTTTTCCACAACTTCGATACCAATCCCATGTCCAAAAAAACTAATTTTTTTGCCAGTTGATTTCTCTATATTTAAAAGTGAGCTGGCCAGCTCCGATACTTTTATTCCTGGTTTAATTTTCTGGCAAGCCTTGGCAGTAATTTTTTTACTTAGAGTTACAAGCTCATCCTGATTATTTTTGTCTTTTCCAGCAATTGTAGTTCCCAGAATATCAAAGGCATAGCTTTGATACCATCCGATAAAGTCAATAGTTATCAATTCTCCCTCATTTATAATTCTTTTTGAGAGCATGGGCCATCTTAAACTACCAGCCAATGGGCCGGAATGAACACGTATTCTGGCTACATGTTCAACTCCTTCTCCTAACCCTAATTTAGTTATAAAAGCAGCGATTTCCCACTCTTCTAATCCGGGCCTTATATACTTTAAAGTGGCGTCCATGCAACGCTCAGCTATCTGAGCCGCTTTTTTTAATATTTTTACTTCGTCAGTATCTTTAATCAGACGTTGGTTCTGGATAATATCATCGGCGGGGATAAAATTAGCTTGAGGGAGAAATTTTTTCAGCTTCATATAGTAAGCGTAAGGAACAATGTCAGTACCAACTATTCCTAGATTATCTTTATTTAATTTTAATTTTTCTAAAACTTCAATCAAATCATTTACTAGATTGGGCCCTGTCTTAGCATATTTAAGAGAGGCTACTTTTTCCTTTTGATACCCAAGAGGAGCGATGAGAACAGGGTCATCTTCTAAACTTAAAACTACCGCCGAGTAGCCTAAACCACAGTAATATTGATCATTAGCTATCGGAGGAAAAAAATTGTGGTGGTTCACTAAATAATACACATTCCCCTCTTTTTCTAAATAACTGGAAAAAACAAGTATTCCTTTTAAGCCCTTTTTTTCCATTAAAGATTTAGTTTTTTGGAGACGAGAGGATAATCTTTTTTTTAAATTTGCGTTCATTAATCTTCTCCTGGTTAGTATCTTCTTGAAAATATTATTTTTTCTTTGATAAGCTACTCAAAAAAGGAAAAGCATCCATCTTTGTTTTGTAAATTCAGATATTTATAGATGCTTTTTTGACCTGTTCATGATCTAAAAGCCATTTCTTTTGTCCTATTTTGAATTTTTAATTTTGTAAGAAATTATAGTTCTTATTTCCAAAAGAATCAAGGCAAAATAGCACAATGGACAATTAAAATATCAGTACTTTTTCAAAAAGATAAAGGGTCAGGTCGTGAGCATTTGGCATTATTTTGGAATCTCATTGAAACTTATAAAACAAGATAAATTATTTGAATGCCAAATGTTCACGACCGGAGCTCTGCTTATTTTATTATTCTGGTAATTTTATCTTACTGGCCACTGTTAGAATGGCTACCAATAAATCTATTTTTTCTTTTAATGATTTCGGCTAAGACATTTTTCATGTTGGACATTCCTATTTTTTCTACAGTTTCTAAATTGGAGAGGGTTTTTTCTAATTTTTTATCTATTATTCCATCTCTTGAATCAGGATGTATCCCATGTAAGGCTAATAAAGATGCTTTAATGGCAATTCCCACGGCTGCCATGATTTTTGTCCAGCATCCCGGTTTTGCCCCATCGCAAATAATCCCAGTCATCGAACTTATTACTATATTTATACCATTTTTGATTTCTTTGCTTTCCCCATCGTTAAGATATATTAAACCTGCACAGGCTCCAGCAGCTCCTGCGATGCTCGTTCCACACATAGAGGATACATTGCCTAAGTGGGATTTAACTTTCCCGACGATTAAATTGCTCAGAGCTAAGGCCCGGAGAATCTCTTGCTCAGTTTTTTTATATTTTTTCCCTAAAAGATAAACAGGAATAGTAGCAATCAGTCCGAGATTACCGCTTCCCCAGGAGCTCATTACCGGTAGTGGAACTCCTCTCATTCTACCTTCTACAGCTAAACATGTGAGAGCCTGAGTCTCAGCAATAAAATCATCAGATAACTGCTTACCCAAAAAATTTATCATGGAGTGTCCAGCAAATCCGGGATAATTGTTCTGACTATGTCGGGCCATTAGAAGATTTATTTTTGTGCCGTCTTTGAGAAAGGTGAGTTTGTTGGCCGGGGTGTTTTTTAAAAAGGAGTAAATATCAGATATTAGAAGGTGCTTTAAAAAATTATCTTCATTGTTAGTTTGGGGTGGGGTAAAAAGAGTTTTTCCGGAATCGGTCAAGTTTTTATGGGAATAAAACTTCCGATAAATTAAATTTGGATGTTTGTAGACTATTAATGCTTTCCCTATTCCATGGGTGGTATGAACTAATCCTTCTATAAATAAGTGGTTCTTAGAGGCATCTTTCACTATCTCTATTTTATTCTCTGAAACGAGCTTTATAGCTTTTTCAACCAAGTTTTTTTTGAGGTCGAAAAAGATATTTAAACCCCTGGTATACTCGGTACAAAAATAGCCAAGGGCAGCCGCTAACTTTACCCCACGCATTTTCTCAGTTCCTGGAATTATTACCATAGAAGCATTTCTGTAAGTGCCTGAATCTATAAC
>CAZGDY010000080.1:0-3339 GCA_964524965.1 uncultured Clostridia bacterium
CATCAATTGCGCTTTTTCCAAGATAAGTAGGCATCTCTGAATGACAAAGACCGACCGCTATAATTCGAATTAAAATCTCATTAGGCTGCAGGGACCTTAAGGGCTCTTCTACAATTTCAAATCTTTTGGGCGTAATCATTTTTGCAACTTTTCTCTTCGTTGCCATTGTTTTCCTCCTTTTTAATTAAAATAAAATTTCTCACCAAAAGACTCTCGGTTATCTTATTATATAAATTTCTCCATCAAATAATGTTATCCATCACCCGTAGAAACCGTTAAAATTCTTCTGATTCAACAATCCTGTACACCATGGTAGAGTACTTTGAAGCACTCTACCATGTATTATAAATCTGCGGATTACCCAAAAACACTTCTCGCCTAGATAGCACAAATAATCTACCTATTGCGTTTAACCAAAACTTTTTTTCCTCAGTTCAGAAATTAACAACTTAGATATTCAGTTTCTTTTTTCTTCTTTTTCAAAAATAAAACTTTACTCTAAAATATCTTTAGCTGTTTTAATTATGTTGGCTTGATTTATACCAAAATAATCCCAGAGTGCTTCCTGGGATGGTCCTATGGGACCAAATTTATTCTCAGGAACGCCAATCATTTTTACCGTAACAGGATGGGTTTTGCAAACAACCTCACAAACAGCTGCCCCTAACCCACCAGCAAGATTACAATCCTCTACAGTAATAATCCCTTTTGTTTCCTCAGCGGCTTTTGCAATAACCTCTTCGTCAATAGGTTTAATTGTATGCATATTTATTACACGAGCGCTAATACCTTCTTTTGCCAGAACATCAGCAGCTTGTAAACTAACTCCTACTAACTGTCCCGAGGATATTAAGGTTATATCGTTACCTTTTTTCACGGTAATTGCCTTACCTATCTCAAACTTTACCTCTCCCCCTTGATAAATCTCATCTCCTCCGCCACCAAACATCTCATCTCGAGATAAACGAAGATAAACAGGTCCCTCGTAATCAAGAATAAGAGCACGGGTGGCTAAAGCAGTCTCTATTGGTGAGGCTGGTTGAACAATTACCAAATTGGCAAAACTTCGCATAACAGGAATATCTTCGGTGCAATGGTGGGTTACACCTCCTGCTGCCATAGCAAAACCACTAGCGGTGCACACTACTTTGACATTTCGATTGGCATAACAGGCATCAACCCGTATTTGTTCCGAGCACCGTGTTGCCAAAACAAATCCGTATGATGCAACAACTGGTGTTTTTCCCATCATTGCAAGACCGGATGCTGCCGCCATCATATTTGCTTCGGCGATACCAAAGTTAAAAGATCTTTCTGGGAATTTTTCTGTAAACAAATTACCTCTGGTAGAATTAAGAGCATCCGCGGCTAGCACTACTATTCTTTCATCTTCCTCACCTAACTGAGCCAAAGTTTTCCCATAGGCATCCCTACCAGCTAATCCCTTAAAAACTTCGGAATCCATTACAAATGCTTCTCTTTGAGCCATTTAAATATCTCCTTTCGCTACATTTAATTATCAATTTTGTTTTTTTTAAAAAACAAGTTTTCACCCTTGTCGGGCGACGAGATTCTTTAAACCTGTTTTTAGCACACTTAACACTTTAACTTCACTTATTTTTTTAAATTAAACACTTTCCTTAGCTTTTTCTAACATCCCAATAAGTTCCTTGTACCCATCATCAGTTAAGGCGCTGTAATGATATTTATAACGTCCTTCCATGTAAGGTGCATATTTTCCTTTTACCGTTTTTGCAATAATACAGGTAGGTTTTCCTTTCTCCAGAGGAAGTGAGTTGAAAACCTCTAAAAGGCCTCTTACATCATGCCCATCTACCGTCTTCACAGCACAACCAAAACTCCTCCATTTATCCTCCAAGGGCTCAAGTGGCATTATCTCTTCTGTTGGTCCATCCATCGACAACTGATTTCGATCTATTATCGAGACAAGATTATCAAGCTTGTATTTAGATGCCGACATGGCAGCTGTCCAGGGTTCACCTTCATTTATTTCACCATCACCTTGCAAAACAAATATCCGCGAGGGTATCTTATCTAATTTTTTTGCCAGGGCTACACCTACTCCCACTGATAAACCATGACCTAAAGAGCCTGCCGGATGATCACACCCAGGAATATGTAACGTTGTGTGCATCCCGATCATACTTTCTAGTTCATCGTATTCAGCAAGTCTTTCTTTGCTAAAAAAACCTGCATTAGCTAAAACCGCCCCAAACATACCACTAACGTGACCTTTACTGAGAATAAAGTGATCTCTTTCTTTCCATTCTGGATTTTTGGGATCAACTTTTAATACTGCATTGTATAAAACAGTAAGAATCTCCGCGCAGGAAAAGGACCCTCCATAATGTCCACCTTGTCCACTCTCATGAAACATTTTCATAGTTAAGATTCTGTTATCTAAGGCTAACTTCTGGAGTTTTTTAACCAACTGATCAGTAATTTCCATTTCTATTTACCTCCTGGTACTTAGTTTAATTTTTTGTTTTTCATGAAAAACAAATCAATTCTCTGTCTTCAACAACTAAATTTTTTATACTTTTTTTCTAATCCCCACTAAATGAAATAGCTATAAACCGCACTAGATAAACTTATTCTATCACCTCCCTTTTTCGCTTTATTTTTGATAAATCCCTTATAATAATTTATCTTTCCTTTAACCCATTTTTACCCCGGGGATTCCTCCCCGTTTTAACAAACTAACCATAGCTACAGCTACAACCAAAATTGCTCCTTGTACTATTTCCTTAACATATAAAGGTAAGCCCAACATTACTAAACCATTGGCTATGATTGCTAATAATATCGCAGCTACCACCGCTCCCGAGGGATTGGGAATACCTTCTTTCAAAAATACTGCTCCCAAGAAGGCAGAAATAATAGCTGGAAAAAGAAAAGAATCTCCCATAACCGGATTACCTACGCCAAACATTGAAGCCATAAGCAGTCCAGATGACCCTGCTATTATCCCCATCACTAAAAAAGCCAAAAACTTAACTTTCCGAACATTTACACCCGCACGCCGGGCGGCCTCACGACCTCCACCTACAGCATAAAAGTACCGACCTATATAAGTGTATTCCAGGAAAACCACTACCGCCAAAGCTCCAATTAAAAAAGAAATAACTGGAGAAGGAATTAAATTAGCAATCATTCCCCTACCGATACTTTCGAATCCACGTGGCATAAAGGCAAAATAAAGAATCGAACCCCCCGTTATCCACTTAGAGACCCCAGTCAAAACTCCCATTAATCCCAAAATGGCAATAAAAGAAGGGATTCCAACATATACAACATTTACTGCGTAAAAAAGAGAAA
>CAZGDY010000080.1:3349-8162 GCA_964524965.1 uncultured Clostridia bacterium
CCAGGCAAGAAATAAATTCATCCCCGTTGCCCCCACAAGAAAAACACTAAGAACACCGCAAAAGGTAGCAATCGCCGCAAAGGAAATGTCAAATTCCCCCACCACAATTATATTAGTCAAGCCTAAAGCCAGTAGCCCAATTATACTCCCCTGACCAATTAAATTAAAAATATTTCTGGGGGTTATAAATCTTGGTTGCATCAAGGAAAATACAATAAATACAATAATGGTTATGAACAAAACCCCATACCTTAAAACTAAAGTGCTTAAGAGGCTACGTTCCCGCTTTCCTATTACCTCCTGCGTCTTAGTTGGCGTCTTGCTACTTTTTGAATTTGTTGTAGCTCCCATGTATTTTCCTCCTGCCTGCAATTTTTTAGCTTATTTTTTATACTTTTAAGTTGGTTGATTTTTTCAAAAAAATCTAAGTAGCTTGCCTTCTTTTTCTTAGAACAACAAGCATACCGATAGAAATAAGTAGTATAATCCCTTGAATTATAGCTCTACCGTAAAACGGTACATTAGTCATCGTAAAACCATTAGACAAAATAGCCAATAATATAGCAGCTACGATAGTTCCTCGAGGATTGGGAATACCTTCGGTCAAAAAGACTGCTCCTAAAAAACAGGCGATGATAGCAGGCAAAAGATAGCCCTCTCCCATACCTGGAGAGCAAGATCCAAACATCGAAGACATTATTATCCCTCCAATACCATACGTCACACCTGCTACAAGAAAGACCAAAATTTTAATTTTTTTCACATTGATACCTACGTGAAGAGAGGCCTTGGGATTTCCTCCAATGGCATAAATATATCGGCCCTTGGGGCTGTAATCTAACAGAAGTATTAACAGTATCGATACCCCTATAAATATAATCACCGGGGCAGGAATCAACCCACCTATCATATATCTTCCTACCAGCTCAAAGCCTGGAGGAAAAGCTTGAGGATAAGTAGTAATACCCCCGGTGAAGCCCCTGGAAATTCCCGTCAAAACTACCATCATGCCAAGAGTAGCAATAAACGAGGGAATTCCCACATAGATGATATTCACTGAGTTAAGAAGAGAAAAGACAATGCCACAGGCAACAGCAATACTCCAAACAAGCAGTACATTTTCTACGCCACGCATTATAAGAATTACAGGAATTACCCCAGAGAAAGTGGCAATAGCTACAAAAGAAATATCGAATTCTCCAGAAATCACGATCATGGTTAAACCCAAAGCCATCAATCCAAGAATACTTGCTTGTCTGACTACTGTAAAAATATTAATCAGTGTAATAAACTGCGGTTCTAGGACCGAAAACAAAATAAAAAGAAAAACCGCTACGAAAAGTAAACCGTACCTGACAAGAAAATTCCTCACTAAACTTTTAGGCTCAGCGCTACTTTGATGTTTTTCTTTTTTTTGTTGATTTTTGGCAATTTCTTCTGAAGACATTTGCAATCTCCTAATTTCAGTAAATTTTCCTCTAAAACTTTTTTTATCTTTTCATTTCTCATTAAAAAATTAAAATTTTCAATCAGGGATTTATATTTTTATCTTCTTAATAAATTATATATTTTCGAAAACGAAAAAACCTTAATGAAGAGCATAATGCAAAACTTTTTCCTCATCAAACTCTGCCCTATTTAACTCTCCAGAAACAGTTCCCCCTCTAAAAATATATAATCTATCACAAACTCCTAAAAGTTCCGGTAGCTCTGATGAAATAAAAATAACTCCAACCCCCCGCTTAGCAAGATTTCGTACTAAGACATATATTTCGTGTTTGGTCCCTACATCAATACCTTGAGTTGGCTCATCCATAATAATGAGCTTCATGTGCTCCTGGGCTATCCATCGTCCAATGACTACTTTCTGTTTGTTCCCTCCACTAAGCTCATCTATCCCTTGATTGAGGCTTTTATACTTTAAGTTTAACTGAGAAGAGGCAGCAATATTTTGGGCTAATTTGGTCTCATCTTTGAGTTTTACTAAACCCAAAAATCGGCACAATTTCCTTTTTAAAAAGGAAATGGTGATATTTTGTTTGAGATTAAAATTGTAAAAAAGTCCATGTTCTCTTCTATCCTCAGGAACCAGCAAAAGACCTTTTTCTATGGCCTCTTCGGGGGCTTGAACTTTCAGTTCTTTTCCGTCAAAAATAATTTTACCTTCTTTTTTAGGACGAAGACCGTATATTAACTCCGCTAATTCCGTGCGTCCTGAGCCAACCAATCCATAAAGTCCCACTACTTCTCCTTTTTTGACATGGAGGCTAACATCCTTGACCCGACCGTCTTCACTGACATTTTGCACTTCAAGAAGTTTTTCCTCGGTTGAGGTGGGGATTACTTCTGGATACTGTCTTTTTAAATCCCGGTTTATCATATATTTGATGCAGGACTGGCGATCTACCTCGGAAGTTTTTCCAGTATAGACTTTTTCACCGTTACGGAAAATGGATATTCGATCCCCCACTCGAAAAACCTCTGCTAATTTGTGAGAGATAAATAAAACACTTATCTTCTCCTTTTTTATACTATCTATCACATGAAATAAGGTTTCTACATCAGCTTCAGTTAAACTGGCTGTGGGCTCATCTAAAAGTAATAATTTAGGTTGACGGTGGAAAGCTCTTAATATTTCTATCATCTGTCTTGCCGAAGGAGATAATCGGTTTACCGGAACATCAATAGGTACGTTAGTCCCCAAACGCTTGCTCAAAGCATTGGCTATTTCTAAGATTTTACTCTCATCAACTAACCCTTTTCTTGTTTCTTCCTCTCCTAAGCAAATATTCTGGGCACCAGTAAGAAAGGGAATGAGGTTTCTTTCCTGATATACCATTCGGATTCCGGCGTCAAGAGCTTGTCGGGGATGAGTAAAAAGAACTTTTTTCCCTTCCCAGAACAACTCGCCTTCATCTGGCATGTAAATACCAGTGATAACATTACACAAGGTGCTTTTTCCAGCCCCATTCTCGCCAACCACAGTGTGCACTTCACCTTCCTTTATTTCTAAATCCACCTTATTAAGAGCAACAACGCCAGGAAACACTTTAGTCATACCCCGCACTTCTAAAAGAGGAGATTCTTTTATTTCTTTTTTTTGCTCTTTTTTAACAGCTTCCCTTTCCATAATTTTCACCCCTAAATTTTTATCTTAAAAAAGGGAGAAGGAGAGAACAATCCTTCTCCCTTTTTTTAACAATCTAAAAAAATATACAACTCCATCTTAACTTTACGCCTTTATCTTATATGGCTCTCCCCAGAAATACCAGGCATCTTTCTTTTCCGGATCATAATAGGTACTACCGAAAACCTCGTGAATAGATCCTCCTGCTTCCGGAAGATTTTCCGGTGTGGTCAAAACTGGAGGTAAGTAAACAACTCGAGATGGAGAAAGAAGAGACTCCTCAAGACTCATTCCCTTAATCTGCAACTGGTCAACGAGCTCAAAGGCAACGTGAACGTATTCCTCAAAAGGTTGACTCATAGTAGCAGTAAAGGGTGAACCTTTTCTTATCTCACCATAGGCTTGCGACCCTCCGTCAATACCAGTTATAAAAATGTCATCGCGGGTATAACCAGCTTGTTCAACAGCTCGGGCAGCAAAAATACCAGGAGTGTCCCAACCGGCAAATATCCAATTTAAATCAGTACCGAACCTGGTCACATAATTTGAAGCGTAATCAAAAGATGCTTTCTCCCATCCGGGAACCGGCAGATCCTCAAAACCAACTAATTCTAGTGCCGGCCAGTCGTTTGAAACAAGCCCTTGGGCAGAATAGCACCTGCGGCGCAAAATATGATAGGTAAGATTTAAGATAAGCATCTTACCCCTACCGCCCAGCCTGTCAAGACCATAATAGAACATCTGCGCTCCTACTACACCATTAGGTTGGGTAGTATTTACAAGGACTCCGTCTCTAAGTTCAGTGTCCACACAGTATACTCCAATTCCCTTTTCTCTTGCCTCCAGAATAAGGTCTCTAAGTGGTTCCATTTCCCAGTAAACTAGTATTATGGCATCGACATTTTTGTTGATAAAAGTTCTCATTCCATCTCGTTGTGTATCCTGTGTTTCAGCATCTAGTACCGCTGTTACTTCCCATCCCCTCTCTTCAGCTTCTATCTGAGCATGCCACCAATCCCTCTGACAGGACTCTGAGGTCATATTTGGTGCCGCATAGCCAATATGAAGTGGTCGGTCTGTGACTACTCGGGGCATAGGCAATGACTCCCCAGCAGTCCATGTGTCCATCACTGCTCCAAAAGAGGCTCCTGTACCAATTAAGGGAATAACCATAAACGCAGCAAATAAAATTAACATACCCCTTTTAATACACATCTATTTCCTCCTTATAAATATTCAAGCTTTCTCACACTCCCTTTATTCTTGTAGCAACCATCACCTCCTTTTGATTTTTGATTAAGATGTGTCTAATTACTACATTTATGTTAAAATTTCAATAAAATTAAGAACCCCTTTAGAACTAATTTAACTATTTCCAGATCTTCTTTTGACTTTAAATTTCTACTTTTTCATGAAACCATCTTGAGAAAGAACAAAAGCTTAAATCATCTTTTTCTGTATTTAGTAAAAAAATATATAACTAATAAATTTTTTGTCAAGTTGCCCCTCTTCTCTAACTAAATCCTCTTTCCAAGCCAATTTAGCGCGTCATTAAAAAATTAAAAATTAGTTGATTTGACAAGATAAAAAATTTTAATATACTGTGCTAACTTGCACAATGTGTACTATTTATAAAATTCCAAATTGAAAATAAGGTTAGGCGCTTGCTCGCGCCGGGTAATAGCA
>CAZGDY010000081.1:0-7881 GCA_964524965.1 uncultured Clostridia bacterium
CTCCTATCCCACCTCCAATTAAAATGTGTTCTTTAACTTCTTTGGAAATAGAAAAGCCCCTACCAATAGGTCCCAAAATACTCAGATAATTTCCTTTTTTTACTTCAGATAAAAGATTTGTTCCTTGACCAACTACCTTGTAAATTATTTCAACTCTCTTGGATAGTATATTGCTTATACTAAATGGCCTTCTTAAAAGAGGCGGAAAAGTATCTTTAACTCTTATGTTTATAAATTGCCCGGGCGTAACTTCAGAAAAAGAAAACGGAGTTTTAAAGGTAAGTTTATAGTAGCGAGCTTTTATATGTCGATTAGATAGAACCTCCACCTTTTTTTCCTGGGGAAAAAGGGGTTTTTTTTCTATCTGATGCAACACCTTTAACCTCTTATTAATTCTAAGTATTAGTATCTTTCATTTGAGAGCGCAAAATATCCAGAAGTTCCAAATATCCTTGTAATTCTTTCGATTCAGCAAAAGTTCTAAGTTTTCGAAGTGTTTTTTCCTGTATCTGTCTAATTCTCTCCCTGCTAACTCCGTATTTTCCACCCAATTCTCGCAAAGAACAGGTCTTTTCATCCTCTAAACCAAATCTCAGCTTAAGGATGTCCATTTCTCGCTCATCTTTGATTGCTTTACCTAAAAGATTTTTTACTTCTTTTTTTAACATTTTCAAAGTCAATTCGTACACTGGAGAAGGAACACCATAATCAGCAACAAAATTCATTATGGTAGAATCACTCTCGCCGTCTCCCAGCGGGCTATCAAAAGAAATAGAATCTTGACTTAATTTGATAACTTCTCTTGCTCTACTTGTCGGTAATTCCATGCTTTCAGCAATTTCTTTGGGAGTAGGTTCTCTTTGAAACTCCTGTTCTAACCTATTAGAAGCATAATTTATTTTTTTTAAAAGATGAGCAATATGAACCGGTAAACGGATAGTTCTTCCCTGCTCTGTTATAGCTCGATTTAATGATTGTTTTATCCACCAGCTGGCATAAGTACTAAAACGATTTCCAATATCAGGATCAAACTTGTCCACAGCGTGGGAAAGACCAATATTCCCTTCTTGTATTAAGTCAGGAAGCGATACTCCCTGATGAACATAACCCTTAGCAAAACTTACCACCAAACGTAAATTAGCCTTAATCATCGCCCTTTTATACTGTTCGTACATTTCTTTAATTCTAACCAATGAGGCAATATCATGTCTAATTTTTTTGTCAGAAAGCCCTGCCACCTCGACAATTCTTTGTCTGTTTCTAATGATGAAATTAACCAGGTTTCTGATTTTGTCCATATTGTCTTTAATTTTCAGTAAATCCTGATAAGAATACCCACCTTCTAAAAAAAAGTTTAAGAGCTTAGTATTATTTGCTACTAAAGCTATTATCTGTGGTATCAGATCTGTAAATTGACCTCTTCCGCGTTTTATTTTGCGAGAAAGTTCTTTTTCCTCTTGTCGAGACAAAAGAGGAGACTTTCCAATTTCCTGGAAATAGTCTCCTAAGGAAAAATTAAAGTTCCCTCTTTTTAATTCTGTTGCGTTCACTTCTTTCCACCTCTTTTAATTATCTAATTATACAACAAAAAAAAATACTACCCCTCACTAGCTCCTTTTTTCCCAAATCAGCCTTTGAAAGGTAGGTCATTGCACAGGCTCTACGAAGTGAGCCTTTCTCCTGACTCTAAGCTATATTATTAATTAAAATTTTACTAATGTCAACCCCCCCCATTGAATATGTTTATTTACTTATTTTGTTATTTCGCCTAAAAATCCTATTTAATAGGCCTTTCCTTGAGGGGCTTAAAGGTAACTCCTGAGTTAACAGAAGGCAGTGGTGCTACTGCTTCAGTGAGGAAAAATTTACCTTTTTTTATCCATTCCTTTAGAGTGTCAGCTATTTTCCGAGCTTTACAATAGCTGGAAAGACATCCCGTAGGAACTTTTTCCCCTTTTATGATTATTTTACCTGAGTTAAGCTGGGCATAATTTACTTCGCCCAAAGTATCAGGAATTCGTTGGGGATAAGCCTCACTGTAATCTTCAATCTGAGTATAGATTTGTTCATTTTTTACCGTGGTGTAGCGCAAAATTCTCTCGTTAAGAATAGGGATGGGTACACCTATCCCTACGCTAAAAGTAGCTCCATAGCCAGTCATGCTGGTACCCTGAAGATATTCAGGGCTCATCTTTTTCAAATCTCCAATAACAGCTATTGTCCCGGCCCCCTCTCTTGGTGTACCATTTTCACTTCGTACAACATTGGGATTGTGTTGAGTTCCATGCCAAGCTATAAAACCGATTCCCCCCCCTAAAAAAATCTTTGTACCTATTCCTATAACTTCATAATAGGGATCGTTCATTAAGGGTGAGAGTTGCCCACAAGTAGAATAATTTGCATTACCAAGGTGAGGTTTAAGAATTCCCATATAAGTATAGATTATTTTTTCAGAAAGATTAACACCAACATTGTAATTCTGATATGCATTTCTCATATTAAAAAGAGTTGCCTGGTTCAAATCTTTTATATTTATCCAGGTTTCTAATTGAGGTCTTGGGTAGCAATCAGTCGCATAAGTAGTAGCCACCAATTTTACATCTTTTCCTGCTACAAGATCCTCGATGAGGTGTCCGCCTCCATATCTAAACTCGCCAGGATAAATCTTGTTTCGAGGTTCATCATCAGGAAGCGCTGTGGCACCAATAAAAAAATCCACAGCAGCAAATCCAGCATAAACGGGAATATCATTAAGATAAGTTCTGCCGCCACCTAATCTTATTCTGGGCTTAGTGTGACCAATATTGATATAAGCTCCAGAAGAACACATCGGTCCGAAAGTAGCAGTGGTAACCACATCTATTTTTTGGGCAGCTTTTTTTATCCCTTCCTCCTGCACTATATCTATTATTTCCTCTGCTGTAACTACCACAGCTTTTCCTTTTTTTACTTTCTCGTTTATCTGGGCTATAGTTTTTATCATTCATCCCCTCGCTCTAATTGTATTCGCTGGAAGTCCATTTTACATAAACAATTGTTCTCGTCAACTTGACGCACTTAGCGACACGTTTTTAACTTCCGAAAAACCCTCTTAAATTCTTGAGATAAGGTAATAGCTAAAATTTTTAGGAGGCTATGCTGAACTTTACTCATCTTGATAAATCTGGCGGTAATACCGAATCCTAACCGGTAAGTCCCTGTCCACTACCACTTTTATTTTCTTCTCTGCAATCATCTTACCATCTTCTACCACTCTACCCAGAGAAACAATAGTAAAACACATACTACGCACCGTGATTAAATTAGAGATGCCCCTTAAAATAGCTTCTTTTTCATCATCCTCGTCCACATACCCGTCTCTGTCATCATCCCAACCA
Source organism: uncultured Clostridia bacterium (assembly GCA_964524965.1). Classification (GTDB taxonomy): domain Bacteria; phylum Aerophobota; class Aerophobia; order Aerophobales; family B3-G15; genus Kmv34. The sequence continues at coordinate 3,378 of CAZGDY010000081.1, forward strand.
TTAGCCCCTAACTTTTGCATCCCTATAACTTCAGTAATTTCCCCTATTTCATCAAATGGCCCATCCTTACCATCGCAGTAACTTATGATTTGCCCAGCTATTTTAGAATCAATTTCAGGTAAAGACTCCAGAACTTTTTGACTGGCTGTGTTAATATTAACCTTTCCTTTCACCGATTTCTGGGGTGGATAAGCTGTAGTAATTTTATCAAGGATAGACCACTCACCTGCTTTATCTAGATTTATAGTACACCACTGCTTAGCGCTGTGGATGTATCCTATTTCTCCAATAGAGCTAAAAGATTTATTTTTCACGTAAAAACTACTAAAGGCCTCTTCGGGATCAACTTCTCCAATTCTGGGCATCCAGTACCAATTGCTATGCCAAGGACTTCCCCCGGGCATAAATCCTACGAACTCCCGCATTCGGGGGTCATTTTTCTCCCAAGCTCTCCAGGGAACACCATAGTTGTAGTAAGTTACCTCATCTACCACTTGTCCATTTTTATTTATGAGTTGAACAGTATCTGTAAAATTCCCCATAAGTTCCTTTCCTATAGTCTCTCCCGATATTTTTATAACTACATTAAACACCACCCAGTATCCCCGGGAAGAAACCACTCCTAAAACCCTTCTTTCTCTAAGAGAAGTTTTTATTCTCCATCCCGACGCAGAGATGGTAAGAGGATAAGGATTATAAAGCTCCACCCATTCTATCTGGATTTCCATTTTAACTGAGTCACTTTCCTCAGCAAAAGCAGTTCTTGTCTCAAATAAGGTAAAAAGAGAGGGGTTATTTTTTTTAAATTGTAAGCTTTGCTCCTTCTTATACCTGTCAATAATTTTATCAAGTTTTTTTTCCCCTACACCAATAATCTCATCTAAAATCCCATCAAGTCCAGGAATATCACCCTTTATTTTCTCTTTTATCTTCTCCCTAACCTTCTCTTCAGCCTTATCTTTCAGATACTTTATCCCTCCTTTAGTAAGGTCGCTAACAGCTGTATTCACAGAACTGGTGAAATTAGGCATAACTTCGTTAATATAGGGAGTCGCCTCAATTCCATATTTTCCTTTATATTCAGTAGGAACATTATCCTCATCTCTAAAATCAACTATATTAACAGCAATTTGAACTGCTCTATCTTCAGAAAAACCGGATTTTATTAGTGCCTGAGCAAGCTGTGCGGGAGAAGCAAAATTTATGTTTAAGCGTAAATTTCCCTCCCTGTCAATATTCTTGTCATAAGAATAAATTGTTATGTAATCTTTAATCCTGTTATAAGTATACTCACCTATTCCAGAAACCAGTCTTATCTCCGGCATTGTTTCAAAAGGGTTATCATCTCCCAAGGGGTTATCCGGACAAAACTCATCCGGTTCATCAACTCCCTCATTCTTCTCATCTATCTCACCATCCGCATCATTGTCTATGCCATCCTCACTAAGGATAAAATTATCCTTGTCATCGTCTACATCCTTTTTACCCGGTGCATTATCTAAGCCATAGCGATATTCAACAATAGCCTTTGACTTGTTCTTGCCTACGGTATCAAGAGCATTTAAGCTAAGCTCAAAAGGAGTCCATCCCCCACTTACTGAACCTTCTCCTGCCATATTTATATTTCATTTGGAGCCCTCATCAATTATCCCTACCTGTTTTAAGGTACCATCATCGCAGATAAGTTGAACATCGTAGTGACCTGCACCAAGATCTTCCTTAAAACCTTTAGCCCAACTCTCGTAAAGATCATCGTAATGGTTTTTATCATTTTTTAACTCAGCAATTGCTCGTTCCACACCAGCCCAGGCAAGGTACTCGGCTGCAACAGCATCACAGTAGTTAGAAACTGCTTCTCCCTCCAATCTCATGCGGTAAAGAAAGCTAAAGGATATCACTCCTAAAACACCTAAAGTAAAGAGAATAATAAGTATCCCAATCTGACCTTTTTGATTAATCACTTTAAACATTCATCTCTCCAATAAAAAAAGTTCGTTCTACTCAAATAGAACGAACTTTCTGCCAAGATAGCTTCGATAGTCTGGCAGCCTGCATTAAGTCCATAGCTTTGCCCTCTATTCTTAATTGAATAGTTTACCTTTTCGATTATCTTATCTTGATGTAACAAGATAACTACATTCAAGAAAAATTTATCTTTTACTACCTTAAATTTATCGATATAAAAAATTTTATTAATAATTACAGATTGTTTTTCGTCCTAAGGAGAGTGAAATGTCAAATATTAAAGACCTGACCCCTTTTATGTTTCCTCCCAGGAACCAGGAATAAATGAAAAAATGTCAAGACCCGGAATTTCCAAACCACCTACTCTTGCATCATAATAAACTTCACCACCACCAGTAACCTTTACTGTATCACCTATTATACAACCATAAACGTTAGCACCACCAGCAATAGTAATATTTACTTCGGGAGCATAAACTACTCCATAAAAATCAGAACTTCCAGTTAAATCGCATTTGCCAGCTCCATAAAGAATAAAGTCTGTCGGGTCTCCACTTTCATTAATTACTCCGTTCCCCGCTATATTTACATTTCCTCCTGCATGAATAATCACGCTAGAACCTGAAGCTATCCTAAGTTCGGTAAGAATATTCACGAGCCCCTCGGCATAAATAGTTACAGGAGAGTCGGTAGCCGCGATCAATAAGGTACCCGTGCTAACTTTTATATCCTTATATCTATAGGTACCTCCTGCAGTTATTACCGCATCGTTAAGAGTTTCTCCGTCGTGGTCAAAATCATAAGGAGGGGGAGGAGGGGGAACTGGAGGAAGGTCTAAGTCACTTTCTGTTATATCGCCGGTAACATCTGCCGATGCCGGAAGTGTAGTTCCGGTCCCAACAAGAACATCTCCATATACATGACCACCTCCCTCAACCGTAAGTCCATCCATGGCAACTACAGCGTGGTCAAGAACAAATCCTCCCAAACCCATAGCTTGGATTGTTACTTCTCTTTCTACCCGTGCTGCAACGACTACTTCTGGCGAGTAACCGGTAGCTTGCACCACAGCAGTGCTTTCTGAAACAACAATAGTATAATAGCTCTCACCTACTCCGGCAATGTTGACCTGTCCTGTAGAGGCCGAGGCGGGATTATCATTCAACTCCCATATAGCTTTTTCCACTCCTGCCTCAGCTAAATTTAAAGCCCGGGCAGAGTGGTAGGATTTTTGCACATTTCTTTTCTCAGCCACAACAGTTCCCAGAAAAACCCCCAGAAGTAAAAGCACTGAAGTAGCAATAAATAGTGATACGACTATTAAATAACCCTCATTTTTCTTCATTTTTATGCACCTTTTTCAATTGCGCATAGTTACTTTGGAGGTTAACTGATGTTCTTTGTTAAGTCGAGGTTTGATAGATGCCAAGGTAATAGCAACTGTATCACCAGCGCTTATGTCAAATTGAGTGATATCAGTAACAATTACTTTGGAATTGATACCTTCACTCCTGGTCAACTGGTTACCACTCCAAATATATACAATATTGCCCAGAGAAACTAAGGGAGGCATCGTTAAGGTAACTGTATTCCCGGATATAGCAATGTCTTCAGCTCCTCGAATATCTCTTCTCACCCAGTCCATAGCCAACCGTAAATCTGCCTCAGAGCTAATTGCTTGTTGTCCAAATCTAAAACTCCTATCACTACCAACAAACACAATAATCCCCATCACCAGTACAATTAAAGCTACGGCTGAGGCGACCAAAAGCTCAAATACAGCAAAACCTTGCACTGATGTTTTTTTATTCATTGTCAATCCGAGGTTTTAGTAATTCCTTTTTCTGTAAAATAAGTAACTAAACTCCTGGAAAGTTGTTTATCGGTATGGGATAGCCATTCCACAGTAACGGTAACCTTAGTAAGTGCCGTGAGGGAAGGTCCGGCTTGTACGGCAGTAATAGTAACTTCGTAGCGGCCATCATTAAGGACATCGGGAGAGGCAAGAGGGGGGATTTCTCTGAAACCTCCTCTCAGCTCTTCCATTTTTTCCTGAACAAGACGGTCCGCAATAGATGTTTCTCTTAGCTGTCCAACCTTATTAAGAGCGCCGGTAAATCCTATAACCAATCCTATTATAGCAACTGTTACAATAAGAGCAGAAATCAATACCTCAATTACGGTGAATCCTTTATCCAATTGAAGCACCTCTTACTCTCTGTAATCTTCGATAAACACTTTATTGAATTAATATCTTTTCTACCTCTTTAAAAAATAGAACATTGTAACCATTTGTCAAGATAGCATAATCAGGAATTTTCCCAAAATTTTCAGAAGTCAGAAATCTCTAAAGATAGTAATAATTGTGCTGTTTGAAAAACGGGGTCTTGCTCTTATCTCGAGAGTTTCCTTCCAAACAATAAGTTGTAAACTCCATCACAAACTGCATCCTGTTTGAAAGATAGGATTTAAAATAGTCTTATCAAGTATGCGCACCTTGTCTAAGATGGCTCCGTATGATATCATAGTCAGAACTACA